>JBLHID010000013.1:0-35440 GCA_047615545.1 Polaribacter sp.
TTGGTGGAAAAAATTCGTTTCCATCATCCCAGTGTACGGCGCTGAGTTGGTTGAGCGCGGGAAGCACTTTGTGGATTGGGTTATCGGCTAATTGCGGATAGGCAACATGACCTTGAATGCCACGAACATTTAGCACGGCACCGAGTGAGCCACGGCGACCATTTTTGACTGTATCGCCTAATTGCTTGGAGCTCGAAGGTTCGCCAACTAACGCCCAGTCGATTTTCTCATCGCGGGCTTCGAGGGTTTCAATGACTTTAACCGTGCCATTTTTGGCAGGCCCTTCTTCATCGCTGGTAATCAAAAATGCAATCGAGCCAGTATGATCCGAGTGGTCGGTCACGAAGCGTTCGCAGGCTGTTACCATTGCTGCAATGCCAGACTTCATGTCGGCAGTGCCTCGTCCGAATAACAAACCATCGCGCACTACGGGTGTAAAAGGGTCGCTATCCCATTCCTCAACAGGGCCGGTCGGTACTACATCGGTGTGTCCAGCAAAAGCGAATAGCGGTGCACTGCTGCCTCGTCTTGCCCACAGATTGGTGACGTCGCCAAATTGCATGGTTTCACATTCGAAACCAATGGCGGCTAGGCGATCAATCAGTAATTTCTGACAACCGAGATCGTTCGGTGTCACCGATGGTATAGCGATCAATGACTTGAGTAATTTTAAAGTTTCAGATTCCATTTGTTATTCAATGCGACTCAAAAATATGGTTATAGTTGGCGTCACTAAAACCGACATGACGCTCGTCTCCCTTAACTAACAGGGGTCGTTTAATAATAGCAGGGTTTTCGAGCATAATCGCAATGGCTGATTCATTATCGACGTTGTTCTTCACAGTGTCTGATAATTGTCGCCATGTTGTGCCTCGTTTGTTTATCAATACTTCCCAACCCAACTCATTCACCCAATTGCGCAGTAATGCGGGGTCGAGCCCTTGTTTTCTATAGTCGTGAAATTCAAACGCAAGCTCACGTTGGGTGAGCCATTGTTTGGCTTTCTTGATGGTGTCGCAGTTAGCGATACCATAAATAGTGACAGTGTCAGTCATGTTTGATCATTTAACTTTTGGTTGGTAGCGTAGTCAATATTCCTAAGCAACAGCCTTAATCAATGTTCCTAAGCAACTCGTTAATGCCCACCTTAGAGCGCGTTTTTTCATCAACCTGCTTGACGATAACAGCACAGTAAAGGCTGCAGGAACCATCAGCAGACGGTAAGTTGCCCGAGACAACAACCGAACCACTAGGGATACGACCATAACTGACTTCACCCGTTGCACGGTTGAATATTTTGGTACTTTGACCGATGTATACACCCATTGAAATCACTGAGTTTTTCTCGACGATGACGCCTTCGACTACTTCAGAGCGCGCACCGATAAAACAATTGTCTTCGATAATAGTGGGTGATGCTTGCAAAGGTTCGAGCACGCCACCAATTCCAACACCGCCGGATAGGTGAACGTTCTTACCAATCTGCGCGCAAGAGCCGACAGTCGCCCAAGTGTCTACCATCGTGCCGCTATCTACATAAGCACCGATATTGACGTAAGACGGCATTAATACCACGCCCGATGCAATATATGATCCTTTACGAGCCATTGCTGGTGGTACAACGCGCACACCGCTAGCGGCGAATTCTGCTGGTGTGGTCTGGGCAAATTTAGAGTCAACCTTGTCGTAATACTGAGTTGAACCACCCGCCATGACTTGATTTTCGTGGATTCGAAACGACAGTAAAACCGCCTTCTTCAACCATTCGTTGACGTGCCAGCCGCTGTCGGTTGGCTCGGCGACTCGTGCAGCACCAGAATCAAGCATTTCGATAGCTGCGGTAACAGCTTGTTTGATGTCGGCCGATACATTTGACGGTGTAATGTCAGCACGGTTTTCAAAAGCAGCTTCAATGGTTTGTTGAAGATCAGACATAGATTTCTCCTAAAGTTTGGATAAAAGGGTATTGATTCGGTTAGCGGCATCCTGACACTCTTCGAACGGTGCGACTAGAGCCATGCGTATTTTGTTCATTCCTGGATTCTGGGCTGGATTGTTGCCTTCATCAGTATCACGCGACAACAAACTGCCAGGCAATACGGTAATATTTTGTTCAGCATAAAGCCGAACTGCAAATTCGGTATCAGGGATGGGCGTTGTCACCCACAAATAGAATCCAGCCTGTGGTCTCGTTGGTTGGAGTGTGTTTGCGAGTGTGCTTGAGGGTGCATTTGAGAGTATCGATAAAACGCAGTCGAACTTTTCGCGGTAAAGGTTACGGTTTTTGACAACATGGCTCTCGTCGCTCCAAGCCGCAATGCTGGCAGACTGAGTGGCTGGCGGCATCGCGCTACCGTGGTAGGTTCGATAGAGTAAAAATTTGGCAATAATTTTGGCATCACCGGCAACAAATCCAGAGCGTAAACCGGGCAGGTTAGATCGCTTCGATAGACTATGAAAAACCAAACATCTGTCGAGATCAGTTAGCCCCATGTCGGCCGCTGCCCCTAATAGGCCTGGTGGTGGTTGGTTTTCGTCGAAGTAAATTTCGGCGTAACATTCATCACTGACGATTACAAAATCGTGTTTTTGTGAGAGTGATATGAGTTGTTGTAGATAGGCTTGACTCATCACTGCACCAGTAGGGTTACCTGGGGTGCAAATGTACATGAGTTGGCAGTCTTGCCATTGCTGAGTAGTGATGGCATCCAGGTCGGGTAGGTAACCATTCGCTTCGATACAATTCAGGTAGTGCGGTGTGGCACCGGCCAGAATAGCTGCCCCTTCGTAAATTTGATAAAACGGATTGGGCATGAGCACCAACGGACTTTTAGCCGTTCGATCAATCAAACATTGTGCGATGGCGAACAGTGCTTCGCGTGTACCGGTGACAGGCAAAACATGCTTCTCAGGATCAACCAGTTTTGAATCAATGTTAAATCGATTCGAAACCCAGCTTGCGATTGTTTGACGCAGCTCTACTTTGCCTTTGGTGCTTGGATAGTTAGACAGTTGATGCATGTTCTCGATCAAGTTATCCACCACAAACTGTGGGGCAGCGTGCTGTGGCTCACCGATAGACAAAGCGATATGGCTCAAATTAGCCGGCGGCGTTAGCCCACGCTTTAATTCCGCCAGCTTCTCGAACGGGTAGGGGTATAACAAGGAAAGATCACGGTTCATAGGTGTCAGCTCTGGTTCAGCCAGGCAAGTTAATTAGTCTAATCAGCCAAGCCAGTTAAGCTGCTTAAGACAATAGGCCTAAGCTATCCATCGCCGCATCGATGCTCTTCTTAGCCTCGTTTGATAACGGCATGACGGGCACGCGACAATCCTCACCACAAAGACCTAGTCTCGATACAGCGTACTTGGCACCCGCTGGGCTTGGTTCTGCGAACAAGGTGGAATGCAATGCCATTAGGTCATCTTGTATAGTTAGGGCTTTTACAAAGTCGCCTTCTGTACAGGCTTTTTGCATTAGAGCGCAAAGCGCTGGTGCCACATTGGCCGTTACCGAGATACAGCCATTACCACCGCCAGCATTATAGGCCACTGCGGTAGCATCCTCTCCGGATAACCAAGTGAATGCAGATTTGATGAGCATTCTTTCCTGCAACGGACGAGACAAATCACAGGTGGCATCTTTAACACCAACAATGCGCGGTAATTCAGCCAGCTTAGCCATTGTTTCGACTTCTATGTCGACAATAGCGCGCGGTGGAATGTTGTATAGAATAATCGGTAGGTTAGATGCGTCATGCACCATTTTGAAATGAGCATAAAGGCCAGGTTGCTTTGGACGATTGTAATAACCAGCCACATGAAGCAAACCATCTGCGCCCACTTCCTCAGCATGTAAGCTGTATTCAATGGCCTCGATTGGATTGTTTGAACCCGCACCAGCCACAACCGGTACTCGACCAGCCGCCTCAGTGACGACGATTTCGACAATACGTTTATGCTCGACGCTGCTCAATGCAGGTGATTCACCTGTAGTGCCGACGGGTACTAAACCATCGGTGCCTTGTTCGATGTGCCAGTGAGTTAGCCGACGTAGAGCGTCCTCGTCGAGCTTTCCATTGCGAAACGGGGTTACCATCGCTACCAGTGATCCTGAAAATAATGCCATGTCCCGTGCCCAGCCAATTGAATTAGAAAACGAATATAAGCACGGAATTATAACGAGCCTTAGAGCGTGGGTACAATTAATATTCGACCAAACACCTGTTACTTCGAAATTATCTTTGCAAATATCTGTAGCATTGGTTTACAGTGCGCCAAAAAGTGAAATGGTGAAAATTATTATGGAAGTCAATCAAGCAGGTTCATTGTGCGATAAAGTAGTATTGGTCACGGCTGGTGGGTCGGGCATAGGTCGAACGATTGTCGAGGCTTACTTGGCGCTTGGAGCCAGGGTTCATACCTGCGATATCTCGCCGTCAATGTTGGATGAATGTCGTGATAAACATCCAGCATTAACCACAAGCGTTTGCGATGTCTCCGAAGCAAAACAGGTCGAGTCATTGTTCATCGACTTAAAAAAACAGCACGGTCGCCTCGATATTCTGGTCAACAATGCCGGAATATCAGGTGCGACAGCCGCAATAGAAGATGTCGAAATAGACGATTGGGATCGGACGCTTGCGGTAGATTTGCGAGGCACCTTTCTAGTGACTCGTTTGGCTGTACCACTATTGAAGCTGTCCGGTGGTGGATCTATTATTAATATGTCATCTAATGCCGGATTATTTGGAACACCATTGAGATCACCTTATGCAGCGGCCAAATGGGCGATTATTGGCCTGACTAAAACCTGGGCAATGGAACTAGGGCCTTTTACAATCAGAGTGAATGCCATTTGCCCCGGTTGTGTCGAAGGGCCAAGAATTGATGGCGTGATTGAAAGAGACGCAATGGAGCGTGGTATGCAGCCCAATGAAATACGCGATGTTTATCAGCGCCAAAGTTCACTGCGAAAGTTTGTCAGTGCGCAGGATATCGCCAATATGGCAACCTTCATTAGCTCAGACTTGGGTGCTAATATTTCAGGACAATCACTCAGTGTCGATGGCCATACTGAAGGACTGTCGAATTGGTTAGATTAACGATCACTATTGTTAGCGACGCCCTTGAAACGATATAAATAGGAACCTCCAAATATGAATGACACTATAAACGACACAAAAATGCAGGCAGCTTGGTTTGAATCATTTGGTGAGTCCACCGATGTTTTAAAAATTGGCGAGCTGGAAAAGCCAAAACCAAATGCCGGTGAAGTATTAATACGGTTGGCTACCAGTGGTGTCAATCCATCTGATGTCAAAAAGCGCGCCGGGGCTTTTCCTAATCTACTGGATGGCGGTTTAGTTATCCCGCACAGTGATGGCGCCGGTATTATCGAAGCTGTAGGCGACGGTGTACCAGCACTCAGAGTAGGCGAACGTGTCTGGGTTTATCAAGCACAGTATGGTCGACGCTTTGGAACGGCTGCTGAATATGTCACGGTCGATTCAAACCGAGCGGTAAAACTGCCTGATAATACATCATTTGAAATAGGCGCTTGTCTGGGTATTCCTGTCATGACGGCACATCGCTGCGTTTTCAGCGACGGGTCTGTTGAAGGAAAAACAGTTTTAGTGACCGGCGGTGCAGGGCGCGTCGGCTATTATGCGATCCAATGGGCAAAACAAGCGGGTGCCAGAGTGATAGCAACGGCTAGCAACGATGCTGATAAGGCAACCTGCGAAGCCATTGGGGCTGATTGTGTGGTGAACCATCGACAAGACAGCTGGAGCGAGAACGTACTATTGTTTACCAATGGCGAGAAAATTGATCGAGTGATCGATGTCGAGTTTGGCGCTAACTTACCCGAGGTGCTTAAAATTATCGCCACCAGTGGCACCATAGCCAGCTACTCATCGACACAGGTAAAACAACCGCAGCTACCTTTTGTGCAAATGATGTTCTTGGATTTGACCATTAGATTGGTCATTGTTTACGCCATGCCAGAGCAAGCAAAACAGGCTGCGATTACGGATATTAACGCGAAACTTGAGAGCAATGCATTCCAACATCGCATCGCCCATGTGTTGCCGATGACCGATATAGCAATGTCTCATCAACTGGTAGAGCAAGGTGGGTTTGGCGGTTGTGTCGTGGTCACTACAGGTAGATAAGGACGGTTATCCCAACAGAGCACGTAAGGGACGTTACCCTAAAGGTTAAATAAGGGTACTACCTCAGTTGGCTGTCTTTACTACCGCGTCGATTAAAATTGCCTTGTTGGTTGCGTTGTGCATCCTGTTCAGATTGGCAGGTGACGCATAAACGCACGCCTTGGATTGCCTGACGTCGGGCTAGAGGGATAGCGGCATCACAGTTTTCACAGTTTTCTAACCCAGGCCCCTTGGATAACTGACTGCGAACCTGCTGAACCGCATCTTCTACACTAGCGTCAATCTGTTCTTGTACGGCTCCATCTGGTGCCCATCCGCCTGCCATCATTAACGCCTAAGTTGCTTTTTTGGAAAAAGTAGTTCGATAGGTTGTCGGTATGACCATAATATCCGAAATCATACCTAAGGGCATTTAGTCTGTTGAGCCATTATTATGCTTTCAGGGTCGAATGAAAAATCCGCCATCAATCACGACCCGCTCGATAACAGCTTGGGTCGTGACAGACATGGAACCCTATTATGGGAAACTACTAATCAATGTTGATGAAATTACTGGTTAGCCGATTCAGTCTCGCCACCCAACGCAGACATTAAAGCTTTTACGAACTGTGATAGTTCCGATGTCATTATCGTGAAGTCTACATCAAACTGGCCTGCGACATCATCTACTTCGGCTTCGTCTGCCTTTTCCTGAACCAGGTCACTAAAGCGTAATCGTTTAACCGCCATTTTTTCATCTAATACAAATTCAACACGCTCGTTCCAGCTTAACGCAAGTTTGCTGACGTGCATGCCTGTCTTTAGATGATTAAGAATTTCATCGCTGCTCAAATTTTGGTTTTTACAGCGAATAACGCCACTAACGTCGGCATTGTCTCGTAGTTCGCACTCTTCGCCGAGTTCGAAATTATCGCTTAGCGCTCCACTATTAACCCACTGGGTCATCAAGTCTATGGTTAAATTTTTAGCCGCTAGCGGGATTAAGGGTAATGATCCAAGCGCTTCGCGTAAGTCATGAATTAAATCCTCGGCGCGTTTTTCTGAAGAAGCATTGATGACCAACAGGCTATCGCGCAATGAAATATAAGCGAATTGTAGCGAAGAACGAGGGAACGCCTTGGGCATTAAGCTGAAAATCACTTCTTCTTTTATTGAGCTGCGTTCCTTTCGAGAGACTTTACGCGATTCAGCTGATTCAATCTCCTGCACCTGCTCTTCGAGAAAGTCATTAACGACAGACGACGGTAATATCTTATCCTGACGTTTGGAGCAAACCATGAAATAGCCATTAGACTCGTGTACTAGTTCGTCACTGTGTCGACCCAAAGGTGACACCCAGCCAGCACGACTGAGTTCTTGACTACCACAAGGTTCGAAGCGGTGTTCGGACAGTTGCTCCGCAATCAATTCAGCGGTTAATTCGACAGGTTGAGTAAAACGGTAGAGTTGTAAGTTTTTGAACCACATGAATGAATTTTTTCCTTGGGGTGGGTTAGGTCTGGCAATTGATTAGTGCCAAATTTGAAGTCTTGGGGATGCTCGGATGACGGCACAAAGTTGATTTTTTGTGCCGTGCATTCTAACCAATAAAACAACAATAACCAATCGAAAAGCCAAGCTCTAGACGCTAGTCTTCGAATATATCGTCTTCGTCAAACAGTGCATCGTCATCCCAATCACTATCAATAGGTGGGTTGCCATCATGAACCAGGCTATTACGTCGCTGTAAAAATGCCTCGCGTACATAAATGTATGGGTCGAGTGCCGCTTGACTCAAGATACCTTCAGCTTTCAAGAAACCCGTGCGAATATTGATGACGTTGGCAATGGTCAAGCCTGTAGCAGTATTTACGTCACGGTTTGGATAAATCCATTGTTCTTCTACTTCGTTGTTAATCGGGTCAAGGTAAGAGCTATCTACCAACCGGCCGCCAGCATCACGAACGGTGCTGGGTCCAAAGAAAGGTAGAATGAGGTATGGCCCGCTTGGTACGCCCCAATACCCTAGTGTTTGACCGAAATCCTCATTACGTTTTTCTAATCCAATATCGGACGCCCAATCAATTATTCCAAAAAGGCCAACGGTACTATTGACGAGTAAACGCCCGGTATCGGACGCAAGGTGTAAAAGTTTGAATTGAAACAGATCATTAAATATGACCAAAACATCATCTAGGTTATTGAAGAAATTGCTGACACCTTTTTGTACGGGTGACGGTGTAATGGCGTCGTATCCCTTGGCGACTGGTTTCAATACATAGCGATCAACGTTGTTGTTGAACGAGTTCATACTGCGGTTATAGCTTTCGAAAGGGTCACTCGAATCAGTAGGGCCGTCGAGTGATGCGCAGCCCGATAAGAATAAGCTACATAGTAAAATTAGTGCGGTTATCAATTTTGTTTTCATGTGTTTCTTCTGTTTGCTTCAACGGTATGTTGCTATGGCCTAAACGGCGACTTTGATCAAATTAGGTTTGGAGCGAAACAGTATATTAACTGTGCTAAGCACGCAATTATTACTTTAAACCGAGACGCGCTCAGTCAATAGCTGTCGGCTAACTGACATCGGTATTTTTCATTATATAAACCAATCTATCCTCAGTAAGGTATAAAAACCTTGGCGAATTGAGGCGAAATGACGCAAAATCACGTTCATCAATTATTTTTGATCAAAACCGTAAGGCCACACCAAAACCTAGCCTTGGTATAAAACTTTCACTTCAGTTGTATGTCTGATGTGGGACTATTCACATGCATTTTTCTTTAAACTAACTTTCGAAACTATGAAATACTTTTTCCGTCTAATCCGTTGGCCTTTGGCCCAAATTATCATCCTAATTAACTGGGTTACATTGCCAAAAGCACCAATTTTCACAGCTGAACAGCGCAAAAAGTTGGACGAAAATACGGCTAACATGAGCCTCTATCATTTCAATCAATGTCCTTTTTGTATTAAGACCCGTCGGGCTATCCATCGACTTGGATTGAACATAGAAACTCGCGATGCGAGAAATGATCCTCATTGGAATCAAGAGCTTATTGGCGAAGGTGGTAAATACCAAGTGCCCTGTTTACGCATTGTGAAAGACGATGGCTCGATAGAATGGATGTACGAGTCAACGATCATCAATCGTTTTCTTGATCAACGTTTCGGTTGAGTCGCTCGACTAACCCGAGCAATACCCCATCAGCCGGAAAACTCCGGCGCATCACGCTTAATCAGCAAGGAATTCTAAAAGCTGATTCTTTTGGTCGCGGTAAACAAGCAACCCTGCGCGCGATTGAACAAATTGGCTATGTTCAAATTGATACCATCTCCGTAGTGGCGCGTGCCCACCATCATGTGCTTTGGTCCCGCGTTTCCAATTACCAAACCGAATACCTCACAGAGTTAGTGGCTGAGCGCCAATTATTCGAATACTGGTCTCATGCTGCTGCTTGGTTACCCATGAAGGATTATCGATTTTCTTTGCCACGAATGAAACAAGCCAATGGGGATCGACACTGGTTTGACGATTGCGACAAAAATCTAATCCAGCAAGTTCTTCGTCGAGTACAACAGGAGGGCGCTCTGTTGGCCCGTGATTTTGAAGATACCAGGAAAAACAAAAAAGAATGGTGGGACTGGAAGCCGGCCAAACGAGCGCTCGAACAACTGTTTATGCAAGGCGAGTTAATGGTCACTAGGCGAGAAGGTTTCCAAAAGGTTTATGATTTACCCGAAAGGATCATACCCGACTGGGTTGATACAACCGAGCCATCCTTTGATGAATATGCCGATTATTTGATCGACAGCACGATTCGGGGGCACGGTTTTGCAACAGCTAAGTCGATGGCGTACCTGCGCAAAGGCAAGCCCCTTAGAAATGCAATTGATGCACGACTGCAGGCTAAGTTAGAGGATGGTCTAGTTTTAAAGCTCAACCTCGACAATGATAACGTCATGTATGCCTTGCCCGAGTTGCTAGACAAGCCCGCTCCAAGGTCAAATAAAACCGTTCGAATCTTATCGCCCTTTGATAACGCCATTATCCAACGTCAACGTGGTCAAGATATTTTTCAATTTAACTATCTAATCGAGTGCTACGTTCCGGCTCCAAAACGACAGTTTGGCTACTTCTGTTTACCCATACTCTATGGCGACCAATTCGTCGCCCGCGCTGATTGTAAAGCACACCGAAAGCAACGTGTGTTTCAAATAAAGTCGATACATTACGAAACTGATTTTATACCCGATGAGGATTTCACACAGGCGTTTGCTAATGCCATTAATTTATTTTCAAAATTTAATGGTTGTACAGATATAGATTGGGGTTAGGCCTGTTATTACATAAATAAAAGTTTGGCTGCAATAGCCCACATAATACAGCCAATCAATACCTCAAGTATTTGCCAGGATCGTGCTTGGGCAAATATAGGCCGAAGCAATTGAGCGCCATAGCCCAATGTAAAAAAGAAGATAAACGAGGCGGTGATTGCACCCGTGGTGAAATAGACTAGTTCGTTTCCAAATTGCGCTGATATCGAACCGAGCAACACAACCGTATCCAAATAGACATGTGGGTTTAGCCAAGTAAAAGCAAGGCAAGTAAGGGCAGACTTCATCCAGCTATTGCTCACTATGTCGCTGGGATTCAGCGCGGATGATGAATGCCAGGCATTATAGAAACTTCGAAGACCGTAAACGAGTAGAAAGATAGCCCCGCCATAACGTGCGATAGAAACAACGGCTGGGTAGTTTGAAACAAGCACATGAAAACCGCTGACGCCAATTAGGATCAAGATCGCATCCGAGGCCGCGCATATAAGGCACACCAGTAGTAAGTGCTCACCTTTTAAACCTTGTTTCAGAACGAAAGCATTTTGCGAACCAATAGCAAGGATCAGCGAAAAGCCAAGGGAAAAACCATAAATGAATGTATCCATCGCAGGAGTCTACACGATAATAAAATACTGTTTTAACCCTAAAGCGAGTCTTCCAATAATATTTTCTATGCTACTCTCAAGCCCTCTAAATTCGCTCTCTAGATAATGATTAAGGAGCCAACAAATAGCATCAGTCATTATGTTTAAACAGTACTTCCAACGACCTGAAATTTTGCTCTATTTATTCTCTGCTGCTGTGCCTTTATCGTTTGCGACTTGGCAGGCACTGATTAATAACTTTGCGATCGAACAGGTTGCATTCACCGGTGTCGAAATTGGAATATTGCAAAGCTTGCGCGAAGTTCCTGGCTTCATCGCCTTTGGCGTTATCTTTCTATTACTGATCATCAGAGAGCAAACCGTTGCATTTCTTGCCCTGATCGCGTTAGGCATTGGCACCGCAATCACTGGTTTTTTGCCTTCAATTATGGGTTTGTATTTCACGACTGTTTTGATGTCGATGGGATATCACTATGCGGAAACGATCCAACAATCACTCTCGTTGCAATTAGTGAGTCGTGATCGCTTGCCCGTAGTGATGGGTCGGCAAATTGCGGTTGGTTCCTTCACTGGGTTAATCGTTTTTGCGGCGTTGTTTGCTTTAATGGATGGTTTAAATATGGGCTATCGCTGGGTTTACCTTATAGGAGGTGGGCTAACGGTTATGATTGCTTGTTTTATGTACTTTAAATTCCCTCACTTTAAAGGGGAAGCTGAACAGCACAAGAAAATCATTCTTCGTAAACGCTACTGGTTGTATTACCTACTGACATTCCTATCAGGGGCTCGGCGCCAGATTTTCGTCGTGTTTGCGGGATTTTTGATGGTGGAAAAATTTCATTTTAGTGTTGGTGAGATGGCGATATTATTTTTGGTGAATGGTGTACTGACAATCTATTTGGCTCCTCGTATTGGACGATTGGTTAGTATCTGGGGAGAGAGGAAGATTCTGACACTGGAATATGTCGGCCTAGTCATAATTTTTAGCTGTTATGCCATAGCGGATAGCGTGATATTCGTTTCGTTGCTTTATATCCTCGATCATATCTTCTTTGCGATGGCGATAGCGTTGAAGACTTACCTTAAAAAAATAGCTGATCCTGCTGATATGGCATCGACCGCGGGAGTTTCATTTTCGATTAATCATATTGCAGCTGTGATTTTGCCATTTGCTTTGGGACTTGTTTGGATTTTTTCACCGGCATTAGTGTTTATTGTGGGTGCTGGCATCGCGGTGATGTCATTGGTTTTATCTCAAATGGTACCTGACCATCCAGAGCAGGGCATGGAGACTATTTATTCGAATAGGAAGGTGTTCCCAAGCTAAGCAGGCTATAAGGCATTAACTCGCTGACAGTAAATCGGCTACCTCTCGGGTGGGCATCAGTACCGCGACAAAACTTGGGCCGTTGTTGTCGGGTGAAAAATGTATATGAGTCACTTCATCCTTGTCTTTCAGCATGGTCACTAATTCCGGATTGATATAAACCACTTCCCCAATGGGGGTTTTTAGTTCAACAAATTTAGTCATAGTCGCAGTCTCGTATATTGAATATCTATGTCCTAATTTAACGCTTAAATTGGGCGAATCGCAAATCTGCTTTATTCATGCCACGTAAGCTGGTGCTACCTATAGACTATATGGGTTTGACTTGGTCAATCATTTTACACGTTTGATTTGTTAGGCGTTAAACTCATGATCTCGAAATAATAGGCAAAAAGTATATGAGACAGAAAGTAGGCATCTTACTAATGCTAATAGCATTGGTTTTTTTGATTCCAGGGGTTACACAACCCATCCTCTCGCTCACTGGCACTGTGGATAAGGCAGCATTGGTCGATTTGGGCGTGCAAACATTGGCAAGTGAGCCAAGTGTGCCAACCTTTATGGTGTCTATTTCGGAACAGTTGGTCAGTCAACTCGACATTTCGGGTGAGCTACAAGCTTATGAGAAAACTCGGAGTATTGCGGGTACGATACGCGAGCTCTATGACGCGGATCAATTGTTAGTGGCGTTGTTAATAGGTCTATTTAGCATAGTGGTTCCAGTCTTAAAGTGTTTGTTAATGTTGGCCTCGGCAGTGACTCGGCAGAATAAGAATTTGCACACAGTGGATAAAATCAAGAATATGATTTCAAAGTGGTCGATGGCTGATGTATTTGTGGTGGCGATTATTGTGGCCTATTTGGCAGCTAACGCGACTCAACATACCGAAACGCTGTTCTCACTGGATGCTCGATTTATGCCTGGGTTTTACTACTTTCTAGCGTATTGCATTTTATCCATTGCATCGGCCCAATTGTTAGATAAGCATCTTGATGAACAGCAAGGCAAACAGAAAAAGCAATAACGGGAGTGGGTTGGCTGAGATGACGTGCATCCAATCAATCCTTGATCGGATGCGTTCGCTTCTATTAGTTTAGAATTGATGGCTCCCCTTTAGATACCAAATATTCAACCAGCTCATCCGCTAGCGTATCGGCATCAAACTCGCCACTTTTTAATACGACTTCGGCCAGCTCGGGTGGTTCGTAGTCGGAGTCAATACCGGTAAAGTTTTTCAACTCTCCCGCCCGCGCTTTTTTGTAGAGGCCTTTGGGATCACGTTGCTCGCATATTGCCAATGGCGTATCGACGTATACCTCAACGAATTCATCGTCATCGAATAATTCTCTGGCCATTCGGCGCTCTGACCTAAAGGGCGATATGAATGATGCGAGCACAATCAATCCTGCATCGACCATTAACTTGGCGACCTCGGCTACGCGACGAATATTCTCGACTCGATCCTGATCGGTAAATCCTAAATCCTTATTTAGTCCAAATCGAACGTTATCGCCATCGAGTAGATAAGTGCGTTTACCTGCTTCGTGTAACTTTTGTTCAAGGTGGTCGGCAATGCTCGATTTACCCGAGCCAGAAAAACCAGTAAACCAGACAACACAGGGCTTTTGATTGTTAACCGCAGCGCGCACCGATTTGTCGATTTGCATATTATGCCAACCGATATTGCTCGCTCGGCGTAACGCAAAATCGATCATGCCAGCGCCAACTGTGACATTGCTGTATTGATCTATTAATACGAAGGCACCTGTTTGTCGATTGTCCTTGTAAGCATCAAAGGCAACGGCTTTGTCGAGTGCCAGTTTGCAATAGCCTACTTCGTTCAGCTCGAGCTTTTTGGCCGCCAGTTCTTCTAGCGTATTGACATCAATCTTGTGTACTAAATCGGTAATTTGGGCAGTAGCGCTAGTGGTGGTAAAGCGAATAACATAGGTACGCTCAGGCAGCATCGCCTCTGGGTCCATCCAGATGATATGGGCCGCAAATTGATCGGCGACTTCGGGCTGGCTGTCTTCTAGTGCAATGATGTCGCCACGACTAATATCAATTTCGTCTTCCATGACCAAGGTCACTGCCTGGCCACTGGTGGCTGACGCCACTTCACCGGAAGGGCCGATAATTTGCTTTACCTTGGTTGACCGTCCAGACAAACTGGCTACGACAGTCATGCCGGTGCTGATTTCTCCTGACGCAATGCTGCCACTAAAACCACGAAACTCGGAGTTTGGTCGATTAACCCATTGCACAGGTAAACGAAAGCTTTGATTTTTTTTGTTATGGTGCACGGGTATGGTTTCGAGCAGGTCGATCAGGGTTGAACCTGAATACCACGACATATGTTTCTGGGGGGTAAACACGTTGTCGCCGCTCAGTGCTGATAGCGGTATAAAATGCATGATGTCGAAATTAAGCTGGCTAGCGAACTCGGTGTACTCAGCCACTATTTCGTCGAAGCGATTTTGTGCGTAGTCGACCAAATCCATTTTATTCACGGCCAGAATAATATGCTTAATGCCAAGTAACGATACTATATAGCTATGACGACGAGTTTGGGTGAGCATACCGCGACAAGCGTCGATAAGGATGACGGCAACATCAGCAGTAGAAGCGCCGGTTGCCATATTGCGGGTATATTCCTCGTGGCCAGGTGTATCGGCTGCGATGAATTTACGCTTATCGGTTTCGAAGTAACGATAAGCGACGTCGATAGTAATGCCTTGTTCTCGCTCGGCCTGTAGCCCGTCAACCAGCAGCGCAAGGTCGACATCGTCACCTTGCGTGCCGTATTTTCGGCTTTCGTTTTCAGTCACTGAAATTTGATCTTCGAACACCGTTTTGGAATCGTATAACAATCGTCCCAACAGGGTTGATTTACCGTCGTCGACCGAACCACAGGTTATAAAGCGTAATTGGTCCTTCACATCCTGGGATGCTAGAAAGGTGTCGATGTTTTGATCGAAAATCTTATTTTGAGTCGAATTATTCATTAGAAATAACCTTCCTGTTTTTTCTTTTCCATTGATCCAATCTGGTCATTATCGATCAAACGGCCTTCACGTTCAGATGATCGGCTTTGAAGTAGCTCAAGGATAATAGCTGAGACAGTAGTAGCCGATGATTCGACGGCACCGGTTAATGGATAACAACCCAATGTTCGAAAGCGTACCTGCATGTCCTGAGCAATTTCATCTGGCTCTAATGGTAAGCGTTCGTCATCGCGCATGAGCAACACACCATCGCGTTTAACGATCGGTCGTTTGGCCGAGAAGTAAAGCGGCACGATGGGTATATTCTCACGGAGGATATATTGCCATATATCGAGTTCGGTCCAGTTTGATATGGGGAATACGCGAACACTCTCGCCATAGGCTATGCGCGTGTTGTACAAGTTCCATAATTCAGGCCGCTGGCTTTTGGGGTCCCAGCGATGCGTTTTCGACCTGAAAGAAAAGATGCGTTCTTTGGCACGAGATTTCTCTTCGTCTCGACGAGCACCGCCAAACGCAGCATCAAAACCATGTTGATTCAGCGCTTGTTTGAGAGCTTCGGTTTTCATCACATCGGTGTGTAATTTTGATCCGTGTGTTATCGGGCCTATACCTCGATCCACGCCGTCCTGGTTGACGTGAACGATTAAATCAAGCCCTAGTCGTTTAACCGTTTCATCGCGAAACCGAATCATTTCCTGAAACTTCCAGGTGGTGTCAACGTGCAGCAAACAGAAGGGAGGTTTACCGGGCGCGAATGCTTTCATTGCCAGGTGCAACATCACGGCAGAGTCCTTGCCGATGGAATAAAGCATTACGGGGTTACGAAATTCGGCGGCAACCTCTCGTATGATGTGAATGCTTTCTGACTCTAACCGAGCCAGGTGATCGGGGTCTGAAATAGTGGTCATGCAGCACAGTCTCTAATATATTCAAGCTATTATAAAAATTTATGAAGGTATTAAAATATTTATTTGGTGATGATTTATCAAGCTAAATGATATAGATTTGAGACAAGAGTGTCGTGGTTTTTTTATTTTCGCGGAGCCTGTGGCTACCAGCACAACGATCGGTCGGGTTATTATGCTGGTAACGGTTTTCGGACCTTTGTCTTACCCAACAATGCGCTAGTTGTCCGACAGAGTTTCCATGAAGGCCACCAAATCCTGGACTTCGTCAGTAGTCAGACCCAGTTCACCAATATTGCCCCCATTATTTCTGTTTTGATTCACTTCTGGCACGATGCCGTCAACGTCACGTCTATTATAAAAGTTAACCACTTCGGTCAGTGTGGCGAATACACCATTATGCATATAGGGCGCTGTATTATTGACATTGCGTAGGGTTGGCGTTCTAAACTTGCCATTTTGAGGCGCTTCGTTCACGGAGGACCCCAAACCTAAATCGATAAAACCCGCACCATCGGGGTTTAATGTAGGGTTGAGTGTCAGGAAGCGATTGGCTGGGTTCGCTGGTGTGCCAATGTTGCGGTACTCAAAGTCACTGAATACTTCCGGATTACCATTGGCAGTGCCATGGCACCGCACACAATCACCTTTGCCATTAAATAGGTCTTGACCACTTTGCTCTGCAATTGTGAATACATTCGTGCCATTTTGTACGGCATCAAACTTTGAGTTAAAAGGTGAAAATATCGAGGTACGTTCAAACGCCGCTATTGCCTGTGATACCTGCTGATAGGCAGTTGCGGTATCGTCGAGGGCACCAGTGCCGAAGACGGTTTCAAATTCGGCAGTATAGGTGGCCAGTTTAATTTGATCTATAACGGCTGCTTCACTCGCCATATTCATTTCCAAACTATTCAGAAATGGCTCAAGTGCCTGTAACTCGAGCGTGCTTGCTCTACCATCAATGAACTGCCCGCCAACATAGTGACCGCCACCGGGGCCACCCACGACGAAACTGAATTCAGGTATTTGATTAGCATAACTAGCAGTTGGTGAATTACGATTGCCGAACCGCCCCACAATAGCACCTTCTGATGTTGGTTGACCGCTATCTGGATCAGCAAAACCAGCCGTTGGTAAATGACAAGAGGCACATGATTGCCCCGGCGGGTTTGATAAATTGGTGTCGAAATAGAGCTTTGAACCTAAGGCTGCTTGAGCTGAGTCTACGAAGGTAGTTTCTGCAACATTATCCAGTGACGTGGTGCCTTCACAACCAGCGATCAGTAATGTTGAGATCAATATCAAAGGTATTGCGTTCATGTTGAGATAGTTAAGGTATCTGGTTTCGATGAAATTTTGCACTACTTAATTCCACTTTTTAGGTGAATGTAGTATGGATTGCAAGAGTGCAAACAATGTGCAAGAAAAGGGGAAATTGGCCACCTACCATTTGTGGTAGATCGCCAACCCACTTGAGTGATTAACAATGACTTCACTCTGCTTTTTATTTTTGATCAGTAAGACTATTTTGTCGACATTGTTATTCCTCAATCGTATTTAGTTGAGGAATAACGGTTCATTCTAGGAAAATGTCAAAAAGCTTACTGCTTATTCAACTCACTATAGGAGCTATTTCGTGACGCGAAAACCAAAATGGTCATTGCCTTTAGCTTCGTCATCAGAAAATCGACTGCTAGTTTCTAACGTTGCTTTATGATAATTCCAAGCACCACCGCGCCACGAGCGTAAAGTCGAACAATCTGTAATCAGTGGATCAGTCACTGCATCAGCTGCGTAGGTAACGTAATTGTCGGCCATCCACTCCCAAACATTGCCACCTAAATTATACAGACCAAAAGGGTTGGAACTGCCGTTCTTAACTGTGACTGCATGGCCTAATGGCGTTGTGTCACTATTTTGGTTCCAAGTTGCATCGGCAAAATCAA
This sequence comes from Polaribacter sp., assembly GCA_047615545.1. Taxonomy (GTDB): domain Bacteria; phylum Pseudomonadota; class Gammaproteobacteria. The sequence goes on from JBLHID010000013.1 coordinate 18,293, forward strand.
CTCCATCGTGTACAGAATAAAGATAATTATCGCCACCTTTGGCCGCATATTCCCACTGCGCTTCAGACGGCAGTGTCACACCATAGTAGAGAGCAAAAGCGTTAGCGCCCCACCAACCGATAAAGGTAACGGGCCAGTCAGTAACTTCGGCTTTGGTTGGTAACTTGGTGCCCAAGCTAGGGTCGCCTACAGTCCAACCATTTAATTCAGTCCAGTTACCAAAATCATTGTGACAATCAGCAGCATCGGTTAAAAATTGCTGGGCTGTAGTGGCGTGGTAATCACAGTAATCGGTTAAATTTGTCCAATTAAAGTCGGTCGCTGATTTTGGGTCTTTGATAAAGAATGCATTGTCAGTGCTGTTATAACCAATATAAGCAATGTTTAATGGGTTTTCAGGTTCAATCACGCCAGTAAAAGAATTTCCGTCTCCATCCTCATTACCGTGATCTTTCAACACACGACTGCCAGATAAGGAGTATAAAAACTTACCTTGGTGGGTAGAAGTACTAGTGCCTTGAATTATTTTATTACCGGCAAACGGTCCAGAAGCTACGGTACCAACTTCAACCAAACCGTCTGCAAGAGCCAAATTTAGAAATTCAAGGTATTGACCATTTGTTACTTCGGTTTCACTCATCTCGAAGGCGCTGACGGTAACAGTATGTTCGGTCGCATGTCCTGCCGAAGGGCCAACCAAATTGTTATTGCCCATAGTGAACGAGCCGCCAGTGATGGGCTTCATTACCATTCCTGCTGGCAGTGTAGTTGTAATGCCTGTAGTAACTGTAGTGGAACAATCGCTGCTGGCGGTTGTTGTTGTAGTTGGATCACTGCTACCACAACCACCGATTAGTAATGAAGTAGATAAGAGATAGAGTAATTTATTGCTCATCGATAAATCCGCCTTCTAATTGTAAATCGATAATCATGGCATTCTTAACAGTGATCGCTTTTAGACCATTTTACACACTAATCAGACTTCGAGTGTGATTTACGTTTTGGTCTGAATTGCTGCATATAAGTTTCGAGTTGGTAAAGTTGCTGGTGGTCGAGAATGGTCAAGAGTCGTTCTCGGTGTTGATTTCGGATGGTAAGCATATCAGTACGATCTTGTTGTTTCTTTTGATGTAATTTTTTCATCTTTTCATGATGGCTCTTCATGATGGCTTCTAATTGTTTGGCATTACTCTCGTCGAGTTGTAATTGCGTGGCTAGAGCGGCTAAGTCGGGGCGCTTTACGTCTTTGGGTTTATTGGCAAAGCTCGCTTGACTGATTATGATTAAAAGGCCGGTGAGGATGATGGAAGTTTTCATTTTCGTGCTCCGTTGTTATCAAGAATACTGACTATAAAGACAAATAGTGCAAGAAATGTGGTAGAAATAAGGTAGTTACACCGTTTACATTAGACCCATACCAATCAAAGGTAAATGTGGCTATTCAAACTTATAGCCAGCGCCATAAACGGAGTGAATACCCACTTCTTCTAAGCCAATGCTGATCAGCTTTTTACGCAGCTTCTTGATATGACTATCGATCGTGCGGTCGGTTACAATTCGGTGATCGTCATATATTTGAGACATCAGGCTATCGCGAGATAATATGTGCCCTGGCTGATCATAAAGTGCTTTTAATAGTCTAAATTCAACCAAGGTTAATTCTATAGATTGCTCATTGATCTGGACTCGAAGTGAGGTTTCGTCAATACTGAAAGCCGAACTTGTCAGCATAGGCTTTTCAATGCGGCGCAATACAGATTTAATTCTGGCAATCACTTCACGTGGGCTAAAGGGTTTGCATATATAGTCGTCCGCACCTAGCTCCAACCCCAGTAGTCGGTCGATTTCCTCCACTCTGGCGGTGAGCATGATGATGGGTAGGTTTGAATTCTGACGGGTCTCTCTGCAGATGGTTAAACCATCCACACTCGGTAGCATAAGATCGAGCAGCATCAGTTGCGCGGTATTGCCTTTCAACCATGTAAGCGCTTCTTCGCCATCGTGAATTACCTTTGTTGCGAATCCTGCGTCTGCGCAATAATCTCGTAGTAATTCGGCGATTTTTATTTCATCTTCAACGATGAGAATTAAACTCTTTTCGGTAGAAGTTTGCATTATATTGATTCTAGTGGGTTGGCTAATCGGAAGTTAACTGACGGCTAGTTGATAAGTAAAGGGAATGTGACAATGATGGAAACGCCCCCTAACTCAGAACGCTTGGCTTCGATACTACCTTGGTGGGCAGATACAATATTTTGGCAAATGGATAGCCCCAAACCTGAACCACCCGTATTGCGGTTTCGTGAAGCGTCGACTCGGAACAGCCTATCGAATAATCGAGCAATGTCAGTCGGTGCTGCACCGGGTGCTGAGTCGGACCAGCTGACTAAAACTTGATGCGCTTGTTTTTGAATTGTGACGTTAAGGCTACCGGGTGACTGAGTATAGTGGCGAGTATTGTTTGCCAAATTCGTAAACAATTGTTCGAGACGGCGAAAATCGCCATGAATTTGGTATTTTTGATGGTCATAATCGTTTGGCAGTTGCAACGAAACCTCAATCGACTGCGACTCAAATGATGACTGATGTTGCTCTATTACATCCTTCAGTAGTTCAATAACGTCGATGGTTGTCTTTTGATAACTCAAAGCACCCAGATCAGACAGCGACAATTCGTGCAAATCATTGACCAACCTCGATAAGCGTAATATTTCCTGATGTAGAGAGTCGACCGACGGTTTGTTAAACTGACGAATGCCATCCTGAAGGGCTTCTAGCTCTCCCTGTAGTACCGCGACCGGTGTGCGTAATTCGTGCGAAATATCGGCTATCCATTGTTGACGTAATGTCAGGCTTTGATCCAAAGTATTCGACAGGACATTAAAATCGCGCATCAGTTCTGCAATTTCATCATTGCCCTTATGGTTTAATGATGTTTTGAAGTTGCCTGAAGTCAAAGCATGCATCGCTAGTTTCAGTTTTTCAATTGGGCGTACCAATAACCGCGAGAGCGGGATCGAAATGATGGCGCTGATGAATAATATGCCAAGGATCATCCACGAAAAAACACTTTTGATTCTGTCCGTGAATAGTAAGTCGAGTTCCGAGGTGACATTAAGCTGCCGCACAAACCCGAGATGACCAATCACGACATCGTTTTGTTTGATGGGTATCCAGTAGGCATTGTTAGCCTCATGCGGCGGCCCAATCAAAAGTTGTTGGTTTTGGTCGCGTAACAGAAGTGGACGTTGTTTCGGTTGTGGTCTGCCACCCGGTCGTAGCGGTGGCTGATTCTCATCCCGCTTGCCGTTAAAATACGGACTATCTTGGCTCTGACTACCTTTCCCCTTGCTATCTTGACTAAAGCCATTGCCAGGTTGCTGTCTTGGTCTTGCTGTTCCCGCAGTCATATAGGGCTGAACGAGTCTCCGCCAGGTCGGGCTTCTATGGCTTTCGGCCCATTGCCAATTGTTCTGTATTGAATACTCATTGGCCAACTCAATCGCAAGGGGGGCGAGACGAGTCGCTTCGGTTTGGTCAAGATAATCACGAAAACTAGTATCGAATATCCAGCTTCCGAATGCGTAAATAGTGCCTACCAGCAGGCAGTTTGCTACCAGAATGGCGAGGAAAAGCTTATGGCGGATTTTTAGTTTCAGGTTGAACAACTTCATACAGGTTTATTTGAGGGAGTGAGTGTGGCAATTTTCGTTAGTCAATACCAGCGCAGCATGCTGTGTTTCACATTGTTTTCATAATTTAAAAAAAGGTAAACCACCAGTTTTGCTAGTGGACTATTAAATTTTGATAGTTCTCGGATTCACTGGGAGTCTCTACATCTGTGAACTGCCTAAATTTCTAAGGATGATGAAACAACCAATGAATGGGCATATATGTATATCCAAGCGTGCCATTCGTCAAACATTTTTCTGCTGCTGGCAGCGGAACAATCCGTCGAAGCAATGCGAGGTAACTTTAAGACATTGCCGTGTAATCCCGGTCATCTGATTTTTGCAAACTGCAAACTAATTATTATTTAGGTTCGCAATTTGAATATAAATGCTAACCGATTCAGCACTCATGATAGTCGTTGTATAAGGCGATGAGGCTCGTCAGGTCGCATAAACAGTGGGATGACATGCCGAGGAGGCTTAATTTTTTTTAAGCCAGCCCAATATAAAGGTGGCATGATAATTGGAATGATAAATTAGTTTTCATCTGGAACGGCTTATCATGATGTATTTAAAAACAATTCACATTGGCCTTTTACTTACGGCTTTATCGTTCAACTCAGAAGCAATTCTATTTAACAGCTGTTCATCTAATTCTTTTCAGACTCAGCATTCTGTTGCGCGGATGTATGGCGTAAATCCACTGACCGATAACGACTATTTTTTACCCAGCCATCTTGCAGGCAACTGTAAAACCAAAGAGGTTGCCTTGAGTATTCAAGACGACGCCACCTATGACTGGAATTATGAGTGGGCGATGGTTGTAAAAATTGACAATGACCTTCTGGCAGAACAACTACTGGCTGCCAATCAGTCAGTTTCGGGCTTCTGTGTTGGTAATAGTGGACTGAAAGAAAAAACCACTACCGAAGTGAAACTGTTGATGCTGAGTACAAGGTTTACTTTTACTCACTCTTAAATGATTTGATGATGAACGCTGCTGAATTTAGTTCCAAACAAAATAATTTACTGAAAATGAGAGGTTACTATGAAGCAAATAAATAAAATAATTATAACCACGATGTTCTGTTTTGCATCTAGCGTACACGCGGGCTTTATACCCCTAGATTTGTTAGATAATGACCTAAATGACCAGTCGACCTATGCTGCCCTGGGTGTAACTTTGGGCGCACGGTCAATTGTTGGTGGCAATATGCAGGGCTTCGCGCCAATTACGATAGGCGTAGACTCAGTCGTCGGGGGCAATGTCTCGGCGGGGTCTGTGGTAACGTCCGGCGCGGGCGCAAGTGTTGGTGGTTATATTCAGGCTGGAACCACCGCCAGCAGTGGTGTGGGTGGAACCGTCGGTGGCAGTATTTTTAGTGGAACCACCTCAGGTACCGGTGCGAATTCTACAGTCGGAGGCGATATTGAGGCTGGAACACTCTATACAGCAGGTGCTGGTGCTATAGTGAGCGGCGTCATTAGTGATCAGCTTGCCCTCGTACCAGGATATGTTGCGCCCACAGTTATAAACCAGAAAGATCAACTTGATGCAGTGCAAGCAACGTTGGACCAGCTGGGAGTAACGGAGGGGTCGACAAATCTCGACATTACATTCGGTGTAGTCGATGAGACCCTCACTGCTGGCGTCTATGATAGTCTAAATTATCTGTCCATACGAGCCGATAAAACTCTAACCCTTGATGGCCAGGGGGTAGACGGCGATTTCCTTTTCAACATCCATAACTACCTGGACTTTGCTGCAGGCGCGAAGGTAGAGCTGATAAATTTTACCGATGACAGTCTGGTTATCTGGAATGTAATTGGCGACGCGGTTGGCGCAGCTGGTTATATGCAAGCGGGCGCAGATGTGAGCATGAGAGGTTTTATTTTTGCAAAAGGTTATGTCAATACAGGTGCCCGTACTACGTTATATGGTGTAGGTAATTCTTGTGGTGGCGCTGTCTCAGCGAATAACTACGTATTATTTGGGACAGACAACATAATCGGCGCGTTAGGTTGTGATACGGCCGTCACGGGTGTGCCCAACCTTATCGTCGACTTTATCAGCGCTTTTGAGGCGGGTTTAGAGAGTCTGTTAGAAGTGACAGTTATTGATTCTGGATATCTGAATATATGGGTTGATTGGGATCAGAATGGACAGTTTGAAGCCGATGAACAGCTGGTTTTTGATCGCTCTATGACTGCTGGAACGGATACATTTTTGGCAACAACACCCTACGATGTAGTGCAGGGAACAACTTTGGCTAGAGCCCGTTATAATTCAGTACCCGGTGTTTCAGCGACTGGTGTAGTAGATGGTGAGGTTGAAGATTACGACGTTATTGTTCTCAACTCTGGATACAGTTTAGTCAGCAATAATCCCTACTTTTTAGCGTTTGAGGACATGTGGCCGGAGATAGGTGACTATGACTTTAACGATGTTGTCATCCGCCTAGTCTCTTCCTTGATTGTGACCAATGATAATCAGGTGAAGCAATTAAAACTAGAAGGGGAGCTAAAAGCCTTGGGGGCGTCATACCATAATGGATTCGCTATCCAGCTAGAGGGAATCACCGATAGCGATATAGATCAGACCGCAATCGTCTTTGATATTAACGGCGAGGCGTCCAGCAGTGCATTATTGGAAGAGGGTACAGCTCATACAGTATTGCAAATCAGTGATGACTTATGGAAACATGTAACGCCTGATACATCCTGCTGGTTCTACAAGACCCAGCCTGGATGCAGTTCACCATCGACGTTCAGTTTTAGCGTAACAATTACATTTATCACTGGAATCCCGATGAATATTTTTCCGAATGCGCCATTTAACCCTTTCATTTTTGCAACACCTGATACCAATCATGGATCAGTGTTTTCTGGAAACCCAGGTCGGGGGTTGGAAATTCACTTAAAAAATAAACCACCAACCTCGTTGGCTAATGAGGAATATTTTGGTCTTTCGGATGATGTATCCGACCCCGATAATAATTACTATTATCTGACGAGCAATGGCCTTCCGTGGGGTATTGCAATCAATATTGGAGAGTCAGAAAGCTGGTTACACCCTTATGAATGGGTGAATACTTTAAGGGCTTACCCACAGTTTGAAGGTAACGCTGTCAGTAATGGTGTGACGAATCCTGCATGGTTTCAAAACAGTAACGCCGATTTGGCAAGAACCTACCATTAATAAAGGTGAAAAAAATGAGAATAAGTGCAATTTATCTGATGTTGTTGTTTCTTAGTGCCTGTGGGCAAGGTGGTTCTGACGCTGTTTTGGGTGCTGGTGCTGCTTCTTATATAGATGATCCCGGTGACGGAAGTAGTATCACAAAAATGGAGGATCTTGATGTTTCACCGGATTTTGATTTTATTGGAGGAGAAACTCTAAATATAACCATTATTAATAAGGGCGCCACTAATGAGCGGCGTTACTTGAATATTTGCGGTGACTTTACCGATGATGATGGAGAATTCAAAGTCAACTATGACAGTTGTCATCTGCGTACATCTTTGGAAGGTCAACATAGCGAATTCAATATTGTGATAAGTAGCAATCAGAACTCGCTGATTGCTCAGATATGGTCATTTAATGATGGCGCTCAACCGTTGGATCATCACTGGTCAAGATCAGAAGTTGGTAACGATTGGCAAATTACTCTCCTCTGAAAATGTACTACTCATTAACGAAGGTTCGATAGAACGTAGAGGAAGAGAACTATGGCCTATTACTTGATTACTGGTGGTTGCGGATTCATCGGCGCCCATCTGGCGCGTGACCTGCTTGAGGATGGTCATTTTGTCCGCGTGCTGGATAATCTCTCGATGGGAAATATGGAGACTCTGAACAAGGACTATGACTTAGTGGTGGGTGATGTGAGGGACAGTAGTCTGGTTCGCCAATGCATGACGGGAATGGATGGATGTTTTCACTTGGCGGCTGTGGCTTCAGCGAAAAAGTTCACGGGTGATTCTATTAGCATGCATCAAACTAACTTGAGTGGCTCGATCAATGTCCTTGATGCAGCATGTGGGGAAAACACACCAGTGGTTTATGCTTCTTCCTCGGCTGTTTACGGTGACAATGCGGAGCCGCTCTTGAAGGAGCAAGATAGGTTGCGTCCTTTGACGGCCTATGGTGCGGACAAAGTTGGCTGTGAACTGCACGCTAGGGTTGCGGCCTTGGCTCATGATCTACCTACGATAGGGTTACGGTTTTTTAATGTCTATGGGCCAAGGCAATCTCCAACATTGCCTCATTCCGGTGTCGTATCGGTGTTCATAGATCGTCTGCTCCGAGGTAAAGCAGTGCACACTTATGGCGATGGGGAGCAGATAAGGGACTTTATTTATGTGGTAGACGCAGTACGTTTTCTTCGCAAGGCCATGGAGAAGGTTGGAAGTGGTCCGACTATTTATAACGTTTGTTCTGGTGAATCAGTATCCATTAATCAGTTGGCTAAGTCTGCCATGTCTATTCTAAACATTAATTTACCCATCGCACATCGGCCATGCCGAAAAGGTGATACTCGTGGATTCGTGGGTGATCCTTCATTGGCTGGGCAGTATCTGCAGGTGTCGACGCGCTATCGCTTGGCTGAAGGGCTATACAAATACATAAAGCATGAGCAGGAGATTAATCGGATCATTAATCATTTTGACAATGCAGGCTCAGATGCCTTCCCAGGATTGCTTCTTTCGGTAAATGGTTGAAGGGCTGACGTCGAGTAGCCCAGCAGCTTTTGGAATATTGCCGTCACACAGCTCTATAGCCCTTTCTATGGTCTCTCTCTCCACCGTCGCTAACGGACGGATAGGTTGTTCTGTCACCGGTTGATTCTTTGATTGCGATTGACTCGCTCTAAGCAGGGGCAGTACTAGTTCGCCCAATGCTTGATCTAAAGGGGAAGGTAAATGACTGCTTTGAACCTGTTCGTCGTTATGTAAAACAACGATGTTTCGAATAACATTTTGCAATTGGCGTACGTTTCCAGGCCAGTTATAGCGCCGCAAAGTAACCTCTACTTCTGGACTAAAGCTGCGAAAAAGCTTTCGTTCTTCTTCGGCATAACTGAGTAAAAAATGTTTGCTGATAGCCATGATATCGTCACCACGTTCGTTCAGTGCTGGCATCTTAATTGGGACGACGTGCAATCGGTAATATAGATCCTCCCGCAGGTGACCTCCCGCAACGGCCTCTAATGGGTCCTGGTTAGTGGCGCTAATGAAGCGCACATCAACCTGTATCTCGGTATTGCTGCCTACCTTGTTAAAACGCCCAGTTTGAATAAATCGCAAAAGTTTTGTTTGCAGGCTCATATCCATTTCACCGATTTCATCGAGAAATAATGTCCCTCCATCAGACATCAAAGCAGCGCCTTGGCGATCTGTGGCAGCCCCAGTGAAGGCGCCTTTTTTATGGCCAAAAATTTCACTCTCCATCAGATCTTTGGGTATGGCTCCACAATTCAGAGCAACGAAAGGTTTATCAGCACGATTACTCTGATTGTGGATGGCAGCAGCACAGACTTCTTTTCCGGTACCACTCTGCCCTGTAATAAAGACAGAGGCCTTACTGGGTGCGGCTGCATCAATAATGCGATAAACCGCTTGCATGGGTAGGCTGGAACCAATAAATCCGTGATAGGAATTGCGCTCGAAATTACTTTGATAGTCATCTACCAGGTCCTGCAATCGCCTTTTCTCAATGAGGTTCTTAATCGAAGTGCGAAGCCGTTCTGCAGTAACGGGTTTTTCGAGGAAGTCCTCCGCGCCATGGCGCATAACTTCTACCGCCACATCCACCGAGCCGTGTCCAGTGATGATGATCACAGCACTGGTGAATTGTTGCTTACGGATCCACTTCAGCACTTCCAGTCCACTCTCATCTGGCAGCTTTAAATCGAGCAAAATTAGCTCAGGCGGCCTTTTTTCAATTGCAGCCCTAGCACTTGCAGCTGTTGAAGCAAGGCTCGTATGGATCGATTCTGATGCCAGATACTCTATAAATAATCTGGCCTGAGGAGCAGAATCTTCTACTATAAGAACATGGGGTAATTTACTCATATCGAATTCTTTATTACAGCGTGCAAATTAAAACAGTTTACCCAACTAATGATCAATTTGGTAATCACAAATTTGATGTTTTATTTTTCATAAACGCGACTTGCGAATATTGCTTTGAGATGAAATGCAAATTGCAATGCAATCTAAAAAATATAGCCTCTATTCAGTTTAAAACCAAGCTAATAAATGCTGGCATGGTAGTTGCTCTTCTAAATATAAATGTAGCAGAGTATTAAGATTTATGAGTTTTTTTTGATATGTATTTACGAGAAACACTTGAAAAACAATTCATTCATTAGATCTAAAATTACAACTCAAGTTTTCTCAGTTGTAGAAATAGCACAATTAGATCGCTTGCTCCGCATCTATATAGATGGCTGTCGTTTATGAAAGCCTTTTCACGATGTTAAATTAATCCATTAATGCATGGTATTGATTCGTCGATAAAGTAAAAATTAGACAAGTATATATATAAAATATTCGATAATTCAGGAGGTTTTTATGAGTATTGTTCAATTAGTTGAAAGCGATACCGCTTTCCAGATACGTCAGCGCAGTGATACTGAGACGATTGAAATGCCAAAGGAATTTACAGTTGTAGAGGCGGTTCCGTTTCGAAACAAATTCAATTCGGTTTGTGAGAGACGTTTTCCAGCTCACCCACTCAAAGTGAACCTGGATTTCTCTAAAACATGTTTTATGGATAGTAGTGGAATTGGTGCGCTGGTCAGTATGGTAAAGATGGCAAAAAGTGCCGGTATTCTACTGGCTATCTGTGGGCTGACTCCTCAGGTGGAAGCGGTTTTAACCATGACTGGATTGGATCGGGTGCTCAATATAGAGTCTGAAGCAACCTCTGATGCTTTATCTGTAAATGATAAATCATCCCTACTACCAGTCACCCATGCATCCGTTAGGTCTCGCATCAAGCGAGTGATTGATGTGTTAGGCGCCTTGGTAGGTTTGACGCTCACTGGACTGCTGTTTATCCCCATTGCGATTGCGATTCGAAAAGATGGGCCCGGTTCATTTTTCTTCTGTCAAACTCGGCGTGGATGGATGGGACGAGAGTTCAAATTGTGGAAATTCCGTTCGATGGTACCTAACGCCGAAGCACGCAAGTGCGAAGTTATAAATGAAGCGCAGGGTGCTATTTTTAAGGCAAAAAATGACCCAAGAATCACTAAGGTTGGACATTTTTTGAGGCGTACCAGCCTTGATGAATTGCCTCAGTTCTGGAATGTGCTGCTAGGTTCTATGAGTCTAGTGGGGACTCGGCCACCCACTGCAGATGAGGTTGATCAGTACGACGTGCCAGAGTGGCGCCGTCTAGATGTCAAGCCCGGAATTACCGGAGAGTGGCAGGTGCATGGACGATCTTCGGTTAAGTGTTTTGAAGATATTATCCGTTTAGATCTGAGATACCAGAGAAACTGGAGCTTGCTATATGATCTTAAACTAATGTTTAAGACAGTGGTTGTGATCTTCAGTAAAGATAGCGGAGCAATGTAAAATTTAGATCTACTTTACTGATGCGGACTTGAATATAGTATAGACCTAACAAATAGGTTCCAACCCAAGTATGACTGCGGGGCGTAAACCCGGGCGCCCAATTACACTGAAAATATCGATAGTGCCCAATCGATATTTTAATGGGAGAATAACAAATAACATTGAGGAGAATGCGAGTCCAAAGGAAAAAACTACCAACTACTCACAGATTTGATATTACGCGGCAAAATGCCAGATAAGCTTAGAAATGCGCCGCCGATAATGACTAGAGTTACGCCGTTGGTATATTTGCGTTCCAATTTTTAATAGTGTCAGAAAAATTAGTGTTAGTTTCCAATACAGATTGCGAAACAACAAATGACCTAGAATTGATTGATATCTACTGCCTCCTATTATCTTTGGTGCAGCTTTCATTATCGCTAAGTAAAGCAAAGCGGATAAGGCAACTACAAAAACAGGTATAGCGATATATAAAAACAAAAGGGTTGTACCAGTGAACCAGGATTCACCAATCTCCTGTTTGATGCTCTTCTGATTTTTGGCGTTAAACTCGTTTATGCTGACTAACTGCTTTGAAAACTTGTAAAGCGCCCTATACCCAAACGTGAATGATACATATCAGACAGGTCTTCAACAGGATACTGTTTGTGTTGTTCCTAAAATATTAATTTGGATCTGCTTCTCGTCACCACGTGAGACTAACTCTAAGCGTTGACTTCAATTGTTATAAACAGCTCATTAAGTCTTGCGAGTAGTGAGCATTAACTGAGGGAATATGACGTCTTGTTTGATTAATGGGTGACGTAAATTCATCTCTGAACCATAAACTATGAACTATGAACTATGAACTATGAACTATGAACTATGAACTATGAACTATGAACTATGAACTAACAAATAGCTCATGTCCTTTCTAACGGCCTTTCTGGTTGGGTCGGTTGTGAAGCTGGAGAATCCCCCTGCACAGGATGTGAAATGCCATATCATCCGTTCTACTGCAAGCCGCACAAAATGTGGAGGAGGCATCGAGTAATGACTGGAGTAAAGAAATATTTAAGGTCTGGCACTGATCTTAAAGCTTGTAGTGTTTGTGTCGCAGCCTTGATTGATCTCTAACAATCAGCTGAAATGTAAAGAATACAAACAGCTAAGGATTGATGCGCTTAAACCTTTAGTCACTAGGTATTACTATTCTCAAGTACTATTGCGATGGCACCAATGACCTTTTGCCAAAACTGAATAAATGAACCTTCAGAGCGAAAGGCTTTAACCTATCTGGCCGTCTGCTGTTTCGCCTGGTTTTTCTACCCTAAATCATACGAGTGATTACAGGTGTTCAGAAACAGTATGGGCGAATTCTGATAAGTTAGAGTGGAATCCTATCTGTTACATTCCAAAAGGGTAGGCAACCCTAATTTTGTTATGTTGCATGCGTATCCTCAATTTCTTGCATCAGATTTGCAAGTGCTAGTGCAACACTTTTTTCTTCATATATGGGGGTTATTTTCTGCAACTGCTCTTGTAATCTGCATTTTTTGTTGCTGTCCTGCAACAGATTGATAAGGTTTGTTAAGGCATTTTTGTATTGCTTAATATCTGGTGCTATTAGGCTGGCGTGTGTATTGACAGGGAGAACTTCTCGTACCGCACCACTGTCAGTAACCAGCGGGATAGCACCACAAAATATAGCTTCTATCAGCACTAGGCCTAGTGATTCACCTTCACGAAATGATGGAAATAAAAATATATCTGCTTTTCTAAATTCTGATGCAATTTCAGCCTGGCTCGATGCATCAATAATGCGGCATCTATCTTGTTTAATATAGCGCGCTAAAAGTTCTTTTACATCGGCTTGCTCTGGGCCAGAGCCAATAAAAGTGGCTTCTAATCGGAGCGAGTCTTTTTTTGTTAAAAGTTGTTGAATAATTAACGCCACTTCTTTAGCACCTTTGCCCGGTATCATTCGACTTACAAATAAGCAGCGAACGCTATTCGTATTGTTTTTTTGATCTGTTTGAGGTGGATAAAAAGTACGGGTATTTACACCACCAGATGGACTTACAAACAGGCTTTGTTCAGACATGCCAAATTTCTTTTGTAATCGTTGTGCAAAGAGTTGCGAGGGTGAGATAAATTTAATCGCGAATGCATTGGCCATTTGACAGACTTTTAGCTTGAAAAATACGCGAGTAATCGATTCATCGACTCCTGAGAATGCATCAGAGCCATGGTAATGTAATACAATCCTAAAGTTTCTATTAAAAACTAAACTTAGCAAAACTGGTAAAACAGAATGGGAGATATAGTGAACATAGACAATGCCATCAAAAGACAGTAGATGTATAAAAGTAGCGGTATAAAATTTTAAGTAGCCAGATAATCCACTACCATAAAACGGCAATGCAAACACGGTAACATCCCAACCATTGTCTTCCAGAGTGCGCACAGAGTTTTTTACAAAAGTGCCAAAATAGGGTTTATCTTTACTTGGGTATAAATTGGAAACGACAACGATATTTTTCACAGATATTCCAGTTTAATCATTCTGAGTACTGCAGGTTTAATGTACATTTTTATGTTTAAAAAAATTGAAAACGACCAAAAAAATAATTAAGGAATTTCAAAAAGTATAAAAGACCTCTCTGTTTATATCAATAATTCTACGCAATTCAACCCAGAACTGGTTAATATTAGAATAAGACAAATAAGCGCCAGAACAAAAAAATGTCAAAGCTGCGACTGATGGGATATAAACTGGCCAATAATTTAACAACCATAGTGATAAAATAACCGTGGTAAAGACTTGAAGTAAACCTTTCAATATTTGATGAATGAGTGGTGCGAAAATCACCAAAACTGCTAGATCTTCAATAAACCAGAACTGGTATGCATTGGATAATTGATCTAAATTAATGATTGAATATGTCAATACTAGCCCCATTAACATCTACGAATATCACCCCAACGATTGGAGGGAAGCGAATTGTATTAAGTCTTTCAAATAAATTTTTACAAAGTGTGATTTTTGCTTTCGCTATTTTGATACTCCATAAAAGAAATCTATTGCCAGAATACTAAGGTGTTAAAACCAAGGTGCTTTCGAACCTGATATACACCCAATAAGTTCTGAGATGCGATTGCTACTGCTGTGGCGATAGATGCTCCCAGCAAACCGTAACTCGGTATCAATACCAATCCGAGTGTGACGCCGATTGACGCGCTCAAAAATGCGTTATCGCGTACTTTAAGTTCGAGGCCGGTCATGCTGAGTAGATAACCAACAGACCCGGTTGCGATGTTGACAAACTGACCCAAAGCCAGAATGACTAGGGCAGTTGAGGCGACTCGGAATTCTTCGCCAAAGAAGCTCATTAGCCATTCGGGGAACATAAACATTAGAGCCAAGGCAGGAACGGCGGCCAATAGCATTAGACGTACCGACATTATTGCTAGTCTTTTCAGGCCATCATGATCGCCTTTGGCATACATGGCAGCAAATTTGGGTGCTGCGATAGCATTCACTGCAAAAAGGACAAAGCTTGTCAGCATTGCCGTGCGCTGAGCGGTAGCGAAGAAAGCGACTTCCTCAGAAGTGCTCCAAGCGCCTAGTATCAACTGTGATGACCACTGCACTACTTGCGATAAAACCGCAACAGCCCATAGAGGCATACAGGTCTTTCGCAGCAGACCCGAAGGAAACCCTTCTGTGGATGTTTTCGGTGGGGATGATTGGATCCAAAGTACAGCACCTATAGCTAGGGTCAACAGGCAGGCAACATTAAAGTAGCTGACAAGAGCAGTCGCAGATGTTACTGGAGTCAGTAGCATCATTAGCAATAGTGTGACAGGCACTATCACATTTAGAGTTAGCATTGATTTAGCGATTTCTCTGATCCCTTGAAGTGCCTGTGCCTGTATTGTGTATAGAGCGATCAGGGGAATTGCCAGTAGAAATGATTGCAACACGGGCTCGAAACCAGGCTGGTCAAAAAGGTGCTTAACTAACCAGTTGATATTGATCCAGCCTAACAGTGCAAGTCCAATGCTAGCCAGTGAAACCCATATTATTGATTTCCGATAAACACCATGGAGCATTCCAATGGTATCCGTTGCTTGTTGCGCGGCAATGAATCGGACTATAGTTTGATCCAGTCCTACTCGACCAATGGCGGCTGCCATAGTGACCAAGGTAAAACCGAGGAAGAACAAACCTGCTTCGGCCGCACCTAATGTCCGAGCCACCACGATATTCATCATGAATATACTGATTGCCGCCAGAACCTTTATGCCCACACCGATGATGCTACCGATCAACATTTCTCTCAGGTGTGGGTCTGACAGGTTTATAACCTTCTTAAGGAGTCGGTTCTTCACCGTCAACGGGTTCTAAACCTGACTAGATATGAATTGATCAATAGTTTTGAGCAGATCTGCATTGGCAAATGGATTTATCGAACCACCTTCTAGCGTGCTCAATTCGTCGAGAGTCTGAAAAAGCTCGTCGGGTTCATACGCAACATAACAGCCCCTCTGGCTCACGATTTTGCTACAGGTGGCGAGCTGGTGCTCATTACGGTGCTCGCCGAGCGATGCTTTGCGTGGAAAGACAATAACAGGCTTGGATGAGATCAATGAACTGATCACTGTGCCCATACCAGCGTGAGCGATCACCACTGACGCATTGTTAAATGCCGTGGCGTATGCGTTTCCTTTTAGGTAGTCTACATACGGCATATATTTCGGAATATATTTGCCATCGGCGATCTGGGCAAGTATCTCTACCCTTGGGTTATGGTGCGCCCATTTATCAACCAAGCTTATTAAACGATCAAAGCTCAGCTGGGTACCAACAGTTAATAAAATCATAGTACGCGACCTCCATATTGTGGACCGTTTGCGTGTGCTACTTCTGGCCATTGTGTTAACCATAGATCAGCAAACCTACCAGCGCGTTGACCCGACATTGAGAGTTCTTCAGCATTGGCAATGCTATCCAGCCAAATAGTTTTTGCGCCGAACAGTCTTCCAAGCATCAATGCAAAATAGCCAGGTGCAGCGCCGCTTGAAATGACAACGTCAGGACGTATATGAATCATGATCCATAGTATCTGCATAAACATCACTATCAGTTTGCATTTGGTATTTCGATTGGCGTCAACAATTGCTATGAAATTTTCGCCCATAGCTTCATGATACTCATTAGAAATATAGCTTGCGTCGTACTGGTCAAATACTGGTTTAAGACGCATAAGTTGAATTAGGTGTCCACCTTGTGACGCTACAGCAAGTAGTTTCATATTTTTCATAGCTGTTCTACTCCCAACGAATATTTAATATTTTTGAAAAGGTTGCTATTAGGGTAATAGCAAAATTCACGCCAATCATAGAAATATAATTAAATCAATAGGTTATAGAAGCAAGGTGGTTTTAGATAATGTTAAAATTGCAATTTGAATAACCATAATCAACATGGATTGCAAAATGCAAAACGTGGCTAATTTTTCTTTATGGTCTGATTATTTAAGTTATCAAAATAGGTAACGCTTGCAGTAGGGTATCGTTTCTTTCTTAATAACAGATGACGCACTGCGTTGAGTAGACTTTGGAGGTTTGGTAGCCGTTTAAGGTCAAAGTTTTTCAGCCATGACTGCCACCTAGCAGCTGCTAGTGAATCCTCCACTACGGTGGCCCTATATTTTAATGCTTTAAGTATTGCATTGCTTCTGTTTCCTGTTTTTATGGCCTGAAGTTGGAGTTTTTCGTATACCTCAAGAAGGTCAGAAAGTAGCTTAACTTTATCTGATTTACTCAGAGAGTCCGGTGTTTCGCTTCGAATATAAAGTGGTTTATTTAACAGTCCAAAGCGGGCATTGTTGAGCAATAATGTGAC
>JBLHID010000014.1:0-33694 GCA_047615545.1 Polaribacter sp.
TAAATAGTTAAAAAGCCCGAACAGCACGCGCTCTAAACGTAATATTGCTCTTAACGGTGTACTGCTGGTCGCCCGAGAAGAAGTACTCGAACCACGCATGATCGGTATCCACGTCACTATCCACCTCCGAGGAACTCCAATACTGGATATCAGAAAAACCACCCACATTAGTGCCGCTGCCCTGTCCGATATTAAGATACATTAAATGTAACTCATATTTAGATGGCAAGTACCAGTAACCATATTTAACACCGCCACTAGTGACAACCAAATTGGCGGCAATACCTGCCGCGTAACTAGCTGAGTCGCTCCCCTGGTTCGCAATAATCAGCATCGTATTCATTTCACCTGCCCCTATTCCGTCACCATGTGCTTCTGTATTTGTACCGGGAAATAATGAGTTATCCCATCGAATATCGGCGTGTTCATCTGCCACCAGCGTCGCCTCTAATCCGTGCTGCCCTGTCGCATCGATATAAAACACCCAACCACCAGCTGGGCCAGTATCTCCTACTTCATAGGTGGTTGGTGTTACTTGCTTCCAAATCGCCGCGCCAGCAGCACCATCAGTACCGCTAGCACCAACGTCACCTTGGGTACCAGTATCACCTTTAATACCTTGAGAACCAGTTGGACCTGCTGGACCAGGCGTTGTGGCAATAGTATAAATCCGTGTATTGTTGTCATTAACCGCATCCTTGATCGTTTCCAACGTTGCCGCCGTCAGGGTATCGCCAGTGTTATAGGTATCGGTGATTGCTGCTGCATACGCGGTGTGCACCATTGACATCAATGCGATGATCGATACTATTTTAATAAGAGGCTTCATGGTTTCCCCCGTGATTTAATCTGTTAATAAAATTAATAAATGGCTTTATAGTTTGCAGCCGCCGAGTGTACTCGTGCCGATTTTGCAGGCCGACGTCACTGCTGCGACGGCCGTTTTTACTGTGTTGATAAGATTGCTTATGCTGGTTGTATCGGTAATGGTGGTTTCAGTCTCTGTATTTAGAAAATCTGATACGCTTGTCGCTGCTGCGATGGCTACGGCGATATCACCAGTGGCGCTACTAATTAATGCGACAGAGGTCGCTATAGCCTCTGATCCGTTTTGAATACTCGTTGCACTGCTACTGCCGCTAGGGTTTGGGCCTTGGCCAACACTGCTTGACTGTGTGTCGATTGCTTTAAATCAACGACGGATAATGACGCCGCTACCGCAGCACTTGCGTTCGCCGCACCCACCGATACCTCGACACTTTTGAGCGGAGTAGATATTGAAAGACTTATCCGCATGGCTACCGCCGCTGGCAGGGTACCGGTTGGGTCGGCCTTCGCTGCTTCGATATAGTTGGCTGTTTTTGGGTCTGTTAGTTGGTAATCCCCTAACCCGAGGTTTGTCACGATGCGGGCTTTTGCTGCGTCTAGCTCGGTTGCCGATATGCGTATCACACCCGTACGAAGGTCGCTAGCTTGTCCGCCTGCGCCCACATCATTGGCTACTGCGGCCTCTACTATCAATGTGGTGATGGGCGAGATAACCACAGCACCTGATTGGATTACGCCTAAGAATTGAGGTAATTGAGATTGAGTGTCAGAATCCTTACAGCCGATAGCGGTGGCTACCGAACCCTCAATTAACACTGCGTCAAACGTGTATACGCCATTACCCACTTCAGTGGCAGTCACCCCATTTGAGGTCACACTGCAACCTATCGCCGCACCATCAAAAATATCGGCTGGCGTAGTCGCTGTGTCTGTCGCTGTTTCACTACCACCGCCACAGGCTGTTAGGCCCAGTAAAAGACCAGCAGTCAACCAAGTTTGTTTTGTTAATAAATTTATAGGGCACTCTTTTGCCTTATTATTAGTCGACTGGATTGGTCAACTAGATTAGTCATCCTTTCACCAACATTTAAAAGCTCACCTACTAGGGTCTGTATATAGAGAGTTTTGGGGCTATGAGGTTTAGATACTAGCATACAACTATCAAACAAAAGGGGGGTGGGATTTTGGGGCCATTCATATTTTAGGCTCAGATATTGCCTTTACCTTCCCTGTGATTCTGAATAATGGCCATTTTCACCCATTACATCACGGATGAACTGAGGCCCAAAGTATCACAAACTATAATCACCCCCGATTAAAACGGTTTGTCGGCCGTTCGATCTGATTTGGCATTATCGTCGTTAAAATGGCCAAGTCCTGTTTAATCACACCACCCATTGGCCTCAATTTTTTTGTCGTGGCAGCGGTTAGACCCGAGTGTAGCGTGTGAGATGTATTCCAAGGTGTCATGCCATTCTTTGCAGCCGACGCTTTGACCATCGCCGCACTGGTGGCAATGCCAGGGATTGTTTTATGGCTGCCTGAATTGATGAGGCTTAGTTAAGTTAAGTTCGTCCGCGCCTAATCGAAAAGAACGACAGGCATAATATTTCTAAGCGGCGTCCACACCGTTCAGAATAGACTAGGAGGCTACAAAATTGGTTTGACCTAATTTCTGGCTCTTCCACTTTACGACAGATATAACCCCTTAAACTTAGAAATATATGACTACAAAAAGCTGCGGCCAAGGTTTTAGTGCTATTGACTCGTAGGACCCGATCTTAGTAACCATTATCAATCAAAAAGCTACCTAGCTCCCAAAACCGAATCACTTGCTTGAGTCTCATCAACAATCTCGTCCAGTAGGTCGTAATCATTTAGGATGCTATACAGCGCTGGCACTAGAAATAACCCGATTAGGGTCGCTGAAGTTAATCCAAATGCGAGGCTCGCGGCCATTGGGATCAGTATTTGGGCCTGTAAGCTGGTTTCCAGAATGAGTGGCATTAAACCTGCGATGGTGGTGATTGACGTGAGCAGGATGGGGCGAAAACGAGCGCGACCCGCTAACTTTGCAGCGGTGCTTACGGCGATTCCCTGTGCACGTTTGTCGCGCATAAATACTACGAGAAGAATAGAATCATTGACCACAACGCCAAACAGCGATGCCATGCCTATGATACTGGGCATGGTTAAATCGAGTCCTAGTGCCCAATGTCCAAACATGACACCAATTAATGCGGTGGGCAAAACTGACATGACGGTGATTGGTGTGAGGTAACCTCTAAATTGAAAAGCGAGCAAGATATAAACCCCAAAGAGACCTAGCACAACATTACGCAACATGGACTGACTGGTTTCAGCCGTATTCTGACTAGCACCCTGCACATCAATGTCTATATCAGGATATTTGTCGCGCAAAATCGGGAACAGATCTGTCGCTGCGAGCGCCAATAATTCTTGGGCATTGATGATTTCACCTTGCACGTCGCCATAAACTGTCACGGCCCTTCGTCGGTCAACTCGATTGATTCGGGCCCAACCCCGTTGCAGCTCAATGTCAGCCAGAATCGGTAGCGGAATCAAACTACTGTCGGAACCGGTTATGGTCATTTGCTCGATATCACTGATAGAATACCGATCATTGGCTGGCAGCCTTAGATCGACTTCATAGGTTTCTGCACCGACCGGAAACTCATCCACTTTTATTCCTTGGAATGCACTACGGACCTGATCAGAAACCGATTTTGCAGTAACACCTAATACCCCAGCACTATCCTTCATCCGCAGCCTGACTTCACGTTTTCCCGGACGCAGATCATCACTCACATCAATCACACCCTTATAGGATTTGAACCAGTCCTGCATCTCCTGCGAAATTGACTTGAGCCGAGTTAGATCTAGGCCTTTGAGTCGAACTTCGATGGGGCGTCCACCGGGGCCTACCGAAGGTTCAGTAATTTTAAGTGAAATGACATCACTCAAATTACCGATTTCATTTCGCCACGCATCACGTATCTGATTCATATTAGTACTTCGAATCTCGGCGCTGAGTAGGTCAACAATAATTCGAGCGACGTGAGGGCCAGATTCATAGGCATCAGGATTATCACCAAAAATTACTGTGGTGTTACGCACCAGTGGCAAAGCGCCTGGTTGTTGATCAAACGTCTGGTTCAGCTTAATTGCAGCTTCCTGAATATGCTCCATCAGCGCTTCGGTACGAGCGAGTGGCGTACCCTGAGGTAATAATAGGCGGGCTTCCACTATGTCGCCGTCTGTGGCTGGAAAGCCAACAAATTTAAGCCGGCCTGAAGCCGGTAATGCGATTGAAAAAATGATGAGCATCACAATAATACCAAGCGTTAGGTAGCGGTGATCGATGGCTCGATCCAACAGCGGGCCAAACCAGTGATCCCGGAAATGATCAAAACCTGCCTCAAATTTTTCCTTGAATCTGGAGGGTTTGCGTCCTTCAACCTGTTTCAGACTATGAGCGAGATGGCTGGGCAATATAAAGAACGCTTCGAGCAAGCTAACACTGACGACTACAATGAGTACGATGGGCATGACTCGCAGTATCTGACCAATCTCACCAGTGATGAATGCGAGTGAGCCGAATACCATTAATGTGGTTGCGAAGGATGACAGTATACCGGGCAGCACATCCGAGACACCGCGAATCGCGGCCTGCATCGCATGATCGCCGCGTTCCATACGGGAGGCGATATTCTCAGAAATGACGATAGCATCATCCATTAATAAACCGATGCCGATGAGCAGACCAACCATCGAAATCATGTTGATCGTGACGCCCATGAGCGGTAGCAGGAATAGAGCACCAAGAAAAGAAACA
Organism: Polaribacter sp.; assembly: GCA_047615545.1. Taxonomy (GTDB): domain Bacteria; phylum Pseudomonadota; class Gammaproteobacteria. Next base: position 4,685 of record JBLHID010000014.1, read on the forward strand.
GGCAATCCCATAGTGACCCAGAAACTGTATCGCAGGCTGAAGAATAACCAGAGCACTAGGAAAACCATAATGAGCCCTTGAATACCATTGCTGATGATCATGCTGAGACGATCCTGAACGATAGAAGCCCTATCTTGAGTAAGATCGAGTCTAACTCCAGTTGGCACGCGTTCATTTTCCTGCTTAACGAAATCTGCTACATCATTAAAAGCGGTGAGTATGTCTTGAGCACGGGTTTTGGTGATTTTTAACATCGCTGCGCGCTGACCGTTAAATAATATGCGATTCTCTTTTCGGTCAAATCGATCGCTAATATCTGCGATTTCACCGAGCCGGATAGTTGCACCCGTGCTACTGGAGATCACTACCAGTCCGCTGACTTCTTCGACCGTTTTACGTTGATCGTCAAATCGAACCAGTAAATCTTCCTGCTCACCTTCGAGTCGCCCGGCTGGCGTTCCGACACTTTGGCTCTGCATTCGGCTGGCGATATCGGCGATTGATAATCCGTACTGACGTAGTCTGACAGCAGGAATTTCCACACGAATATGGTGGTCCGAAAACCCATCAATTTTGACATTGGCTATTTTCGCTTTAGCCAGTAAACGAGACTTCACATCCTCGGCATAAGCTTTCAATTCAACGGGATCTTGTGGCCCCGTAATGGCGATTGAAACAACCGAATTGGTACGCCCTAATTCTTCGATAACTGGTGATTCAACCTGAGTTGGAAAATCACTAATGGCATCGACAGCGGATTTAACATCATCAAGAAACTGGGGCATGCTACTGCCTTCGATCATGACCGCGGTTGCTTTGCCTAGCCCCTCACTCGACTCACATTGCATCTCGTCGAGATCCGCAATGCTTTCCAAGGCATCTTCTATCCGTCGACAAATAGCATCTTCTATTTCCTGTGAAGTAGCGCCTGGATAAATAGCTCGAATGCTAACTTTATCACTATCTATCGCAGGAAATGTTTCTCGCTGTAAGCTGGGTAAGGCGACCATTCCGAGTAAAATAATAGCCAACATGCTCAGGTTAGAAGCGGTCGGGTGTTCGGCAAACCATTTGATCATGGCTTAATCCTCAGCGACTAAAGAGCGTTGTAAGCTTTTATCAACTTCGGCCTGCAATAACATGCCATCTATAGCCGGGACCAGATCGCTGACGACTATTTGCTCTCCGGATGCAAGTCCTTCACCAATTATGGCTAGTAGCCCTTGATTATAAAGTCGAGTAATACTCCTGGTTTCGAGTCGACTGTTTTCATTTACGACGTAAACCTTGCCATTTCGAATCGCGGAGCGCGGGATGACGATGCGATTCGGCTGCACATGTCCAGCAATAGCAACTTGTACGAACATACCTTTTGATAGCGGAGGACGAATTCCACCAATAATTTTCTGTAATGGCTTGTCGACAGCAACAACAACACCCATGGTTCTGGTTTGAGGATCAATTCGATCCGATATGCGTACAAACTCAGCGTCCCATTCAGCCATCTGCGCATTACCAACATCGAGCTTTATACTGGGTTTAAATCCAGTAATTGCAGCTAAGTTATCCGTTAGCAGATTAATATCGGTTGGCATTTCAGGACGCCCAATAAATTGATTTTTTAAATCGGATATTGAGACCTGGGCGATGACTTCTACTCTTTCAACCGAGTCGCCAGAAAATAGTGTCTGCCCAACCGTCACATATTGATGTGTTTCTATCGCCAAGCCAGATACGCTCATATTAAATGGTGCCGATACTGTGGTATTCGTCAAGTCACGCTCAGCCTGAATAACTTTGGTTTGTAACAGACTTCGTTGAATCGGTAATAACGAAATCGTATTTTCAAAATTCTGAACCGCTGAACGTGAGCTGAGCATGCTACGTTCAGTTTCGTCGGCGCGGCTTTTGGATACCGTTCCCAATCCAGCCAGTTTCTTCTGGCGATTGAATTCCTTTTCGGCTAAAGCCAGATTGCGCTTCTCGATTTCGAGTGATGCCTGAAAGTTTTTGCCTTGAACATTTAGCTCCATGAGTTCAAGTTTTGACTTGGCGAGGGCTAGTTCGTAGTCAGCGGGATCTATTTGAAATAGCTCAGTACCTGTGGGGATAATTTCACCATCCCGCAGACGTGGATGCATTTCTACAATCCGTCCCGAAACCTGAGCAATCGCGCTCCAGACTTGAGCTGGCTGAACACTACCGTACCCCTGGATTACCGGAGTGAAATCCCGTTCTACGACATTGATGACTCGAACATATCGTGTGACCTCAACAACATCCAATTTCTCAGGCGCCTGTTTGTTTCCAGCCATAATGAAAAATATCATCAGGCCTATCAATATTGGAGTCAGAACCCAAAATGAACGCATTTTTGAAGGTCTTTTGATTGCATCTTCTTCGATTTCCATGTTTTTCCTCTTCAAGTCACTGACTGTTTAGCAGTAACCAATTATCGGCTTTAAAAGCTCGGCATCTTTCCCTATCCGGTAAAAATAATCGCTGGATCTGAATTTAAAAAAACGTTCTCGTTTAGCATACTGATACTAATTGCATTTATCACTACTGCTTCATACAGCCAGTAATAGAACCCACCTTCGTATACGCTATACCGCCAATTATACTGGCATTGGATCCATCGATTATCTAGCGAACCAATTGTTTTATAGTCTTGGCCAGAGTCAGGCTTACCGATGTATTCAAGAAGCATGCTGTTTAAGCTAACTTGAAATCGATCAAACTTTACCTTCCCATTGTCGGCCTGTGAATAGGTTATTCGGTCGCCGAGCAAGTCATCGCCGTGCTGGTCTATGACACATCTATTATTGAATAAGTGAACAGCGGGAGGGAACTCTATAATATATTGATTGGGTATTCCGGCCCGTTGCTCAACACATGCATCTGTTCGCTGGCTCTTGTCCCATTGTTTGATAATTATTTGTAGTACTAAAATGCTCATGACGATGATTTAGCAAGACCGAGTTCTATTACCAATGTGTGGTGCCATAATATCATGGTCACGAAAATATTCATTAACTTGGGCGATAGGCGACGGCACAAGGCTCAACTGATCAATTAATCACAACCTTTTGGATATTTGCAATGCGGAGGAATAGCAATTTGATGCTTAATGAATTTGTTGTCAGAAATGCGCGGCAATACATTCTTCGACATCCAACGGTGATTGCACCTGCACTGCTGTCATACCTAATACTCTTGCTGCTTCTACATTGATTGCTAGGTCATCAAAGAAGATAACATTCTCTGGTTCTATGTTTATACGTTCCAGCGCCAGAAGATAAATTGCGGGTTCTGGCTTACGACTGCCCATATCTGATGATACGAACACTTGATCAAAGGGGCTCAGCTCTGAGTGAAAGGTTTTCTCCCAATATTCTTTGTGCAACGTATTTGCATTACTTAACGCGTATAAAGGGACTCGGCCTTGCAACGACTCTAACAACCGGACAGTATCTCCTATCGGCGCCACCATAATGTCATTCCAACCTTCACAAAACTGCTCGTAGGACAATTCCATTTCAAGTGTCTGCTCTAGATGCTGGTGATATTCAACGCCTTCAATTTCACCTCTTTCGTGTTGTTCATACGCAGCGTCGATACGAAAGGCCGCCTGCATTTCTTCTACGGGCACGCCAGAATAAAAACTCCATTTCTTGAAAATACGATCAAAGTCAATGTCGATAACGACATTGCCTAAATCAAAAATTAGCGCTTCGACAGTCATATTACTTGGCTCGGATAAATCATTTTGGCTTAAAGACTAACTACTAATAAGCCAGATCCCGACTCCTATCATTAATGTGCCGGATATCTTGTTTAGTAATCTGACATTACCACTTTTTTTCAGAAACACACGTAGCGTCTTGCCTCCCGTCGCATAAATTGTCATACACACAAACTCAGAGACAACAATGATTCCAACCAGCAGGCTCAATTGTAGGATGATGGAGTGATTTGGTTGAATAAAAGGTGGTAATAGCGAGATCATAAAGGCCCATCCTTTGGGATTGGCGATTGCAGTAACAAAACCCTGCACTACTAATTGCGAGCGACCAATTTGTTGTGGCGCAACGCTGTTATCGGGGATCGCCATTTTCCCTTTAGAGCGCCACATCTGTATGCCGAGGTAGGCGAGGTAAATACCACCAGCCCACTTGAGCATTACAAAAATATCCGGCGAGCGCAACATAATCGCTGCGACACCCAATACCGCCAATATGGCGACAATCCCTACCCCAACCACTTCACCGAGCATCATCCAAAGTGTTCGCCGTGGCCCGATGGTCATACCAAGGGTCATTGCTAGGGTCATGCACATACCCGGCGTTATGGATACAAGGAAGAAGGTCGGAATAAAGATAAGCAGAACGGACAGGTCCATTATTGTTCCATTGTTTAAATTGAGGACGGATTCTACCTGTCGAATGGATCTATCGCACCGTTATATTCCAACTAAAGGGAGGCGCTTCGAATAAAGATATCGATAATGCTGCGCCAAAGTACGCCAGCTTCAAATAGCCCAGCTCTGTTTGGCAATGCGGGCGAAGTTGCCGCCTAAAACACCGGCTATTTCGGACTCGGACAGACCGTATGATTCCATGCCTTCGACTAAAGTGGGAATTTTAGAGGGCCCCACATGACCGATGTTTCGCGTGTCATATTGCTGGCCCGCTGGCCAGTAATCTGGTCGAGCTCGAAGTATCGCACCGATGTCTACAGTCATGTCCGGCGTATAGTCAAACCCAAGACCCACATGCGCTGGCCCAGCGATATCGATTAGACGGTTCAAATGGCACAGTAGTGTTTCGGAACTTGTATCGTTGTCGCCTAAAAATATTGCGAGACCATTGAGGCCAATGACACCACCTTTTTCGGCACAGGCTTTGATCTGTTCATCAGTGATGTTGCGCTGATGGGGCCAAACAGATGTCGGGTTAGAATGGGAAAAAACGACTGGTGTGAGTGAACGTTCTATGAGGTCCATGCTGGTTCGGAAGCTGGTATGGCTTGCATCGACTATCATGCCCACGCGATTCATTTCAGCCAGCACCTTGATGCCAAAAGGCGTCAGTTCGATGTCGGTATCATGGCAACCACCAGCAGCTTCGTTTGTCAGGTTGTAGGCAAATAGCATCTGTCGCACACCGAGGCCATGATAAACCTCTACCATATTTAGGTCGCCACCTAGCGCATTCATGCCTTCGATATCAAAGCTAATGGCGAGGCGGCCAGATTGTAGAGCCTTGTCTATATCGGCAAATTTGCTTGCCAGAACGAAACTCTCGGTGTGTTCTAACATCCAGTTCCGATAGGCCGTAAGCACGGCCATTGTTTCGTCTTTCGACATCACATCAAAACCAACATTGATACTGAGATAATCAACTTCGTGTTTTTGCCAGTGCTCAAGCACATTAAGATCCATGTCAGGCGTTGGAAACAAGCCTGCATGTGCATCCCAGATTAGTGTGTCGTTTAGCATTCTATTTTCTTTGGCTGATAGGGTGAGCATCAAATTCTGTATTCAGCACACCGTCCATAATGCGGGTAGCGACACCGCCCACTTGTAACCGAGAGATGGATTGACCTTTGGTTTGAATCAAGGTGGTGACGTTGCTTGGGCGACCTAGCTCTATCCCTTGCTCGGCGCGAACTTGTATCTTTCCAGCAACATTTGGCTGTACCAAAGCATTACGCAACAGATAGCTGGAAAGCGCCGCGTTTGTGGTGCCTGCGGCTGCTGATTCGGCTACACCTACGGCTGGGCAAAAATCTCGGACGTGAAGATTGTTGGTTTGATCGACTACTTCGTTACAGAATGCGGCGACGGTATCAAGAGCATTCGCCACACAAAAATTGGCCAGCGCTGGAAAATCTGGCTGTAGTTTGCCCATGGCATTAAGGTCACGCATGGGGAGGCAAAGGTGGGTGAAATCGGCGCTCGCGACCTCCACAGGCATATCCCCAGAAATATCGGTCAGGTCAACATCCAAAATTTTGGTTAGTTCGGCTAGGTCTAGATTGGCAGGGGTAAACTGGGGTACTGCGACATCGAGCATTACGTCAATACGGCCTGCCTCATTGTGGCGGTATTCCACTCTGGCTTCGCCTTTGGGTAAATCTAGCACGGCGGCGTGCCAAGTGCCTCCGTCACAGGCTAGTTGTCCCGATTCAACTAGTCGCGTCATCAGGCAGATTGTGCCATGACCACACATCGGTAGCTCCATAACCGTCGAGTAGAACTGAACGGTGATGCGATTACCTTCGATAGCGTCTACAAACGAGGTTGCTGGTGCGCCTATTTCACGCGCGATTCGTACTCGGTTGTCGGGTGATATGGCTGAAGCGTTTTGAACGACTGCTGCTTGGCTTCCGGAATAAGGCACTGCGGTGAATGCGTCATACATCGCAAAGGGTAGATCGGTTACAACCCTGCTTGGTGGTGTTTGACTATTCACCTACGCGCGCCTATCCGAATTTTGTCGCTACAATAGACGCTGTTCTGAAGTTGACACCCTTGGAACCAACGCCTTGACCAGTCCCTGCATGTCGATCTGACCGACGGCTACGTCTCCTTCGACCACTCTATAATTGTTCGATGTATCACCCTCAGAGCGGGCAATCAGCGACTCAAGATTATCATTCAGATCAACGTCACCGGCGTAATTTACGCCTTCAACCAGGGGCTCCATTACTGACCGTACGCGCAATACACGAGCGCGGTTAATATCGCTGACAAAGTCCTCGATATAGGGATCGGCAGGATTCATCAATATATGTTGCGGTTCGTCCTGCTGAATAACGGCTCCGTCATTCAGAATAACGAGGTGATCGGCGATTTTGAGTGCTTCGTCTAGATCGTGTGTAATAAACACAATAGTCTTGTGTAATTCCTTCTGAAGTTCTAACAGCAAATCCTGCATGTCGGTTCGGATCAGCGGATCGAGTGCCGAAAACGCTTCGTCCATCAGCATGATGTCTGAGTTAGAAGTTAGTGCACGGGCAATGCCCACCCGTTGTTGCATACCGCCCGACAGTTGATGGGGGTAGTGTTTTTCGAAGCCGGTTAGTCCAACGCGCTCTAGCCAGCGTTGTGCTTCGTGTTCACGTTCAGTCACCTCAACGCCCCGTATTTGCAGCGCCAGGGCTGCGTTCTGGATCACGTTGCGGTGCGGTAGTAAGGCGAATTTCTGAAACACCATCGACATTTTGGTCTGGCGCAACTTGCTCAGCTCAACTTTCGACAGTTTCATGACGTCTTCGCCATCGACCAAAATTTCGCCTGCAGTTGGCTCAATCAAGCGGTTAAGATGTCGGATAAGGGTTGATTTACCTGACCCAGACAGCCCCATTACGACGGTAATTTCACCGGCTTGTATGTCGACATTAATATCCTGCAAGCCCAGCACATGTTGGTGCTTTGATAGCAGTTCCTTTTTAGTCATGCCATCTTCTACATGAGACATCATGTCTTTCGGATTACCACCGAATATCTTGTAAAGCCCCTTGATGCGGACTTTAGCTGTGGTTAATTTGTTGTTAGTGCTCATATTACCCTCACGTGCTCTGGTGCGAGACATTGACCCGCGCTAACGCTGCTTTAGACGTTCGGTCAAGAACAACGGCCAACAGTACGATTCCAAGTCCTGCCACTAGGCCGACTCCAAGTTCGAGATTTCGGATGCCGCGCAGTACTAACACACCCAGTCCGGGCGCAGAAACCAATGAAGCGATGACTACCATTGCTAGGCTCATCATGATGGTTTGATTGACGCCTGCCATGATGTTCGGCAGTGCCAACGGAAACTCGACGCCAAACAGCTTTTGTCGACTGCTCATTCCAAAGGCATTGGCGGCTTCAATGACGTCCTGATCAACGAGCCGGATTCCCAGGTCAGTCAAACGGACTACCGGGACAATGGCGTAGAGAATAATGGCGATGCCGTAGAGTTTAGACTCAGTCACCGAGAATAGAAAAATAAGGGGTATCAAGTAAACAAAACTGGGCAGCGTCTGGAGAAGATCGAGTATCGGGATCATCACTTTTTGCAGCGGGTTCGATTTGGACATCGCAATGCCTATCGGTATGCCAAGCAGTACGCACAGTGTGGTACATACAAAGATAATAGACAGTGTTTCGACAGCCACATTCAAATGGTCGATAAAGCCAAAAAATAAGAAGGTTGCCGCTACCAAGATAGTCACGCCAACTGAGCGCGACACATACCAACCAGCCAACACCAGCAAGGGAATTAGAACGAACCACGGTATCGCGGTGAAAACATAGAGTGCGCCATCCAGCATCCATGACAGTGGCTGCGTTATCGGATCGAGCACAAATTTGAGGGTGTCTTTGACAGCCAGAAAGCTATCTTCAACGCCGGCAGTCATTTCCCGGGTGCGGGGTACTTCAGCACAGGCCTTATTCAGATTGTCCAACGATGGGAAAGGAAAACTTTCAAGGTTGCTGCCTGCTGCTTCTCCACGCGTTTTCGACAATAGTTCAGCCATAGTCATCGGTGCATCGGATGTGCTGGCATCGCACCAGTCACGCATTCCCGTCGCATCAAAAATCTGGTCATAAAAAGCCATATATTATCTACCTAGGTCTAAGAGATGAGCCACGTACGAAGGCCTGCACTAGCAGCATCCGCACGTGGCTAGGAAGTCTGTCGAGTCTGTCCGTCAGACTCCCAGAGGGAAGGCTTACTTAATAAGAGCCGACAGTTTGGCCCGAGCTTCGTCATTCAACCAGCCCGACCAGAGGTCGCTGTTATTACTGATGAAGTAAACAGCCGCTTCATCACCTGAAGCTTTGTTTTCTTCTTTCCACGATAGAATTGAATTCATCATTGGGTTAGTGAAAGCTACGTTACGCATCAGGTCAGTTACGACTGGATTTTCAGCAGCGAACCCGCGTGAGACAACCGTAGTAACAATACTTTTAGGGAAAGCGCCAACCATTGGTGTGGTGCAATCTTGCTTACTGTTGCAGGTATGCCCTTCAGCATCGTACGGACCCATGTCAACCAACGTCATTGGATATTTGCCGATGATAGATGTAGGTGCCCAGTAGTAACCAAACCACGGTGCTTTATCAACAAATGCAGCTGCAATTGACGTTGATAGTGTTTCGCCAGAACCGTGTACAAAATCTTCAATACCCGATCCAGCTAAATCCGCCGCCAATGCAATGTTGCTGCTGACAGTCTTACAAGTCCAACCTTCAGGACAGTTATGGAAACGTCCGTCAACCAAATCAGGATTGGCTTTAACGCCTTCCAACGTGGCTAGAACAGGGTGTTTTTCAACCAAATAATTCGGAATCCACCAGCCTTCAACAGCACCATCCGACAAAACTTCGGTAAGCGGCTCGATCTTACCTTCGTCAACCAACTTCTGGTAGATAGGCGCGCCATTTGTCCAGATCTCGGTCAGGATATCTGGCTCACCTGTTTCCGCTACAGACGCTAAGGCCGGAACCGAAGCAGATGGCACAACGGTTACTGAACAGCCATAGCCTTCTTCCATTAGGAATTTGGAGACGGATGTTACAACCGCGGCTGAAGCCCAATCCATTTCTGTGATAGATACTTCACCACATTCTTTAGCCTGTAATGGCCCTGAGATAAGTCCTGCTGTAAGCGCACAAAGCACTGCGGCGTTTTTCAGTTTTAACATAAGATATGTATTCCTCATTTATTTGTAGTTGTTGTTGTTCGATGCTTGCAATAGGTAGTTGCTACTCAACTTGCATAACGCGACTAATTTTGGTGAAAGGCATGTTTATTCGCAAACGAGTAATACTTTACCAGTCATAAGAATTACTTGTACGAGCCCCCGTTATATGGTGAGATAACAGGATGAAATTCGATCTTCCACCACTTAACTGTTTGCCAGCTTTCGAAGCTGCTGCACGACATAAAAGCTTTACCAAGGCTGCCGAAGAGCTTTGTTTAACGCAAGCGGCGATCAGTTTTCAAGTTCGGAATCTTGAACAAGCACTGTCAGTGCAGTTGTTTTTACGGCAGCACAGGTCGCTTGGATTGACTGACGAGGGCAAAGCCCTATTCGGTGCAGTGCGATCAGCATTTAAGACGCTAGCGTCAGAGAAGGCCCTGATAACAAACACAAAAGCTAAGGACACCATTTCAATCAGCGCGCCTATGTCGTACTGCAATAAGTGGCTTTTACCAAGACTAGACAGCCTGCGGCGCTGCGAGCCAAAAGTGAACCTTTTGATTGATGCCAATGATAGCTTAGTCGATACCAAAGGTGACGTTATCCAACTCGCAATAAGATACTGCATGGTTCCACCGAAGGGATATCACGCCACTCGTTTGCTAGAAGACGATGTTTGCCTGGTTTGCAGCCCTCAACTGATTGCTGCGAAGGGCCGCGACCTAAAACGCCAAGATTTGTCTGGAATGACGGTATTGAGTGACAAGATGGAAGATCAAAATTGGTCGGAATGGTTGACAAACGTAGATTTGCCGAAGGACGCAGATTCATTGGAAATTCGCTTCAGCCATACAAGCAGCGCGATTGATGCTGCCATTGCCGGTCAAGGAATCACTTTAGGTCGATTGCCTTTGGTCGCCGACGACCTCGAAGCAGGCAGGCTTATTCGTCCCTTTAGCGATACCAGAAAATCGCCTTATGCCTATTATATTTTGCGGTCTAAGAATAGCCTCGACAACCCAGACGCGAACGCTGTAGTCGCTTGGTTAAAAGCTGAAGCAGCAAAAACGGTGGATTCTTTCACACAAAGTTCTGTTGTCAGTAGGGCTTGTGGGTGAACGAGTTAAACTTTATTTGACCGACCGTATTGATAACGCCCTTCCTCGTGGGGCCATTAACGCTTAGAGAGGGTAGATTTTACCTAACAGGTCTGAATATGAAGATTGGCGTATTAGTTCCATTTACCAACACCAATATTGAAGCCGACATGATTCGAATGCGGCCAAAAGGCTCATCGATTCATTTCACTAGAATTGGCGGTTATGATCTAAACCTAATTCCAGACGGCGATCAAATGGTAGCGATGGGAGAAACCGATATATCGGAGCCGCTACGCCTGATTGCTGCGGTGTCACCCGATGTCATTCTCTATGGATGCACCTCAGCCACTTTGTCCCACGGACTGGATTTTGATAAACGCCTGAAGGAATCAATCGCTACAATCACGGGCGCGTTTGCGATCACAGCAGCAGGAGCGCTGATAGAGGCGCTTTCCGCCCTGAAGATCACAAAGATTGGCTTTGCATCGCCCTACGTTCAGAACGTGAATGACTTAGCCATCGAATTCCTGTCTGACGCTGGCTTCGAAACTGTGGCACGCGCTGAGTCTGACAAGCCTCTCAGCAGTATAGAACAAGGCGCACTCACACCAGATAATGTATACACATTGGCCCTACAGGCAGATTCACCAGAAACCGAAGCCATCGTATTATCCTGTACTGATCTAAGGGCAGTCGAGATCGTCGAGCGACTGGAGGCCAAAACTGGGAAACCCGTTGTGACATCCAACCAGGCAATGATGTTTGCGCTGTCTCGCGTATTCACCGAATTTGACTATGGGTCTTGCCCGGGAACGCTTTTCAAGCAAAGGTAATTTTACATCGGTCGACCAAAGTTCCAGCGCCTTGCTATGAAGCCGTGCTATGAGTATATAGTTGTACGTGCCAAACATGTCGTCATTGGGGCGCATGCCGCAATCCAGTACAAAGTTACTATTAGCTTTAAAATGGTACCTGTGTTTGCCGGCAGGACGGCATTCCTTAACTTAACGGCATGGCCATTAAACCTGTTTAACTCCCTGTGGAACCAGTATGAAGGGGAATCAACTCGGACATACAGATGAAACTTGAACAGTACCGAACGCTTTGGGGCAATATCGATATCTTCGACGGCCTTCTCGCTGGAAGCCCACATCACGACATTGACACGCTGCTGCCGAATCTTGCCTCGCTCGGATACGATGGTGTTGAAATGCCTTTTAAACTAGCGCTATTCCTCGGGCCAGAGCGCCTGAAGGCTTTGTTGAAAAAATACGATATGCACCTGACGCTAAGCATCTATACGGACAGTTCATTCAATGCGGGCAGTCCAGAATTAGAGTGGTGGGGTGGCACGCATCAGGGCTTCACACCGCCCACTACGGCAGTCGAGATGGCGGCTGCGTTAGCGCAACGCACCGAGCGACACGAGGCAGAAAATTCACGACAGCCTAATGAAAGAAACTACGAGGCACTTGAGGAAGTGCAACCAGATGCACTCCTGCAAATACTAGAGAGGCATGTGACCTGCTTTAAAGAGGAAGCAGCGGCTTGTTACCAGATTTTCGGTGATCGGCGGGAGGGCGGTTTGCTTACACTCGTAGTCGCCCATGATTTAAGAGATAACTTTCCGTGGTCTATAGCTGCGCGCTACTTTAGAGATATTTTAGCGTGGGAGAAGGAGCAAGGTTTCGTAGTTGCCCATGAGACTCATCGAAAACGCTTTTTATACTCGCCGTGGGCGATTCGCGATTTCTTCCTCAAGTACCCGGATATTCGTGCCCAAATCGGTCTCTGCGCCGATTACTCGCATCTGCTTTGCGTCTCAGAAGTGGATACTTCAGATCCAGTGCTAAATCAGGTGATTGATTTTCTCGCGCCGAATGTGCTTCACACGCAATGCCGAGTGGGTTACGACCACGGCCCACAGGTATCAGACCCTCGTTCTCCTGAGTGGATTCACTACATGGAAGGCATGGAGCGTTGGTGGGACAAGATTTGGCAAAGCCAGCTCGCGCGCGGCTGCGAATATACAACAATGATTGCCGAACATGGCCCGCCAACTTATCAAATGTGTGTGCCTGGCACCGAACAACCTCTGGCCGATATCTGGGATGTAAACCATTGGGTGCAGTTGCAACGACAAAGACGCTTCGAGCAACTTTTTGGTGCCGGCCATCAGTCATCTAAACTCGTGCCGAGTGAGACTCAGGGCTACGAGCCAAGCACAAATTCAGGCGCGTGAATAAGCCTAGGCATTAGTCAACCACATGAACCTCTCGTGGGAACTGCGTTAAACACTCTGCGCCAGAGGCGGTAACGGCTACAGTTTCGCTCATTTCCATTCCCCAGTCGTCAAGCCACATACCGAGCATGACGTGCAACACCATATTCTGCTCGATGACTGTTTTTTCACCGGCGCGTAGGCTAACCGTATGCTCACCCCAATCAGGTGAATAGCCAACGCCGATGCTATAACCGATTCGGCTTTCTTTCACTAAACCATGTTTGTCTAAAACAGTTTGCCATGCCTGATGTACATCGCCTGCTAGCACGCCTGGCTTAATTGTATCAAGAACTGCATTTAACCCTTCCTGTACGGCGTCGGCGGTATCGAAAACGGTTTGCGGGCCTTTACCGAGTTGCACCGTTCGCGCTAGTCCCGCGTTGTAGCGCTTGCGTGTGCCACCTAGTTCTAATGCGACGGTTTGGCCATCTATAAACTTTTCATCCGTCCACATTGGATGCGCAGTGGTCGCTGCCTCACCGGCTAGTATTAATGGAGACAGTGCCGTTAAGTCACCTCCAAATTGGTCGTTGCCGCCGACCTGTGCTGCTACGATTTTCGCCATCAAGTCACATTGCCGAACGCCTGGTGCTATTGTTTCATAGGCGACTGTCATAGCACCTTCCACCAGCCGAGATGCTTGTCGCATGATCTCAATTTCGGCTTCGCTTTTAATCACTCGACACCAGTTCACCAATAAGTCGGCGTCGACCCAGTGTGAGTTGGGTACGCCTGTTTGCAGGCAGTGAAGCGATTTAGGTGAGAAAAAATAGGTGTCACTTTCATAGCCAATACGTTTTCCGTTTAACGATAGGTCGCGTAGATATCCAGCGACAATCTCCATCGGATGTGTGCCTGCGCGCTGAACAACATCCTCTTCATAGGGTTTAACCGATTGCGCTCCCAGATAGGTGGTGAGAGACACCGCACCTGCATCCATTTTTCGGCCCATCCAGATTGGATCATGGTCGTGTTGTACCAACATGACCTGTGGCACATAGAAAGACCAGGCATCAAAACCGGTTAACCAGTTCATATTGGCTGGGTCACCTATCAGCAAGGCATCGAGATTTTGCTGAACCATACTGACGCGAACAGTTTGTAATCGTTGTTCGTATTCTGCTTTGTTAAAGGCGGCTGGCATCGTCTTTCTCTCTATTAATGGTCTATATATTTATAGGTTAATGGGCTTACTAATCTTCCAAACTGTCTTGATGGGTGAATATCGAGGTATATCCACCGGACCAGTCTGGCGGTAAAGGCATGTTCAATTCCTCGTGATGAGCGTAGCGCGGTTGGTTGCCACGAACCAAAGCACCGTAATGCGAACTCGGATAGGGAGGAGTAGTATAAGGAATAGCATCAGCTGCGCTATAGGTGATGACTAACATCGGGCGTCCTCGCTCACTCATGTTTTGCGCCGAGCCATGTATCGTACAACTATGATGAACGGATAGTGTGCCCGCCTTCCCTGTTAGCTCAATCGCTTTATCAATCCCTGCTGTTGCGAGGTCTGTACTGGTTATAGCGCCTGTCCATTCGTCCTTTGCCCAATCGTCACCGCCATCGTAGTGCCGATAGATAGGCCCTTTGTGGCTGCCCGGAATAACCTGCAATGGCCCTTGCGCCGATTCGACATCTTCCAGTGCCAGCAAAAACTGGCAAGTGCCTACATTGGTATGCGGATAAAATGCAATGTCCTGATGCCATTTCACACCTGCGCCACCACCAGACCACTTGAAATTAATAAATAAGTCCCGAAATCGAATGTCAGGGCCAAGGATATCAACCGCAATATCAGTAATCACCGAGTTGGCGCAAAGTGTCCATAATTGCTCATCAAGATCGTCTACAAATGCCACTCGGCGTAGACGAGGTGTTTTATTGCTGTGGCCATGCTCAAGATCAAACTGTTGATTCGACGATCCAACTTCACGGCTTAAATCAACCACTCGGTTCATAGCCTCACGTAACGAGTCGACCTGCGAACGGCCAATAAACTCAGGCAGGGCTAGATAGCCCTGTTCGAAGTAAAGCTCCCGTTGCGATTGATTAAGCGTTATCGCTTGCCGTTTTAAAACATCTTCAGGATGCATGTTGATTACCCTCCAGTTCAGACAAACCCCAACCTGTATACAGGTGGTTTTTAGCATGATAGTAAACTATGTTATTATACTGTCAACCTTATTCATCTGATGGAGAAAACATCGGTGTCGAAAAGCGCAAAAAAAACCAAACCCACAGCAAATATGGAAAATACCGAACAGCGACACCTGCGAATATACAAAGAGATACGCGAGAGGATTTCACTACTTAAGTACACGCCTGGCACCGTACTGAGCGAAACCGAGCTAGCCAGTGAATTTGAAGTAAGCCGAACCCCAATACGTCGTGTATTGCAAAGACTGCATCATGAGGGCCTCACCGAAATCCGCAATGGCATCGGAACCATCGTAAAAGACATCGATCTGAAAACCCTGAAAGAAATTTATGATCTGCGTATGCACCTTGCAGAACTCATGGGCGAGCTATCACCCACTGAATTTACCAAACCACAATTAGACGCATTGCGACAATTACTTAAAGACGCCAAGGCTTTGAAAAAACAACCAGATTACGTAGCCTACGCACGTCTATGTAATAATCTAGAAGACGTCATCCTAACGATGATTGGCAGCACACCACTGCGCGAAATTACCGACATACTTTATTATCGCGTATCACGTATTTGGTTCACTTTTTTGCCACATCTGAAGTGGAACGAGATAGTGAGTTTTCAGGAAGAAGAGATCACGTCTATGATTGAAGCCGTTAAGAGAAATGATTTGAAAGGTGTTGGCCAAATCCGTCGTCTTCATTTACATGGCATCCTGACCTATCTGAGTAACTACCTTACTGACCAAGCGACAGGCTCCTAGGTAGGCGAGCTACCTCGACGCATTACCAATAGGCCCGCTGACATTATCAATAGAATACCAATGGCTGTTTTACCATCTAACGCGACTGAGAAAAACAAAATATCCCACAACACCATGAAGATAAGATAGCTGTAATCGAAGGTAGCCACAGTAGAAGGCGGGGCCGATTGATAAGCAGCTGCAACCATCATCCCTAAGGCAACTGTAAACCCTGCCAGCAGTAGTATTACCCCCCATTCCGATGCGCTGAGAACAGACCAGCTGGCAAACAAGAAAGGATAAGAACTAGTCAACTCGTTCGCTGGCTGCCAAAACATCAGTAGGCAACTAATCAAGACCCCCGCCAGAAGCACAGTCAGGTTAAGTGATAAAGCCAACGCTGCCGGTGACACTGCCTGACACTTGCTACGCGTTGTTACATTCGACAGCGCGTACATAAGTCCGCCAAACACAGGTAGTATCGCCCAGAACGAAAAGGCATCAGCACCTGGCTGTAGAATAACAAGAACGCCACAAAAACCCATTGCAATGGCAACCCAACCCCGAGGGCCAACAGGTTCACCGATGATGTATGCCGACATCAATGTTACGAATACTGGAGCGGTGTAAATACCTGCCGCAACAGTTGAGAGATTCAAAAAAGGGATAGCCGAATACATCGCTACAAACATCAATGTCATAAACAACGACCTTAGCAGAGGCCATTTTGACAACGCCGATCGCCATACGCTACGACGATGCCCTTGCACTACAAAAATAACGAAAATCAATGGCAAAGCGAGAACGCCACGTAGGGTAAAAATTTGCCACAAAGACAGGTCAGCACTGAAAAGCTTAAACAGCGTTTCCTGGACCGACATCAGAAACACCGAGAGCACTATTAACGTGATCGCCAGAGTTACTCGGTCTGGGCGATTATTTTTAGAAACAGTCATCACAGATGCTCTCGCATTTTCAAATGAGGCAATCGTATTGGATAGCCTATTGCTTGTACAGATTTCGAATTAGGTGCTGTGTAAACAGTAACGGCTCCTATGTCGTCAACCTTCCCGTAGCACTCAAAGGCGCTTCTCTTTTTGATCAACAGGCCCAGTAAAACTGAATTCATTTGGAGTCTGTCTTTAAGACTAAACAATCAGTCACACCCACTCTTAGCAATATCTTGAAGAAGTGCATCAAGACGAAACAACCCAGTAGAAATAGAATTTCGAGTAATGAATCCAACTGCCGCAATATCACCCCTTCGTAACACACTGAGGGTTTGGTCAACATCTTCGACAACTATATTAAACTCTACCGACTGATCCATTTGCGGTATCAGTGAAAACCAGAGTCGCTTAGTGCGATGGTAAAGCTTGTCAAATATTACTTGTATGACGCATTGTTATATATATCATCGAAAAAATATACGATACCAACAAAGACGTACAAAGAGGATTCACATGACTAGCACCAACCCAATTTCCGCCACTGTCGACTTCGATCAAGATGGCATCCAGCACGGTTTTCTCAAACTGCCACATTCTCATGATGATTCGGGCTGGGGTTCACTGATAATCCCAATTACTGTCGCCAAAAATGGTGAAGGGCCGACCATTCTATTTACTGGCGCCAATCACGGTGACGAATACGAAGGACCTATTGCTTTGTTCGACCTCGCACAAAGTATCAATGCTGACGAACTAAGCGGTCGGGTCATTATCGTACCGGGCATGAACTATCCGGCACTTCGTGCTGGTAAACGTACCTCGCCGATCGATGGCGGCAATATGAATCGGTCTTTCCCTGGTAACCCTATAGGCACACTCACGGAAAAAATTGCTGATTATTTTCAACGCACCTTGTTACCGATGGCTGACTATGTCGTCGACTTTCACTCCGGTGGCAAAACCTTGGATTTCGTGCCTTTTTGCTGTGCTCATGTGCTCGACGACAAAGCGCAACAGGCCCGTTGTATTGCTGCAATGCAGGCCTTCAACGCACCGTATTCAATGATGTTGTTAGAAATTGAAGCAGCCAGCATGTACGACACAGCTGCTGAAAATCAGGGCAAGACTTTCATCAGCACCGAACTAGCGGGCGGGGGCACCGCTACCGCAGCAACCATTGCCATCGCCAAGAAAGGCATTCGAAATATTCTACGCCATGCGGGGATCACCCAGGGTGAACTCGAAGTCGCCGAGACGATTAGTCTGGATATGCCCGACCAAAACTGTTTCGTCTTTAGCGAATCTGATGGCTTGCTCGAACTTTGTGTCGACCTTGGCGCTGAGGTTAAAGCGGGAGACCTGCTTGGACGTGTCCATGACATAAAACGTACGGGTCAGGTGCCGACTGATTATCACGCGAAGATCGATGGTATTTTCAGCGGCCGGAATTTCCCTGGACAGATTGCCATGGGTGATTTTCTTGGCATGATCGCTGTGCGTGTGTAGGTTGCTGCTTCTAGGTTGGATCGAAACCAGACATGAATAGCAATCCAAACAATTCAATGCCATTGGGCGCTGTTTTAGAACAGTTGAAAAATGCGGCCTCAGTCAATTTCGATCAAGCCCACCCGATACCTCCAGCCGTAAATCACTCGACTGAATTCCTCAATCACGAAAAACAGTCGATTTTTATGCAAGAGTGGATTTGTATCGGCCGTGAGGACGAAGTTGAAAATCATGGTGATTATCTGACATTCGACATCGCTGGCGTTCCGGTCATCGTGATACGTCAAAAAGACGGCCAGCTCGGTGCTTTCGTTAATGCTTGCGCGCATCGATTTGCCTGTTTGATGCCGGAGCAAAAAGGTAATAGTAAACGATTGACCTGTCGTTACCACGCGTGGACCTATGACTGCAGCGGACAATTGGTTCGAGCGCCCAATATGGAAACCAAGCCCGGTTTTGAAATTTCTGACCATGCGTTGCGGCCACTCAAGTTCGAAATCTGGCAAGGCTTTATTTATGTCACCCTGGCAGAACAGCCAAAAACCAGGCTCGCCGATGTGCTCGCGCCATTTCTGGAAAAAATTGTCGGCCGTTTCGACATGGCGAACTATCGTACGGTGTTACGTGAATCCATGACATGGAATGCCAACTGGAAAAACCTGATCGAAAACTATACCGAGAGTTACCACGTGCCCGTCGCCCACGGCAAAACTTTCGCTCAACACAACAAACCACTACAAGATTACACCTGTGGTGAAGACAGTGATTTCTACGGTTATCACTACGCCCCTCAACCAGAGGAGACCGGGCCCGGTGCAGCACATCCCGACAATCAGAGGCTACAAGGTGAGTGGCGTCGGATGATGGTTGATTTCTGTATTTTCCCCTGCCATCTGGTCACGCTAATGCCAGACTACCTTTGGTATATCTCGGTGCAATCGCTTGGCAGCGATCAAATGCAGGCGACCTGGGGTGTTGCAGTGCCACCCGAAGTTTTGAACGACATAAAGGCTGAAGACTATGATCAATGGTTGGCCAAGTTCAAACGCTACATTGACGTCGCCAATAACGAAGATAAAACACTGGTAGAGGCGTTACATAAAGGCAGCGGTTCGCCGATTTTACCGAAGGGCACGTATCATCCGATCGAACGAAACCTTTGGCAGTTCACTCGATATTTAGCACGCGTTTGCGCTAAACCGAACAATCAATCTCACTCACTAAAATGACCCGTCTATAAAATGGCGAGCCTATTTGAGCCGAGCAAGCAAAATCCAGAATTTGATGATGGTCTAGTGCAGTTCAGAATCAGCCTGGCTTTAAAGGAAAAGTTTTGGGCTATGGCCAGTTACTTCGCTCCACTGATTATGCTGAATTTAGTGTTTTGACTAGAAACGAATTAAGTAATTAACAAGGTAGATAATACAATGTCGGATAACACCCCAATCAATAGCTTTGCGTCAGATAATGTTTCCTGCGCTTGCCCAGAAGTAATGGATGCCGTGGTCGCAGCTAATTCGGGGATAGCCGTTTCCTACGGACAGGATGCCTATACCGTCAAGCTCGAAGCGACACTGTCTGCTTTTTTTGAAACTTCGGTCAAAGTATTTCCGGTTGTCAGTGGCACAGCAGCCAATGCATTGGCATTGTCTGCTTTAACGCCGTCATACGGAAAAGTGTTTTGCCACCAAATGTCACACATCAATACCGATGAGTGCGCTGCGCCTGAATTTTTTACTGGCGGCGCTAAGCTCATCTCTATCGCTAGCGACGATGGCAAAATTACGCCGGAGGCTTTGATTTCGGTAATACGTGGAAAAGGCAATGTTCATGCAGCCCAACCCGCTGCCTTAAGCATCACCCAGTCTTGCGAAGTTGGCACGGTTTATCAGCTCGATGAGATTTCTGCCGTCGCTAAAACAGCCCATGAACATGGCTTAACCGTACACATGGATGGTGCACGTTTTGCTAATGCGCTGGTTGCATTAAATGCCAGCCCAGCACAAATGACATGGAAATCAGGTATCGACGTATTGTCGTTGGGTGGCACCAAAAATGGCTGCCTTGCGGCTGAGGCTGTGGTGTTTTTTAATACTGACTTGGTTAAATCCTTTCCCTATCTGCATAAGAGATCAGGCCAGCTACTTTCAAAAATGCGTTTTGTGTCAGCGCAACTTGAAGCCTATGTATCCAATGATGTCTGGCGACGAAACGCTCAACATGCCAACGCTATGGCAGCACGCCTTAGCCAAGGGTTAGCCGCCATTCGTGGTATTGAGCTGGAATTTCCAACCCAGTCCAATGAAGTCTTCGCTAATATTCCACGGAAAGTTATCGAGCGTCTGGCGGCAAAAGGCATCGAAGTCACAGAAGGTGAACTCGACGAAACCGCACCACCTCGTTTCGTGACTGCTTGGGACAGCAAGGCTGAAGACATTGATAACTTGATTACTGCAGTTAAATTATGTAGTAGTGAGGAATGAACCAGCCTTTCTGGCCAGTAATTCGGGAAAAGTAACAAATGCCTATCAATCTTCATTCGATAAATCACAAAATTGTTGATGGCGAAAATACCGCTGTCGAACTGGATTGCATCTATGCCATTAAAGGTCATGATTTGGCCGACTCGATTGATCGGATCAAACAAGTTCATCAGACCGACTTTTGTCTACTGCCATTGTCGTCGGTCTCTGGAGGCGGTGGCATATTTCAAGTCGAAAAACCGGTGGGGAAACAAGTCATTGGTATTCAATTATGTGCCACTAATTCGCCACGGGTTACGCGTTCTAGCCATGTTGATATTACAAAAGTCGGGCTAGATGACATTATCATCGATGAGCAGCAGCACACTATCTATGCAGGCGGTGCAATCACTCTGGCGCAACTCAATCAGGTATTGGGGAACGAACTAGGTGGGCAATTTAAAGTGCTGGGCGCTGATTTAACCAGCTACACCTATGCCCAAGTTGGCGCCACGTTTATGACAGGCGGTATGGGGCCGCAACGACGTTACTTTAGCGATAGCGTGATCGAGGTATCGCTACATAATGGTGATGAATTGATTACGATTGATGGTGACGAATTGAAGGATTATGCCGGCACTTATGGCTGGACAGGGCTAGTGTCAGCAATTTGCTGCGAGTATGTCGAGCTGCCAGCCGTTGAAATTGCATTTGCTATTCCTGTTAATAATTCACCTTCAGAGCTATCTCGACTACTCCAACATTTATCCCAATTTGCCTATCTAAAAATTCAGAACCGCAAGGTGCTATCACACAATGGCGGCACCGATTTAATATTGGGTCTTGAACATATCACCATCGATGCGATGCAACCGTTTGTGGAAAGCGGTGATAATGCGTTAACCAAACGCGCCGCACAATTGCAGGCTAACTGCCAGGCCGCCAAAGCAGACGGCCTCATTTTTGTTAACGGCTATAGCCATCTGCCCGTCGATGAGTTTCTATTTAAGCTGGTGGATGATATTGATGCAGACGAATTTACCATCGGTGATATATCGCTTGATCACACTGAAATATTCAAAGACCCAGATCAAATGCGGGCTGTGCGCGAGGGCGTACCATTTGCGGCGCGCACCCAAGCACCTAAGGGCCGTTTCATTTTCAAATACCATACTGATGTCAACATACGGCTCAATCAAGACTGCGTTGCCGACGCTATGGATCGACTTTGGCGAGCCAATCAACATTACGTTGAATCAGTTGAAGAATACATAAAGTCTCACGCCGAACTCTCTGGGCAAATTATTGTTTATGGGCATCTCAACCCATATGGTGTTGACCCCCATAATCGAATCACACTAGCCTGTGATGATGCGACTATTTATAAACAAGCGGTTGCCGACATTCAAACCTTTAAAGATGAATTTGTGTGCCGCCTGAGAACACTTTGCGACGACTCGGGTTCTGGCTTTATTGGTGGTGAAAAAAGCGTTGGATCAGAGTACTCTCTATTCTCAGCATTTGGTGGCCCCGAGCTGGCACCGCCTTTGCTGGCTGCTAAATTTAGACGCCAGTGCAAGACAGTAAGAAGTGCATCGGATTTATTTAGTTGGCGTGCAATCGCACCATATTCTGGATATTTTGATGCTGAGACACCATGAATATAAAAAGAAGATCCATCATTCCAGACAGCGCTTTTAGCTGATCCGGAATCCAGCAGTTTCATCGAACCGCTGGATACCGGGTCAAGCTCGGTATGACGGTTCCACGTTAACAAGACAGCAGTGGTTTTACTTACGTCATTTCAACCTACTAACTTAGAGAACACAATGAAAGCAGGCGATAAGGTGTACTACCTTCATACCAATGAATTAGGTAATAAAACAAAATTTGCTGCAATGGTCATAGCCGTTGAAGATGATGGGATTTTCATTCGAGTGGGCCGACTCAATGTCGATCTACAGGAAATTAAAACATTCGAATCGGTCGTGCCACTTGATACATTAGTAGTACGAAAAACGCCCTGTAGCTTTGAAAACGAGCTGAAAGTCCATACAACGGCACGTTAAACAGTCGTCTATTCGACCATAACTCACCGCAACCAACCAACTACTACCTAATGGCGACGATAGGGTTGAAATGTAAAATGTAGAAGTTAAGCCGTGTTTAGTACAATCTTCGGCGCAGCACAGTGTCCTTTGTTCAGTTCGTCGAAGGCAATGCCGCCTTCCTGCAAGGATCGGGTTTCAACCCAGTCTAAACTACCTAATGCGCCGTCTGCCAGCTTTTGCAAAGTGACTTGTAAATCGATTGGTGTATAGGTGTATGTACCGATAAAGGTAATTTCACGCAACGTAATGGACCTAACATCCATATCACCCTTGTTATCCATCAGGCCAATATGTACTACGACGCCACCTGAACGTACCGAAGCAATGCTGGTGCTCCGCGTGATTGAGTTGCCGACAGCATCGAATACAAAATCATAAACTTCGCTTTCTGGACTGCGTTCCATTGGGTTGAAAATCTGAAGGTCGGTTGTCCTTTCTACCATGTCTCGGCGAAGTTGATTGGTTTCTGCAATATCGACTCGGAATACACCTTTGTCTTTCAGTATTAATGCTGTGAGCAACCCAACGGAGCCTGCACCAATGACCAAGGCGCGTGATTCACTGATCGGGCGAGAAGAGGCTCGTTCTGCCAGAAGTACTGCGTGTAACCCAGTCGCACCTGGTTCGGTTAATGCCGCTTTTTGGCTAGAGATATGGTCAGGCACAGATATTAAATTTCGTTCGGGTATTGCAATTTGCTCTGCAAATGCACCGGCGCGATACATGCCAATCAGGTCTCGATTCGAGCATAGGTTCTGCCTGCCACTCAAGCAGGGATGGCATTCACCACAGGTAATGAGCGGATTCAAAACTACTCGTTGCCCAATATTGTTACCCTGCAACACGGTACCCACAGCTTCATGACCTAGAATTAACGGTGGCACTCGGCGTTCATCATGTCCCAGATACGCGTGCATGTCCGATCCACAAATACCAACAGCTTCAATTTTAATCAGAGCATCACCAGCGGCCACAACAGGCTCTGGCTCTTCACGATAAGTCATTTCCTGATTGGCGGTATATACAAGCGCTTTCATTATTTTTTCCTAATTTGTTCTATTTGGCTTTTTTTAACGACCCTAATTGGGTTGCCTATTGGCTTTCCTACTTGGCAGTGAAGCCGCCATCGATATGCATTGTTTGGCCAGTAACATAGCTGGAGGCTTGCGAGGCAAAAAACAGCGTAATGCCAGACAAGTCAGATAACTCGCCATTTCGACCCATAGTAGTTTGTTTTGCCGCCCAATCTCGGGTCTCATCGTTACCAAACACTGATGCTGTTAGTTCAGTTGGGAAGAATCCGGGGGCGATTGCATTGCAACCAATACCGTATTTGGACCAGGCCTCCGCCATCGCTCGTGTGAGCTGACAGATGCCCCCTTTAGACGCACCATAGGCCAGTCCATTTGGAAATGCTCGTGATGATTGCAAGGAGGCAATGTTAATGATCCTACCAAAGTTTTGCGCTTTCATTTCAGGCACAAATTCACGGCTAAAAAAGAATGGAATAGCGAGATTTAGATTCAACGTTAAGTCCCAACTATCGAGGGAAATATCATCGACAGGTTCGCGTAAATTAATGCCGGCTGCATTGATTACACCGTCGACGATACCATTTTGAGTTTTGTCTTTACACAGTCTGGCGTACTCGGCTAGGTTTTCTCGTTGGGTCAGATCAGCCACGATAAACTCAGCTTTGCTGCCATTCGATCCGTCACCAAATGATCTGATCTCGTCAACCGCCGTTTCCAACTCATCTTGACGACGGGCAAGCAATATCGCAGTAGCCCCAGCTTTCGCGAGAAAGCCTGCTATTGCTCGGCCGATACCGGAACTCGCCCCAGTAACAACAAAATTACGGTGTGCCAATGAAAACTGGTCAAATACGTTATTCACCATCCTTTATTCCTGATACTTATGGCTGATACTTATGGCTGAGACTTAATACCAAGATCAAACTCTTCGCCAGGAAAGTACTTGTAGAGTCGGTCATCACCTGTACGGGCATGACCTTCCATGCCTTCAGAGCGTGAAATTCTCGCTGTTACGGCACCAACATCACGGTTCGACTCTTCGGTCATACGTTGCCAAGTCAGTACCTTGATGAACTTACTAACACTTAAGCCACCAGTGTACCGGGCTGCGCCCTTGGTTGGCAGGATATGGTTGGTGCCGGAACATTTGTCGCCATAGGCAACGGTAGTTTCCTCACCCAGAAACAACGATCCATAGTTGCTCAGATTTTTAAGCCACCAGTCTAGGTCATCACATTGAATCTCCAGATGCTCAGGTGCATATTTATCACTAACCGAAACTGCTTCTTCACGCGTATCAACGACGACGACTTCGCCATAATCACGCCATGCGGCTTCTGCTGTCGAGCGATTAGGTTCAGCCAGACGCTCTATATATTTGGGCATAAGTTCAATGGTTTTTAGCGCCAGATCTTTAGAGGTTGTCACCAGCCAGGCAGGTGAATCGGGACCATGCTCAGCTTGACCTGCGAGATCAGAGGCTACAATTTCTGGATCAGCATTTTCGTCAGCTATTACCAGAACTTCGGTTGGCCCAGCAAAAAGATCGATACCAACACGACCAAATAATATTCGTTTGGCTTCTGCAACAAAGCGATTACCCGGTCCCACCAGAATGTCGGCTTCGTGACCGGTAAACAGTCCAAATGCCATTGCTGCAATTCCCTGCACACCGCCAAGCGCCAATATGGTATCGGCACCGGCCAAATCTGCAGCATATAAAATGGCGGGATGAACGCCTCGATCAGGATGGGTTGGTGAGCAAGCGATTACATGATCAACACCCGCCACTTTTGCTGTAGTAATACTCATGATTGCAGATGCAATGTGGGCATAACGACCACCTGGCACATAACAACCCGCTGTTTGCACGGGGATAAGGCGTTGGCCTGCAAATAGACCGGGCGACAATTCAGTTTCGAACTCACCCATACTGGCTAGTTGTGCTTCGGCGAACGCCTTTACGCGCTGGTGAGAAAACTGAATATCATCTCGTTCGCGCTGTGTAAGCGACGCACTAGCTATATCTATTTCTTCTCGGCTGACAATTATATCCTTGTCCCAACCATCCAGTTTAAATGCATATTCCCGCGCTGCTGTTTCGCCACCGGCTTCGATGGCCTGTAGCATTTCGTTGACTATGCGCGCTGTGTCGTCTTCGCCAGTAGCTGAGGTTTTACTAGCTCTTTTTATTACTTCAATACTCATATTTTTTCTCTAAAATTTTGTTTTTAAAATTATTGGCCGCAGTGGAACTGCGTTCGCGTTTCTTAGGTGCCGGCCTTTGTCAGGTTATATATCATCATGTCGGGCGCTGCCCAGCACAAGGTAGATTGATGGAGATGCACCGTCCTTTACCCACCAGACATCACTCTGGGTAGCCAAAGCACCAGTTGCGGGAAGATAAACAGCAGGATGAGACCGATGAGTTGAATCCCCATGAACTGCATCATGCCCAGATAGATGTCCTTGAGATCCCAATCCGGCACCACCCCCTTCAGAAAATAAGCTGACAAGGCCACAGGTGGGGATAGCCATGCGGTCTGCAGGTTCACCGCGACCAGAATGCCAAACCAGACCATCAGGTCGTAGCGATCCAGCCCGTGGATGTCCAACGCCTCGACTGTTGGCAGCAAAATTGGCACGACGATCAGAACAATAGGCACCCACTCCAGTGGCCATCCCAGAAGGAAGATTAGTGCCATAATGACCATTAGAACGAAGTAAGGCGACATGTCGAGACCAAGTAGCATTTCAGTCATCATCTTTGGCGTGCCCAAATAACTGAATTCGGCGCCAAAGAAGTTCGATGCGGCAACCAGGAACATGATCAAAACTGTGATCTCCAGGGCTTTGACCAGACTGTCAAAGAAACTAGGAAAGGTGAATTTGCCGTAACCGATAGCTAACAAGATAGCACCAAAGGCGCCCATAGCTGCGGCTTCAGCGGGTGTTGCCAGGCCAAGCAGAATCGACCCCAAAGCAAAAGAAATTAGGATCGTGGGAGGCATGAGCCCGGCAAAGAACTCGTCCCAGAGATCCGAGAAATAGAACTCATTGTCTGACGCGGCGTTATAAATTGGTCGCCCCAAATATCCCAGAAGTAGGGTGAATGAACACAGGGTTATCGACCAGATCGGTAGGCTACCGTCCTCTCCCATATTCGCAAAGATCATATAGATGTGGAAGAGCAGCGTAAACGGAAGCACAATTTTGAGTAGATTCAAACGACGATATGCGGCATAGGCGACAGCACAGGTAATGCCCAAAACGATCAAGCCGCCAAATGGCATCATACCGCTAAAAACACCGCCCATGGCAAGGCCAAACACTCGGCAAACGGTCAAAACACCCAGACAAATCAGCGCGACCTCAGCGCCATAAAATGGCGATGTTTCAGGTTGGTCTTCTTCTGACAAAATTGGCCCAAGGTCAGGATTCAGCCAGCAGCGTCCAAGCGTGTAGAGCAGGTAGAGGGTGGCCAGCATGGCGCCAGGAATAAAGGCTCCACGGAAGAGGTCAAGGGTTGAAACTTCCAGAACAGGTCCCATGACGATCAGCATAATTGAGGGTGGTATCAGAATACCCAATGTGCCGCCCGCGGTGATGGTTCCGGCTGCAAGCTTGACGTCATAGCCTGCTCTGGTCATGGTCGCACCGGCCATGATCCCAAGTAGGGTTACAGAAGCGCCCACAATGCCAGTGGCTGCTGCAAAAATCGTGGATACGATTAGCACGGCTATGAACAACGAGCCGCGAACGCGTGACATCATCATCTGGATCGAAGCAAACAACCGGTCCATTAAGCCCGCCGCCTCCATCACGATTCCCATCAGTACAAAAAGCGGTACGGCCATGAGCTGATCGTTCAACATGGTGGAGTTTGTATTTAGCGTCATCAACAGCGTGGTTAACTTGAAGTTAGCGCCCCAAATACCGAACATAAAGGCAAGGAAGATCAACGTGAAGGCAATAGGAAATCCGATAAAAATCACGAAGAGCATGGCTCCCAGCATGATCAATCCGATGGTAGCTTTGTCTATATTCGATCGGGCAGACATGAGGTCAGAAAACGTTTCGCCACCTGGGACAATACTTGGGTGGAACACCGCCATAACGAGCCAGGTCAGTGCGATTATATAGACAGGTAAGGCCCGCAAAAACAAACGCTCTCGCTCTTTACCCATCTTGTGAAATGCACGGAAAATCTCAGGGAGGCCTTGCAGCGTCAAGAGGAAGGCACCTATTGGCATCGCCAGGCGCGCTGGCCATAAAAGTGGTCCCCAGGCACTGTCGACCTGCATCGTTTCACCTCTTGAAAAGGCGAGCCACCAGAAGTCTGAGGCGATAACGGTGAAGAAGATCATCGAAGGCATAAAGAACAAGAGGTACAGTGTTGCATCCACTGTTGCTTGTGTTTTTGCCGACCAATTCCTGTAGAGGAAGTCGGCACGGATGTGAACCCCACGCATCAAACCATAGCCCGCGGCCGCCATGAAGAGTACCCCGGCTATCATACGACTGGTGTCATATACCCAGAGCGTGGGGCCAAGACCGAGAGTTCGGGCGAAGTCTTCGAACCCGGCATTTTGCAAGATCGAAAAGGAGTTTCTTGAAAGTACTTCTAGCACCACTACAACAAGGAGCGGCACCATGAGCAGGGAAATAACCTGGCCTACCCGGTAATTAATTACATCAATAGCTGCCGTTATAGGACGTTGCCAAGGCGTCATATCTTCTGGCGTTTCACCCGGGGCCTCGGAACGACGCTCCGCGATCAGTTCGTCCGCGATCTCGAGGTCTTCTGGATTGATCTCATCTACAGCCATGCCTCTTCTCCCCTATATTTTGTGCCCATTTTGGGCTCTTATTATTTAAACAGGGCCAAGACCCTTAGAGAAACTTCGAAGCGAGACCTTGAAGGGCCTCGCAACGAGGTATTTTTTTACTTGAGTGTATCTGCGTGC
>JBLHID010000015.1:0-31225 GCA_047615545.1 Polaribacter sp.
ATACCTCAAGAAGGTCAGAAAGTAGCTTAACTTTATCTGATTTACTCAGAGAGTCCGGTGTTTCGCTTCGAATATAAAGTGGTTTATTTAACAGTCCAAAGCGGGCATTGTTGAGCAATAATGTGACATAAAATAATGTGTCTTCACCTCGCCATACAGAGGGCAAAAAGCGAATCCCCGTTCGGTCAAGAAATGCTTTTTTGATCAGCGGTTTTACAGACCCCAGACCATGCCTAACAAAAGAATCGGCCGTGAATTGCGTTACTGTGCCACGGATTGAGAAGTTGGTAAATCGGGTTGAATAGGGTGATGTGTCTTGGTCACGGATTAGGTAGTAACTGTCCGCAACAAAATCGAGTTCGTACTCTAACGCGCTGCTTAGTAATCCTGATAGCCTATCAGGTGCAAACCAGTCGTCTGCATCGAGAACTGAGATCCAGTCGCCACGAGCGTATTCAATTCCTATATTTCTTGCGGTGCTCGGGCCGGAGTTTGAGTGTGTTCCGAGTAGTTTGACCTGATCGTTTTGTGAGTAACGCACACTGACAACCCGTTGTGTGAAGTCCAGCGAGCAGTCATTGATTACAATGACTTCTACCTCGATGTTTTTTTGATTCAAGGCTGAGTCGACGGCTCTACAAATCGTATTTTCTGCATTGTATGCTGGTATTATCACCGAAATTATCATCTTTAAGTTAGACCATTAATGATGTTTCGTATGAGTTTGACATTGGCTTTGGAAGAGTACTCGATGTCGTATAGCTTTCGAGCATTTCGAGCAACCACCTCAATTAAACCATCGGTGCACAGGTACTTGGAGATTGCATTAGCCAGTGCGTCTGGTTGACCTGGCTCTACCAGAATGCCATAGCGCTCATCACTGATGGCGTCGGGGATGCCGCCGACATTGGTGCTCAGTACGGCCAAACCAGCCGACAAGGCTTCGAGGATTGCAATCGGCAAACCTTCGTTGTATGACGGTAGCAATAAAAGGTCGCATTCTTTCAGGAGTTGATATTTTTGTTCACCCGTGACCCAGCCGATAACGTTGAAGTATTCGTTCAAGTCTCTTTGTTCTACCAGTGCTCGGAGTTTGTCGATTTCACCATTCCCACCGACATTGATATGGAATCCTTTAATACCCTTAGTTTTTAGCAATTGGACAGCTTCTAAGAGGTCATATACGCCTTTACGTTGCCCAATTCTGCCGAGAAAAAGCAGCTCAGTGATAGGTTTTTTATCATATTCACGAGTGTCATACAGCGTTTCAAATACAGGTGAAGGGAAGTTGCTTATGACTTGGATTTCAGCGTTAACTGATATCGTTTCAACATAGGTTTTCCAATAGGCCGATAGCACGAAGACATTGTCCGATTTGTCTAGAATATAACGTACAAGACTCTGATAAATGAAGCTTGAGCTTTGATAGGCTTGGGCAAACTCCGAACCGTGCAGATGAAAAATAACTTTGCATCCTAGCAGTTGACACATAAACAAGAATACTGATTTTCGGTAGATGCTGCCCTTCATTGAGCCGTGAAGGTAACAAACCGAAACTTTGCGTCGAATGATCAAACTGATCAATGTCACTAGGGAGATTAGCATCAGATAAATGCGTTTTAATAGGCCTACTTCATCATGCGAGGCAATAAAATAGTGCTGATAGCCTTCATATACGCCGGCCTCTATGTGATTATCAATCACGGCGCTAATGCCTCCTTTTTCTTGGGTACCAACAATTGCCACCCCAGAGATCTGACCATAACAACTCAAAACTTTGAACCCCTATTGTTAGCCTGTGCTAATAAAGGTTTCTGCGCGTCAGCAGGTGAGATTTCTTTGTCGGCTGTGTTTTCCAACAACAGAATAAACCAGCCGAATACGGTTAGGTGGTAAAGCGATTGAGTGTTTGAGGAGAGTGAGCTGGTCATGATCAAAATGAACATTAACAGGCTCGCTTCACGTCGTTTTAAAGCGCGGATCATAAACACCATTGATAGCAGAAGAAGAAAAAATCCAGGTAGTCCAGTCTCGCCAATGACATGGGGCCAATAAGTGTCGTAGAAATACTGCCCTAGCTTGATCCACCAGATATCTTTCATCGAGTTGTATTCGTAAACATTCGCCACATCGGCGGCAGCATGGCTACCAATCGTTCCCCACCCGGCCCCTAAATAGCGACTATCGACCAGAGTGAATAACGATTCGACAAGATAAACCATGCGGGGCGATTTAAAGTTATCGAGAATCCACCAGAAATTTGACTCATCTGTAATGATGAAGAGAATCACGCCACCAAATAGAAGGAATACGGTACCCGCGAGATAGGGTCGGTAATCCAGATCAATATAGCGGCATAACCAAAAGGTCAGTAAAATCAGAAATAAGAAAAAAAGCTCGAGCCGCTGTATTGAAATGAAAACAAAAAACACACTTAAAAACACCATAGAGAAGATAAATTTGATATTTCCCTTTCGGTGCTCAACGATGAAAAAAACGATCGTAATCATGAAAAACAAAGCAATTTGACTAGGATGCCAAAACCATCCAGCTGAACGAGGTAACAACATTCCAGCTATATGTGCTTTCTCGAAGTGACCACCGTTTTTGAAGACGGTATCGTACAGCCCAGGCATTGCTAGTTGAAAAATAATGAGCACTATTGTTAAAACGATTATAGGTTTGATGACTTTTATAGTCCGCCTCGACCAACACTCATCACAACGTACCATCGCAAATAACAGCATCATCGGAAAGAACTTAAGCTCATGGTATAGCTGAACAAAGATTATCTTCATACCCTTCTGGTGAGCTAATGAGATCAATATGCCATAGAGGATATAAGCGGTGTAGAACCCCAAAGCGAGCCACCAATATTGGTTTAGTTTGGGTTTGATGAAAGCCGTTAACAGTAGGATGGCGATAATTGGATAGAGCTTTTCGATCGTGTCAAAGTAGCCGTAAATGGTTCCGTCTATTTTTTTCACAAACAGGAAAAAGAGCTCCAAGATAAACATCCCGAATAATGTGTGTGGAACCAAAGATCTGTGGTTCGTTTCCATCATGCACCGTAGAGTGAGGTCAATAGGGCACTGTCAGCAGTATTCGGTTGTATTTTGCAGGCCTCATCACTGATTAGGGACTTAAAGTAAGCCCTTTCTTCATGGGTTATTTTTGGTTTATTTCCAGTATTGCGTTCCAGCAGGATACGCTTGAGCGAAATAACAATTTTTTTTGGAAAGGCTTTAACAAAAAAACTTTTCGCCAGTGATTTGCGCATTAATACTTTTTGAAATAGTTTTGACCGGGGCATTCCAGAGCGATTGGCATAATCACGTAGCCAGTCAATCGATTGTAATCCGATAAAGAGGGCTACTTCATCCATGACTTGCTGGTTGTTACTGGCGTAGTCTCGATAGGCAACAACCTTTAGGCGATCGCCGAACAGGTGTCGCGCATGCTGCACTGCCTCGACGTAACGACTTGATTTAATGTT
Source organism: Polaribacter sp. (assembly GCA_047615545.1). Classification (GTDB taxonomy): domain Bacteria; phylum Pseudomonadota; class Gammaproteobacteria. The sequence goes on from JBLHID010000015.1 coordinate 3,497, forward strand.
GTGCCAGATAGGCATATAGGTGGCGCGAGCACCACTCAATTCGTGATCAATCGCTTGGCGAAAACTTCGAACTTCTCTGGCGTCACGGATCAGGTGGGAGTAGGCAGAGAACGCTCTTTCTAACGGATAGCGAAGCATGATGATGTGCTTGGCTTTGGGGAACTGCGTATTTATTGCCTCCAAAATACGCGGGTCCTCAATTGACATGGCTGAACCGTCGATGGCGAGTTTTCCTGGCTCATAAAGGTTAAGGTATTGATCAGGGTCGGTAATAAACATTTGATTGACTGTGTCGTTATCGGCGGGTCCAGCGAAGTGATCACCCATGATCTGCGCAAAATGGAAATGAGGTTCCTTACGCTTTGTGTTCGAAACACCTTCATGCTGCATCAACTGGTTGTATAGGCTGGTCGTGGCGCACTTGGTGTAGCCAAGAATAAATACGTCAGACATCATATAACTTCCTATTGTGAATCACTTTTTGATTAAGCCTTAAAGCTATTTATACGCGTTAATAAAGCTCATATCGGTCAGTATTGTTATCAAAATCTGTGCAAACTTTACAGTGCACGCAGCAGGTTTCATGCCAGAAGGATTCAAGCAAGGTGGCAATACTGGTTTAAAGTCGTTACAGAGTGTTTAGGTTTGGTTCGGAATTCACGAAATTAGTAGAATCAATCCGATCAGTCGATCTCGTATTGCAGATTGCAATGCAAATTAAAAATCATGGGCTAGTTTTGATGACTGGGATTGCATTATTCAATGGCCAACTGAGTATTTCTGGCTTGTTATTTCTTGTCTTATAAGCGCAGACCCTGAATTTAATTGGGCTTCTCTCTCTACTTGGTACTAAAACAGCGGGTAGATTTTTTTGGCCCGCTTCTTGCGCGAGTGTCTGCATAACGGTTATTACCGACTGTCTTTTGGGTAACCTCAACCAAGAACGGGAGTTCTTATGAAAATAGGACAAAGTACCAGCAGCGAGACCTTTGCCGATTTTACTTTAAGTCGAGTTCGCAAAAATGTTCTGGAGTCGCTAACAGATGAGCAGTATGACGCGATACGGTCAGCCCTGATTACTGAGAATAAGCAAGAACGTCATTCCATCGATATCAGGCTCTGGTTACCGCTGTTTTTGAATGGTTACTACTTGGTGTTGTTAGTGGGGCGTGATCGCCGTTCCTCGAGCTTCAGGCTTGAAGGATCTCGTTTCTCTAGTATTCCCAAACCTCTGCGATCGACTATTCGCATTTTGTTTTCATTTTTGGTGTTACTGGTCGTATTTAGTGTTGCTTTCATGATGCTATATAAAATAAAAAACCTGATGGGTATAAATATTTTGTCTGATTTTCACCTTTCTGATCTATTGTCATGGGCTGGTTTTCCAGAAAATAGCAAATTAGCATATTAGGTGCTTTGCATGATGAAAAATATAAGTTTGTTGCGATCGTTAAAAACCCTAGGTATGGCGTTTCCCGTACTAATTTTGGCAGGCTGTGTATCCATGGAACGCTTAGTCAAGGTGCCAGCACAACTTGATTTGGCGACCGTCGGTATCTATAAAACTGATCTACACAGGCAGTCTATTCATATTTTCAACCCTATTTCACTGGAGAACCGGGTTGCTAAACTTCATCTTGAACCACGAGTCGAAAACCTGTTCTTTCTGCTAGATCAAAGCACAGCTCTGTCAGCAGAGTTCCGCGGTATATCAACTCGGCTTTATGCAAAAGAGATGGTCCGAAGGTTTACGGAAACCATGCCTGAAAAAAACTATAGCGGTGCTCTGCTGCTTTATGATCAGCAAGTTAAAGCAAATAGGCAAGCACTTCGGTTGACTTCATATACCGCTGCTGACATTAGAAAGGCACTGGTTAAGCCAGGGTTAATGCAACTAATCAATCGCGATTCCTTACCAATGGCTATTGATCAATTGTCTGAGCTCATTAGCCAGACAGAGGGTAGCTCCGCGGTGATTCTGGTGACTTCCTGGGCCAAAATTGACAAACGGGTAGAAAGAGCTGTGATGCGTATGCGTCAAAGCAGTCGTTTTGGGGATGGTATTCAAATATCGGGTTCTGGGCCAAAGCCTATACCTTGGCAGGGCCATCAATTTGGTGTTTGTTTATACACCATAGGAGTTGGTAATCAGCTTTCGCGGACTCGCCTGGAAACAGTCGACAGTTGTGGATTTTCAATTGCAGCGAACAAGGTTGCACAACCCAGGGACATGGCGCATTTCGTGCAAAATGTATTGTACAAGTGGCCGGCTGACTCGGATGGAGACGGGATTTACGATTATTTAGACCATTGCCCAAATACATCTAGTGGAAGAATCGTCGATTACTTCGGTTGTCTGCGCTTTGCCGCCAGTGAAGTCGTAATTTACAAATGAAAAAAATATCTAAAAAAGTAATTATCGTTTTAGCATTGTGTGTCATTACAGCAAATCATTTATTGGCCGCAGATGAACGAATGGGTATTGCAACACTTGAGGAACATCAGCGTAGGCAGGCAATTTTCGATGCACAGATTGAAGATACTCATGCGCTCGGAGCAGAACAAATTGTTATCGTCAAGGAACAGATGTTTGAAAACACGAGTCAACCCTCTGTAATCGAGGAAAATGTATCCATCGCTCTGAATCCAGTCAGTCTGGAGGAGAAAATCCAGCAGCAAATCGTGCAGAGCGACCTGGCATTGTTTGGATATGAAATGTTTTCTGGTGTAGCAAACACGTTTGCGCCAATTACCGGCGCTCCAGTGCCACAGGATTATGTGATTGGGCCTGGCGATACGTTTACAGTTCAGGCTTTTAGTGCGACAGATGTGCAGTATTCTTTCACAGTCACCCGCGAAGGTATGATTTTAGTGCCTGAGGCCGGAGCCCTATCGATCAGTGGTCTGACCTTTAGCGAAGCCAAAAAAGTGATCTCAGAGACCATTGAAAGCCAGCGTATCGGTATCAAGACGGTCGTTACTCTGTCAGAACTACGGTCAATTCAGGTGATGCTGGTTGGCGAAGTGATGCAGCCAGGTTTCTATGCGGTGAGTGGTTTTTCAACCCTGATTAATGTTCTGACATCCAGTGGTGGTATCAAACGGACCGGTTCGTTGCGCAATATTCAGGTTAAGCGCGGTGGTAAGGTCATTGTGAACATGGACCTCTATGAATTATTGCTGAACGGTGATGATAGCGCCAATATTTATCTGCGTCAGGGTGACCTGATCTTTGTTCCGCCTATTGGCCCAACGGTAGGGGTCGCAGGTGAGGTTTTGCGCCCGGCGATATATGAAATTGGAAATAAGCTGGCCGTTGGCGATGTATTGAAACTCGCAGGTGGCCTTTTGCCAACAGCAAACAAGGCAAAAGCACAGATTGAACGGGTATCCGACGACGGGCTTTATACATTGCTGCAAGCTGACCTCGCAAATCGTGGAAAAGATATTCTAGTAAACAACGGCGACTTGATTCGAGTGTTCTCAGTTCTAGATAAGATGGACAGCGTCGTACTGCTCTCGGGCCATGTATTGACACCGGGTGGTTACCAATGGCGAAAAGGTATGCGAATCGCAGATCTGATCAGCTCATCTAGCATTCTTCGTCAGGGTGCTGAATTTGATGTTGCTATTGTGCAACGTGAAAATCGACGTGAGAAACGCACCGAGGTGATTTACTTTAATCTTGGGGATGCGCTTTCTGATGAAAGCTCGGATAGCAATATGCGCTTGGAGTCGCGAGATCAGTTAATTATATTTGACACTCACTCTGCCCGCGCCAAACAACTGTCCCGCGTCGTCTTGAAAATGAAGCGTGAAGCAACGGCCGGTTCGCCGGTCAAAATGATTGAATTCAAGGGATACCTGCGTCATCCGGGAATTTATCCGCTCCAACTGGGTACGCGCTTGCTTGAAATGATTAACAACGTTGGCGGCCTGCATCCAGGTGTTGATCTGGATTATGCATTGCTTGCAAGAACTGATTTGGTAACCAATCGATTATACTTTGTACAAATAAGTATGCGTGAGGCGTTGCGAGCTCAAGAGGGTGACCATAATCCACTGCTGCAACCTAAAGATAGAATTTACCTTTTTGATAAGGACATTAATAGGTCAATATTAATCGAAGCTCCGATTGCGCGTATCAAGCGCGAGACACTTTTTGGTCAGTTGGCGCCTGTCGTGCAGGTCAGTGGCGCTGTTTTTCATCCTGGTACTTATCCGATGGTACCCGGTATGCGTATAGATGATCTTATCAAGGCTGCTGGCGGCATGAAAGAAGAAGCCTATGGCATGGCTGCGAGTTTGTCTCGGGAGGTCTTGTTGGACAATGAATTCAGTCGCACCGATTCGCTGTCTATCAGTCTTACCAGAAAAGATCACTTGTTGGAAACCACAGAACTTATTCTACATCCTAGGGATCATCTTGTTTTAAGGGAAAAGCCTGAGTGGGTTGGTGTATCAAAATACGTCACGATAGAAGGTGAAGTTGTTTATCCGGGACGCTATCGCATTGATAAAAGAGAGACTCTTTGCTCACTAGTGCAGCGAGTGGGCAGTTTTACCGAGGATGCTTATCTTTTTGGATCCATCTTTCTGCGCAAGAGTGTGCGTAAAAAGGAGCAAAAAGCATTGGATCGAATGTTTGAGCAGCTCGAGCGACTGGTAGCCGACTCGCATTTATCTCAGGGGTTTGAAAAAGATCAGAAAATGCCCCAACAGCAATCTGCCAGGGATGTTTTTAAGGTACTTAAAGAGCTATCTCCAGAGAAAGCGCTAGGTCGTATGGTAGTCGATATGGAAGGGGCCGTTACTCGATGTGATGAGGCTTCTGACATTGTGCTGGAAGATGATGATCGAATTATCATACCTAAGTTTCAGGATGACGTGAGCGTTGTCGGTCAGGTCTACTTTCCGACCTCACACAAGTATCGTTCTAACCGTGCTGCACTGGATTACATAAGCCTCAGTGGTGGCACTAAGGAATTGGCACAACATGAGCATGCTTATGTCGTTCAGGCCAATGGTGAGGTGATGTCGGTGCGTTCAAGGGCCAGCAGCTGGGGTTGGCTGATGTCGCCTGCCAACGTAAAGGTGACGCCTGGGGCAACGATTTATGTGCCTCTGAGCGTGGACCGCATTAATGGTAGGGAATACTTTAGTGGTTGGGTGGATATATTTTTTAAGAGCATTGTAGGAACTGCAGCTTTGATTAACCTTTTTGATTAAAATGACGACTCAAAAACTAACAGGTATGCAGGTCGGTGAGACGCAGTTTGTAGAGTACCAGCTCCTGCTCAAATACATGCATCAGCTGTTACGCTACAAGTACCGTATAGCGACTCTCGCAATCGTCGGCGCAGGCATAGTTTTCGGGCTTTCCTGGTTGATTGATGATCGTTTCTCAGCTGAGGCCACGATCGCAATCAATATCAGTGAGGCCCCCGGTGGTGTTCAGCCAAAGAATTACCGGGGTGCCAATACCATTGGCGCTATCGAATACGACTTCATTATTGATGGTAGCCAAAGTAATGAACGGGACCGCCATCTGGCGCGGATGGAGTCATTTGGATTTATTAGTTGGTTTATTACCCAGCAAAACTTACTGCCTTGGTTGTATGCGAGGGATTGGGACGAGGGCAATAAAAAATGGAAAGAGGGCACCGAGCCGGATATGCGTGAAGCAGTCAAGGCGCTGAAGACAAAGACTCTTTACATCAGTATCGATAAAAAGACGGACCTTATTAACATCCGCATGACTGCAGGTCTACCCGATCGAGCCGCCTACCTTGCTAATGAATTTGTGCAAGCATTCAACCTCTACGTGCGTAATCTAGAGGCCGAAGAATTGAAAAATAGGCGACTTTATCTCGAACGTCGATTGACGGAGGTGAGTAACACAGAAATTCATCGTTCAATCTACCGCCTGCTTGAGGCTCAACTCGCGGTCGAATCCTTGATCAATGCACGTGCAAATTATCCGTTAGAGATGATTCAACCAGCGACAGAGCCCCTTTTTGAATCCCATCCAAACCGCAAGAAGTGGACTGCATTCGCTCTTATTGGACTGGTGTTCATTGGCATCGCAGGTGTATTCACTATAGCGTTAGTGTCAGGATTACGCCGCGATTTGAAGGCTTATGCAGATAAGTTTGATCCAAAACCAGCCCCTGAATTTGAAGGCCCGCAGCGTCAGGAGTGGATCGATAAATGAACGCACCGTTAACTCAAATTGAAGAAAAAGTTTTGCAATTTGTGGGCCTGTTTTATACCGTTGGTTACCTTCTATTAATTACACCGCCATGTGCCATTGATCTCACCGTTTCTCAGCGTACATCAAGAGGTGAACTCGCCAGACAACCGTTATGGGTGGTGATGCTGATCGAACTATTAATCCGTGTTGCATTGATATTACTGGTTGCGGTAGGTCTTGAGTCAGTCTTTGGGGATGACGCCTATGAAACCTATTGGATTGACACCATGTTTATTATCATCGTTATGCAAGGTGCCTTTCACAGCTTGTTCTATTACTGCTTGCTCGGCTACTTGAGGGAAACTATTGGACTGAGGCTAGCCATGAGAATCTATCGCTTGATGCGTAACCTCTGCTATGCAGTAATCCCTGGTTTTCTAGCCGTTGTTCCATTGTTAATCTGGAAATGGAAGCAGGAGCATTTGCCATTTGAGGATGGACTCGTGTTCCAGCTTTATAGCGTCACAACCCTACTCATGATCGTGCTCGGTGTGGTAGAGGCGATGGTGATGAAACGCAAACCATTGGGACTTGATAGGTATCTTTATGATAAATAAACCGTAGCTGAGGTTTGTTTAGTAACGTTAATAATTGGCACATAGTGGCTATCAAAATCTAAGTTCTAAATAGCCACTAAGTACCGAAAACCTTTTTTTAGGAATTGAAGAAAGCACGCCCCCAGATGAGATAATCTGCTCTTTAGCTTAGACCCCACCTAGCCAGATTTGCATTGTGATAATCACTTTGCAAAGTGCAATTGACGATATCAGCCTGCGGTACACTTGTATACTACGGAACCGTTTGAAATTTGTTCCAAGACATCCTATGTCATTGTTAAGTATAGCTAATACGACGTTCCTGAACTGATTCTGAGCCAGATATTCATAGTTGGCACTAAGATTGCGTTATCTATTTAAAGTTTTGTTTAACCCACGTATAGGCGCTTGAAAATGAAATCTATCAGAACCGTTGTGACTCCCTTAGCAGGGCTCGGTACACGATTGCTGCCAGCCAGTAAGTCGGTTCCTAAAGAAATGGTTACCGTCGTGGATAAACCTGTAATTCAGCATGTGGTCGAAGAGGCCGTTGCCGCCGGGATGACTAAAATTGTTCTCGTCACCCGTTCAGGAAAGGAAGCCATCGAGAATCACTTCGACAGTCATTTTGAACTGGAAACACAGTTATAACATACTTTAGATATTGAAATTTACTCGGAGTAACAAAATGAAGGCTAGTAAATATTCACTCTTAAATTTAGGGCTAACGACAATCCTATTAGCCATGCTTCTCACAGGCTGTGGTGAGATTACTGACACTACTGAAACTAGCATAGCTAGCAAGATTAGCGAAAATAGTGGCACTGGTGGCACTGGTGGCACTGATGGCACTGATGGCACTGGTGGCACTAGCGAATCTGTGCCAATAAGTATTTCTTTTGTTCCTGCCAATGACGAGACTTCAGTACTACGCAATAGCAGTATAGTCGCCACTTTCAGTGGGTTGCTGGGTATTGATACGATTAAAGACGCAAGTTTTACGATACTTGATGCAAATAATAATGCTCCTGAAGGTGATCTCACCGTAGATGAAAGCAGTAAGGCTATCAGCTTTAAACCTACAGATGCGGACGGTTTCTTAGCTAATACGGTGTATACCGTCACCTTAACGGCTATAGTAAATGGTGAAAATAAGGCGCATATTTCACGTTTTACCACCACCGAAGAATTGGACACTATTGTTCCATTGGTATCTTCTTTTAGCCCAGCTAGTACTGGTATTCCAGTCAACCGAAGCATCATCGCTGTATTTAGTGAATCACTTGACCCTTCCACTGTGAACTCTGACATTGTCTCTAGTGATGATAATGACACTGACACTGACAATGACATCAACAGTTTTATCGTGACTTATCTAGTTGACGGTGTAGTGACCATGGTTGATGGTAAGGTGGTTTATAGTGAGACAGACAAGCAGGCAACCTTTAAGCAAAAGTTTGATCTAGATCTTGAGCCGAACACAACCTATACGGCAACGATAACAACACATGTTAAGGATCTTGCAGGTAATGCTCTCGAAAATCCTGTGAGTTGGACATTTACTACTGGCACAATTATTTCTGTTGAACCTGTCGATGGCGCTGAATCTGTACCAATCAATAGCCAAGTAGTCGCCTTTTTTAGTGAGGCGCTGGACGCGGCTGCTGTTGCAAGCCTAACTTTCGAGGTCCGCGATCCAGATAATAATAGTGCTCCAGGTGGTTCACACGTCTATGATAATGACAGTAAGAGTGTCAGGTTTAATCATGATGGCAATAATTTTGCACAAGATACAGTGTATACCGCCACCATAACGACTGTAAGCGATGCTAACTTCACTAACAACTATGTGTGGAGCTTTAAAACCGGCGTTCAGGTAGACACAGATCCACCAACGGTAGTAGAAACTACCCCCAAACATGAGGAGACTGGTGCCGCAACCAATCGAATCATCAGCGCTACTTTTAATGAACTGCTTGACCCTTTCACGGTAGAAGCCGATGGCACCTTCACCGTGGCGGATGGTAGTGGTAATCCGGTGCTTGGGACGGTGACTTACGAGAACAAGTTGATATCCTTTACGCCTAATCCTATTCTCGAAGAAGCCACAACATATACAGCGACGATAACAACGGCTGTTGAGGATCTAGCAGGCAATCAGCTCAAAGCTACAGCGGACACAACCGACGCCCCTACCATTGGCTACGTTTGGACTTTTGTAACGGGCGCCGCCGCCCAAGGTCCTGCTCCGCCCAATCTTAGAGCTGTAGGGGGTTTTACGGTCTTAACAAAAGCAGGTATTACAAACACCGGCACCCATGGGGTGGTGATTATGGGAGATATTGGTTCTAGCCCAATTACCGCTAGTGCGATGAATGATATTTATTGTGACGAAATGTCTGGTGGTCTAATCTACGGCGTTGATCTTAGTTATACTGGCGGTACTGGAGGCACGGGATGTTCTCGCGGTGGTGCAGACAGCAAGACTTTAGTGGACAAAGCTATACTTGATCTCGAAGCTGCCTATACTGCGGCGGCTGAAAATGCTGAAGAAGTTATTACAGAATATGGAAGTGGGATAATTCCTAAGTTAGATGCGAATGGTGAGGCTATGCCATTGTCACCTGGCCTTTATAAATGGGGCACTAATGTAGTGATGAATGCCACTATAACTCTTCAAGGTGGCAAAGATCCTGATGGTGACGGAACATATATTGGTGGTGAAAATGATGTCTGGATTTTTCAAATAGGAGGTAACCTTGCTCAGGCGGGCGAAACGGACATGATATTGACCGGTGGCGCTCAGGCCAGTAATGTCTTCTGGCAGCTCACTGAGAATGTGGCGATTGGAGGAGGAGCGCACCTTGTAGGCAATGTCTTTGCTAAAACACACATTGCACTCGGCCTCTTAGCAAGGGTCACCGGTAGGCTGTTAAGCCAGACTCAGGTAAACTTAAACAGGAACACAGTTATCCCACCTCCATCTGGTCCATAAGGGTAAATAACCCATTGTGGTGGTGTAATAAACCTGTAGGACTTGATAGCCTATTTATCGCCAAGATAGGACACTAAATGACCAGTAAAATTAGAAAGCTGCGCCAAACTTTTACACCAGCTTAAAAGTTAGAATATGCCAAGTTAATGGTAGAAGAAAATTATAAGATTCAGCAAGGGATGGATCTATCTAACTGCAGGTTCCACAGGCGTATCAGGGTGGAAACTGCAGTGGCATAGTTAATTTGGCCACCTAACTAGAGGTGATATCATCACTTCATTGATCTTTAGGTACAAAACGACAAGAAAAACTAAGCGAATTTTCACGCCAGTATTTAAGTTAGTAGCTGATCAGTGAGTGGTGGATCAAGACTACTCGTTAGGTGAAGCTGCTATTTCAATGAGTGTCGGTAAATCTAATATGGATAAGTGGGTTAGGCAGCTTAGAAATGAACGTCAAGGGACTTCACATCACCCTACTGCTATCACAGCAGATCAACGTAAAATAAAAGAACTAAATAAGACCATTAAGCGAATTGAGATTGAGAAATTCATATTAAAGAAGACTAACACTTTCTTGATGTCACACTCGATGAACAGTTTCTGTTAATCAGTAGACTGGAGGAGAGCTACGCGGTTCAAACACTTAGTAACGTTTCTGATGTGCATTGAAGCAGCTATCGATATTGGGTTAACCGTGATAGAAAGATGAGTCCAAAACGACTTAAGGAAGTGACGACAGTAAAGGCTATCTCTAACGAAAGTGTCGGTTCAGCTGTTGCTAGAACCAATGCAACGATTGCCACCGATCGAGGTGTTGCGTTAAGTCGGTATCGGGGCAGTCGCTTGATGAAGCAGTGCCAGGTCTGACCTGCCAACAGCCAAAACATGCTTACAATAAGTCATTCAGGTGCATCTGAGTATACCTAATTATTTGAGTCGACAGTTTAATGTGAGTAGGCTGTACGAAGTGGAGTGTGGTGACGTAACCAATATTTAGGCTGGTAATCGCTGGGCTTATCTCGCGATTGTTATAGATCTATTTGCACGCAAATCCTTAGGTTGGGCGATTTCTTATGCGCCTCCAGTGATGCATTATCGATGGCATTTGAAGCTCGAGGCCGACCAGACAATGTCATGTTTGAATGTGATCAAAGCAAGCATAATACGAGCTTGAAGTTCCGCCGAATACTATAGAGTTTTCAGTTTAAGTAGAGTTGGAGTCGTCGCGGTAATTGCTGGGATAATTCACCTATGGAGCGTTCTTTTAGGCGTTTAAACTCAGAGTGGGTAGCACAGAACAGTGAGTCATCTATCGACAAAGCGAAATAGATATTACCTATCATATAATTGGCTACTACAGTCAAGTTCAGACACATTGTCATAATCAGGGCACGGCGCCCAATATGGCTGAGGCGAGATATTGGAAAAACTACAATTCTGTGGGCAAATTAACTTGACCACTACAAGCGCATACTACTAGGATTACTAAATGACCAGTACCTCCTAAACATAAAAGGGCTTCTACCTTTATAGAGGCCATTTTTAGTTTAATTTAGCTTTAAACTACTCCGAAACTTCAGCTTTTATCAAAACAACCACTCTTCGATTCGCGAGGCGACCTGCTTCTGTATCATTGGTAGCTATCGGACGTACTTCACCGTATCCCAATGTTGACACACGATCGGCCTCAATACCAAAGTGCTCGATCAAAACAGTCATAACGGCTTCTGCTCTGGCCTTAGACAATGTCATGTTATAAGCATCCGTACCACGGCTGGAAGTGTGACCTTCGATAACGGTATCAGCTTCAGAGTATTTTCTGAGGAAGTTCGCCACTTTTTCAATTTCGGCATAATGATGCTGGGTGATGGCATTTGAGTTGCGAGCGAAATTAACTTTAAGTGTGACTTCTACCGTGCTAATCAGAACAAACTTACAACCATTGGCATCTACCGCTCGGACTGCAGGGGTCGCCAGACATTTATCAGCGTAGTTTGGTACGCCATCACCATCCGTATCTAAAGCACAACCGGTCGAATCAACCTTTACGCCAGCTGGTGTATTTGGACAACTTCGATAGGCATCGATAACGACATCATTGTCACTACCGGCAGGTGCTGCGTTCTTACTTTGACCATTAAAGGCGTAACTCAGGCCAATCATAAATGTGTCATCTAAGGCGCTTGCGACACCGCTATAAATTAATCGTGCATCTGCTTTTGCCGACCAGTGATCACTCAATACCACTCGTAGCCCAAGTCCAATACGTAGTTGAGTTTCTTTATCAGAGCGGACGGCACTCGTAAAGTCGGCATCAACCAGACCCAAAGCGCCGTATGGTTGAAAGGTAATATCAGAAATATTTTTTTCATTCGACCGAAAATAATAATGGCCCTCGACCCCATATTGTGTGACGACCGTGTCGCCTGTGTTGTTCCGTCCAGAAGGCGAAGAATCCGACAAGAATATTTCAGCACCCCAACCATTGCTGTAACGGCGTTCCAGACCTATTACGACCGTCTGCTCTGGCTTCAAATCGAGGCTATTTTCAATAACTTGCCTGCCAAGTGACGCGTTGATATAAGTATTGTTGGCATCTGCAAAAATGGGGGGTGAGGCAGAAATAAAAGTAGCTAATGTTAAAGTTAGTAACAATATTTTAGAATTGAACATTTTTATCAGTTGAGTCTAAAAATTTTATTGTAACCAAAGTTTTGGCTGGTATACAACCACTATTACTAACGCTACCAATGACGGAGGTGAGTAGCACTACAATTCATCGTTCAATCTACCGCCTGCTCTAGGCTCAACTCGCGGTCGAATCCTTGATCAATGCACGTGCAAAATATCCGTTAGAAATGATTCAATCAGCGACAGAGCCCCTTTTTGAATCCCATCCAAACTGCAAGAAGTGGATTGTATTCACTCTGATTGGACGAGTGTTTATTGGCATGGCAGGTGTATTCACTATACCGTTGGATACCTGCTATTAATTACACCGCCACCTGCCATTGATCTCACCGTTTCTCAGCGTACATCAAGCAGTGAACTCGCCAGACAACCCTTTTGGGTGGTGATGCTAATCGAACTATTAATCCGCGTTGCCTTGATATTACGGGTTGCGGTAGGTCTTGAGTCAGTCTTTGGGGATGCCGCCTATGAAACCTATTGGATTGATATCATGTTTATTATCGTCTTTGCATTGTGATAATCACTTTGCAAAGTGCAATTGACGATATCAGCCTGCGGTCCACTTGTATATCACGGAACCTTTTCAAATTTGTTCCAAGATGTCCTATCTCATTGTTAAATATAGCTAATATGACATTCCTGAACTGATTCTGAGCCAGATATTCATAGTTGGCACTAAGATTGCTCAATCTATTTAAAGTTTCGTTTAACTCACCTATAGGCGCTTGAACATGAAATCTATCAGAACTGTTGTGATTCCCGTAGCAGGGCTCGGTACACGATTGCTGCCAGCCAGCAAGGCGATTCCTAAAGAAATGGTTACCGTCGTGGATAAACCTGTAATTCAGCATGTGGTCGAAGAGGCCGTTGCCGCCGGGATGACTAAAATTGTTCTCGTCACCCGTTCAGGAAAGGAAGCCATCGAGAATCACTTCGACAGTCATTTTGAACTGGAAACACAGTTGCAACAAAAAGGTAAAGTGACGTTACTCAACACGATCCATGAAATCATACCCAAAAATATCGAAATGATTTCGATACGCCAACCCCGTGCTGCAGGACTGGGTGATGCCATCCGCTGCGCTGAACCGGCTGTCGGTAGCGAACCATTTGCAGTCATGCTGCCCGATGTGCTGTTCAGCAGTGCAGATGATGCACGATGGAATATGAAAACCATGGTCGATGCCTATTCACAAAGCGGCAATGCTCAAATACTAGTCGAGAAGGTACCTGAAACACTGGTTGATCAATATGGAATTGTGGATTGTGGTGTCAGTGACCTTCACATTGGCGCATCTGCACAGGTATGCGATATGGTCGAAAAGCCCTCCATCGACAAAGCACCGTCCAATCTATCGATTGTCGGGCGTTATGTTTTACCACCATCAATATTCAAACTACTGAAAGCGACAGGAAAAGGTGCTGGTGGCGAAATCCAGCTGACAGATGCATTGTTAAAGTTGATGGCTCAGTCAAATATGCAGGCACTCATGATGCGAGGAAGGTCCTTTGATTGCGGCAATAAACTCGGTTTTCTGCATGCCAACCTCATGTTGGGATTGCAAGATGAATCGATAGGCTCCGAATTGATGAACATTTTACAACAAACATTAACTGACTTTTTAAATGAGTCAAAGGTCGTTACTCGGCATGAAGTAGCTGATGCTGGACTTGCTTTTTTGCGCTAGTCGTTAAAAAAAAACATTCTAAATTTAGGTAAATTATAGCTATAGTCGTAATAGCAAGTTACTCGGCCATATAATCTCAAGTTTATTAACACGGAAATTTTAAACGGCTGCTATGAATATTAGAAAGTTAAAAAATCGGGCGGATGAATTCTCATACTTTCATTGAATAATTCACTCCAGAGGCAACAATAAATTAAACCAATTCATTTCGATATTTCAAAGGTTTTAAAATGAAAATTGCAGCAATTCCACCAGATGAAGCTGAAAGAATTAAGGCATTAAAAGAGTTTCAAATACTCGATACATTGCCTGAAATGGACTTTGATGATTTCACCAAATTAGCATCGTATATTTGCCAAACACCCATTGCCATGATCTCTCTAGTTGATGAATCGAGACAATGGTTTAAGTCAAAAGTGGGAGTAGCCGCACCAGAAACCTCCAGAGATATTGCCTTCTGCTCGCATGCTATTTTACAAGACGATGTCTTCATTGTCCGAGACTCCTTTAAAGATGAGCGGTTCCATGACAACCCTTTGGCAACAAAAGCACCCGATGTTCGTTTTTATGCTGGAGCCCCCTTAATAACCTCTACTGGTTATAAAATTGGTACCTTATGTGTTATTGATGACCACCCTCGAAATATAGATTTAAAGCAAATTGAATCTTTGCAAGGGTTGGCGAGACAAGTAGTTAATCAAATGGAATTAAAGCTTGCCAAAAAAGGTGCCCTTGAGCTTGCTAATACTAAGGGAAGTTTTCTAGCAACCATGAGCCACGAAATCCGCACACCGATGGCGGGGATCATCGGCATGTCCGATTTGCTACAAGATACGGTTTTGTCGCCACAACAGTTAGATTGGGTAACTACCGTTAAGTCGTCGGGCCAAAAGTTAATGTCAATTCTCAATCAGGTTCTTGATCAATCCAAACTAGAAGCTGGCAAGCTCGAAATTTTTCCAACAGACTTTAACTTACCTTCCAGTGTCCGAGACAATATTAATCTATTTCGTCCTAGTATAGCTCTGAAAGGATTGATGCTGAACATAAAACTGGACGGCGATTTACCAGAACAGGTCCACGCTGATTCGATGCGGATCGGCCAAGTATTATCCAATTTTCTCAGTAATGCGGTGAAGTTCACGAGTACAGGCCGTATTGAGGTTGCTGTCAAACCAGAATTAGGTCTGAAGGATGAATTAGCGCTTCGGTTTAGCGTTACTGACAGCGGAATAGGCTTGACTAACGAAGAACAAAATAAACTTTTTACTGCTTTCACCCAAGCAGACAATTCAACCTCTAAGACCTACGGTGGGACGGGGTTAGGGTTGTCGATTTCCAAACAGTTGGTCGAATTGATGGGTGGTCAAATTGGTGTTAATAGTACCAAAGGTAACGGTTCTACGTTTTGGTTTACGGTTTGCTGCCAGCCTGCAAAAAAACCGATGGTGGTAATGAATAGAAAAGTTGCCTTAGATCGATGGGTGGTGTCACGGCCTCTGAAGTTTTTAGTGGCAGAAGATAATACCGCTAATCAACGTATGATACTGGCCATTTTAGATAAATTTAATCACTCGGTTGAGATTGTGGAGAATGGCAAGCGCGCGATCGAACTTCTTAAATCGGGTGATTTTGACGTTGTATTGATGGATATTCGTATGCCTTTGATGGACGGAATAGAGGCTACTGCTTCTATCCGCGCAATGCATAATCCTAAATCTAATATTCCAATCATCGGTCTGACAGCTGATATTGCAGGGGGCAAACTCGACCAATATATGAGTGCAGGCATGAACGATGTCTTAGGTAAACCAATCTATTTACCGAGTCTGCTAAACTCGATTAATAAATGCTTAGACGAAGAAATCCATACTTCAATGTCTCAAGACAGTGTATCAGCACCGAGTCGACAGCCCGTCGGTCCTGACGCTAGCTCTGAAAAAAATGGAGAACCGACCAATTTTGCAGCAATTTTAGATCAGGTTGCGGATATCGTTGATCAAACGACAAAAAATAACAATGATACTAAGATCCATACCGCTAAGACGGCCATTGGGGGAGACGCATTGGCTGAATTGTTAACCAAGCACGAAACTCAATTAAAAGAACATTGTAATGATTTTACGACAGTGGTTTGTGCCTTATCGAATAAGCCAACCGTTAGTGAGTTAAAAACACAGCTGATAGAGCTGGCCCATACCATTAATGGCTGGGGAAGTTTATGTGGTTATCACCTGATTACCACAATAGTCACCAATGCAGATCAAATAATCAAAGATAAAGAAAACCTCACGGGGGAGGATGTTGAATTATTATTGAACCACGCAAAAGCCCTTGAGTTGGTATCAATCAAGGAAATGTCTGGATGCGGTGGCAAAGCTGGTCATATATTGCTGAAAGGTCTAGAAAGGTCATCCTAACTCCGACCGACTACTAGGTCTGGCCATGTCGAAGTATTAAGTTTGAAGCTTGACCAAATAAGGAGAAAAGGAGAGATACTTTCCCCGCAGCAAACATGACAAAAAACCTTCATTGGGAAAGTTTGTTTTATTACCTCTTAATGTCTCTTCTGTGATTCGTCTCTGATAAATGATGACCCCTGGGAAGAGTTGTGCTTACATTTAGGGCTAGTGACTGCTCACTTCGACCGTCAAAATGACGGATCTCCCACTGCCAAGCGTTTTCGATGATGGCGGCAAGATCATTCAATTTAGGTTTCCACCCCAGTTCCGATTTGGCCAAAGTAGAGTCAGCTACCAATACAGCGGGGTCTCCAACACGTCTATCGGCATGAATTATCTGGAGATCCTTACCGGTGATTTTCTGGGTTAAACCGATGACTTCCAGCACCGAAAAGCCATCGCCATTGCCCAAATTGTACTGCTTGCTGCCTGAACCTTTGATCAGTTTTTCTAGTGCGAGCAAATGTGCGGTACAAAGATCAACGACATGGATGTAGTCCCTCAGGCAAGATCCATCGGGTGTATCGTAGTCTTTTCCGAAAACGGAAATTGCATCGCGCCGGCCAGAAGCGGCCTGCAAAATCAAGGGAATCAAATGGGTTTCAGGATCGTGTCGTTCACCTAATTCACCATCTGGGTCAGCGCCGGCTGCATTGAAGTATCGTAGGCAGACTGATTTCAAGCCATAGGCCTCGTCATAGTCTTCCAGCGCTAGTTCCACCATTAGCTTGCTGCGACCATAAGGATTTATCGGTTGCTTTGCATGCTTTTCGTCAATTGGTAGCGTTTCAGGCTCGCCGAAAATTGCGGCGGTCGAAGAGAAGATGAAGTGATTGACCTTATGGTGCACCATTGTATCGAGCAGGTTCAAGGTGTTAGAAAAATTATTGTGGAAATACTTTGCGGGATCCCTGACCGATTCTCCAACGTCTATAAATGAGGCAAAATGCATTACACCATCAAACTTGTTTTCAGAGAACAACTTCTCCAGGAGGAGTGTGTTTGCGATATCGCCCTCAACGAATTGCCCATAGCGGACGGAGTTTCTTCGACCGGTTGAAAGATTGTCCAAAGTGGTAACCAGATGGCCTTGTTGTGACAACATCTTAACCATATGAGAGCCGATATAACCAGCTCCTCCCACTACTAACACTTTCACATAGCCACCTTTTGTCTGATAAATATTTTAAGCTTGAATTTGAGGGCTGGGATTTTTCATATTTTAGCCGGCACGCCGTAACAGTTTTTTCTGCTCATTCTTGATAAGGTTTGACCACCACGCGTCGGTTGAGCCTGAGACCAGAAGGGCTTGCGTTACTGACTACCGGTTGAAACTCTCCTTTAGCAACCTCAATTATCTGCCCGCCAGGATGCCCAGACTGGGTTATAGTTTTCTTGACGCTCAACGTGCGTTGTTTGGAAAGATTCATGTTGTAGACTTCACTACCGTTCGAGTCTGTATGGCCCTCTAAAACGATAGAGGGCAAGTTTGGGTCGGTAAACTGATCAAGAAATTCAGCCAAAACTTTCTTGGCATCTGGGGAAACCTTATAGCTATCGTTGGCAAAGTACACCACGGCAGACTGAATACGTCTTTGCAAGGGTGGGTTCGACTGAACCACCCTAATGGGTGACGAATGTGAAAAAATAGGGATAGGTTTGAGTAGGGTAGTTTGTGGAATGGTGCAGGCAGAAACCAGCACACTAAAGCAAATGAGTAGCCATCGTTTTAGGAAAACGTTCATTGAGCGCCTCTCATATTTGGAAAATATTTAGAATCAACTGAATTTGAAAATCCTTTTGCAAATCCTTTTGCAACTTTTGATTGCAATTTGCAACGCCATCTTATCGGGCATATACCCCAGTATTGTCGGCTTATTGTGGTTTATCCTACGTTTCATGATTGTATTCTCCTAATGAACTTATTTAAGTACAGCAAATGGCATGCCATCTCCCTAGGGGGGGCTGTATAAATTTAGCGTTTCAAATTCTGGCACAACGGTTGCTACCAGTTTGTTAAGGCAAAGAGAAACTAGATTTATGAAGACAAACGCTGAGATTGAAGCAAAGGTTGAAGTACCTATTCGGCCAGAGACTCTTACCGTGACCGAATACTCCTTGGTATCATTTACCCTTTTGGACAAACTTTTCCAGGTAATTTACAGGGTGGCTTATCGGTGTCATCTAGTAGCCAACTTTTTTCTCCGACCTAAGACTCGGGGTTCCTATGTGGCGTTGTGGCTGGATGGACGGATCTTATTAATACGTAATAGTTATAAATTGGTTTATACATTACCTTGCGGTGGTGTAGGCCGTGGAGAAACGCCGCTTGAGGCGGCACGTAGAGAGCTGTTGGAGGAGGTAGGGCTGGATATCGCCATCGAAGAATTTCGACAGGTCTGGCAACAAATTAACCTAACTGAATTTAAGCAGGATCATATTACTTTGTTCGAGGTCCATTTAAACGCTCAACCCAGGCTCAAGCCAGATGGCCGAGAAGTCGTGTGGCTAGGGTTTCGAAGCCTCAAGGGCGCTCTGGCTATGCCTATTTTTCCTCCGGTTCGTGAATATCTCTTGCAGCATCGACCAGCAGTCGGCAATAAAGGATAAAATCATGCGCATTTTGCTAGTAGATGACGACGATTCCACACGGCGATTGCTGGATGCTATGCTGACAAAAATGGGCCACGAGGTGGTGCATGCGAACGACGGCCAGGATGCATGGAAGATATTGCAGCACGATCAAATCAACTTCGTGCTAAGCGATTGGATTATGCCCCGAATGGATGGGGTAGAACTTTGCAGGCGGCTTAGGGCGAGCGACAGACCCCATTATACTTATGTCGTGCTTTTCACTGGGCAAGATCAGGATGATGATGTGGTCATCGCGATGGAAGCAGGTGCTGACGATTTTATCACCAAGCCTGTGCAAGCCAGAGAATTAAAAGTGCGAATTGAATCGGGTCGTCGTGTCCTGTCTCTGGAAGAAAGCCTGAACACGAAGAATCGGGAACTCGAGCTCGTCAATGAGGCCGTGGAAGCTAGTCAAAAACGGATCCTGCTTGACTTACAGGCGGCTGCCGCGATTCAGCGGGGCTTATTGCCTCAGGCACCGCTCGATTGTTTTCCTGTTGACCTCGCATGGGCGTTTATGCCGGCAGATGAACTAGCAGGGGATATCTTTAACTTTTATCCATTAGATGGTGATCACATGGGATTTTATCTGGCCGACGTCTCCGGACATGGCGTACCCGCGGCGATGATGTCGGTGCACCTTTCGAAGACGCTCTCGGCCGAGCCCAGACCCGATAGCCTTGTGAGGCTGTCTGAACAGGAAAAAGCTTGCGATAACGCAATGGGCAAAAATTTCTTATTGGGTGCCTTGAACCGCCGAGGTAATGTGTTGAACAGAAAATCATCCCCAGTTTATCGCGAACCGAAAGACGTTGCTGCTAGACTTAACAGTCAATTCCAGACTGGTGATCACAGCATGCTCTATTTCACCATGATTTACGGTGTTTTAAATACGCGTACAGGTCAAGGTACACTCTGCCAGGCTGGACATCCGTATCCTCTGATCTGCCGTTACGACGGCAGTGTCCAGCGCCTCGGTGAGGGTGGTTTGCCTATCGGCTTGATGCTTGATGCCAGTTTTGAGCAAGTTGAGTTCCAATTGCATCGAGGAGACCGATTGCTAGTCTATTCGGACGGTATTACCGAGGCGATGAATCCTGCTAAGGAACATTTCGGTGAGCAACGGTTGGCTGAATGTCTTACGAATTATCGGTCACGCTCTTTACAGCAAACCGTCGATCAGGTTAAATTTGAACTAGCTGAGTGGCATTGTTCGGCAGAAACTGACTTCAACTTAACTGATGACGCTTCCATGCTGGCGATTGAACGGTCAGCATGACGAACAAAGAAAACTGAATCTACAGCGCATACTGATGAGGCCAATAAAGATAACATCTGTTCAACCCATATTATTACAGATAGACAGTCGCCTGGACTGCGTTGCTGGCGTGGGGCAGCGCATTAAGGCGCTTTGTTGCGAACAGGGTATGGACGAAATGAATAGTTACCAGGTTCAGACGGCCGTGATAGAGGCGGTCAACAACGCGATTATCCATGCTTACGATAATCAATCCGGCGATAAGGTCTCTCTCTATTGGACCCTGTTAGATCAAACTATCTGTATTGAGGTATGTGATGAGGGCAAGAGAATGACAAATATTCCACTGGATATTGAGCCTTCACTAGAGGCCGAAAGTGGGCGTGGTTGGTGGATAATGAGGCGATGGATGGATCAGGTGGATTACGTTAGTGACAATGGATTAAATCGCGTGATTATGTACCGCAAAATATAGGCTTTTGAGACAAGTTAAGGTTTATAACTGAGCAACGAATATTTTTGAAACCAACGCATATATCTTGAATTGAAAAATAGCGGTGTTACATTTTGTAAACTAGGCCAACATCTCCCTAACTTCACTGCCGATTTTCCCGAATTTAAAGGGCTTGGTCAGATAACCATCAGCACCCTTTCTTAAGGCATCTTCAACTTCACTCTGTTTATCACGCTCCGTTATCATTAGTACCGAGGTATCTTTCGTCGATTCCCTAATTTTTAGAACAGTTAAAACATCGTTACCCTGCATGTCCGTTAATATCCAGTCTAGGATAAACAGATCGCAGGCACTGGTAGCCATTTGTTTGAGCCTAATTTAACATTTTCAACTATTATAACATTCAGTCGATCAAGTTTTTCAGAAGAAATATAAGTTGATACAGCAGGCTGGGGCCATTATCTACCCTCACTACTTTTTTCAAATGTCGATTTAAAGTACATAGGATAACGCCTTAAATTGTTTTGTTCTGAACTAAAAACGTTGTCATAAGGCAGAGATCTGGGACTTAAATCCTGCTTCGTTGCGTTGGGCTAATTGTTTTAATGATTCTTCCGCAAGTGCTATGAGTTGTGGAACCTGCTGCATGGCGCCCTCAGATTCCCCTCGTCGGCACAAACTTTCAATATGCCGAGCCAGTTCAAGCAGTGCTGTATTACCGTGGGCTCCAGCGCTACTGCCCAGAGTATGGACTTCGAGTTCCAGTTTTCCTGAGTCGGAATGGCTGACTGCTCCTTTTATTTGTTGCAAGAGCTTTTGAGTGTCTTCGATATAGCCTAGTAATAATTTCGGAACTATTTCTACAGAGGTGTCGTGGACCAATTGTTGTAATACCATTTCATCGACGTAAATTACCGGGTCATGTCCAGATTGTAGTGATGTTACATTGGTTTGTTGGTTGTCGATTGGTGCTT
The DNA here is from genome assembly GCA_047615545.1 of Polaribacter sp. GTDB lineage: Bacteria > Pseudomonadota > Gammaproteobacteria. The sequence continues at coordinate 25,444 of JBLHID010000015.1, forward strand.
CCTGATGGGATTTGTTATTGGTCCAAAGATGGATGCAACGTAGGGCAGAGTTCTTGTCTAAGGGCTTGGTCAGGTAATCATTCATACCGATGGCGATAAATCGCTCGCGGTCTCCCTTGAGGGCGTGTGCGGTCAGTGCCACGATAGGAATTTGACTATTAATCCCACCCATTTTACGGATGGTACGGGTTGCTTCTATACCATCCATCAGTGGCATAGAAATATCCATCAAGACGATATCGTAGGGGCGTGTAGCGACTGCTTCGACTGCTTCTTGACCGTTGCTGGCAAGGTCTACATGAAGCCCTACTTTGCGCAGTGTTGCGCGAATAACACGCTGGTTAGCTGGGTTGTCTTCAACCAACAAAATTCGGGTATCGAAACTTGGGAGCTCAAAGGGATTCAGTTCCTGGGGCGTTTCAATATCGCAAGCCTTGGCAGTATGCATGATGACATGAAAGCAAAATCGACTACCGCTGCCAGGTTGGCTTTGAACCGAGATCTGGCCACCCATAAGTGAGACCAGTCGTTTGCAGATGGCCAAGCCAAGCCCCGTCCCTTCGTAAGCACGGGAATGGCTCTGATCCACCATCGAAAATTCTTCAAACAGTTCATCCTGATGGTTAGCCGGGATGCCGATGCCGGTGTCCTCGACCTCGCAATAAAGTTTGAATTGGCTATCTGATAATAGGGAAGCGCTGGCGTGAAGCGTGACACTGCCATTCGGGGTAAATTTGCAGGCATTGTTAATTAGGTTGACGACTATTTGCTGTAGGCGACTAGAATCTCCTCGCGTGAAGCGGGGTAGGTCATCAGCCAGAATGATATTCATCTTCAAATTGTTTTGCTGAGCTCTAATCGTTAATAACTCCATACTTTGGTTAAGTAATCGATGAAGATCGAAATCGGATGATTCAAGCTCCAGCTTGTTAGCCTCCATTTTCGAGAAATCCAAAATATCATTAATAATCGACAACAACATCTCGCCAGATTCTCGTCCTGTTTTAGTTAAATCCTTTTGGTTATTATCTAGTGGGGTATCGCGTAACAGGCCGAGAATACCAAGCACTGCGTTCAAAGGAGTGCGGATTTCGTGACTCATTACAGTGAGAAATCGGCTCTTAGCTTCGTCTCCCTGACGAGCTTGCTGGATAGCGTCGAGTAACTTTGCCTCGTTAGCTTTCTGTTCACTGATGTCTACCAATTGGCCAACGTAGTGAGTGGCCTGTCCTTGTTTGTCTGTTACTGCTGAGATGTTCAAGTATCCAGGGTATACGTCGTCGTTTTTACGTCGGTTGAGTATTTCGCCTTTCCATTCACCTTTCTCGAGTAGGGTTGCCCACATTTCCTTGTTGAAGTCTTTGTCATACTCCCCTGAAGCCCATAGGCTTGGTTTACAACCAAGTACATCGTTCTCGCTGTAGCCACTGATTTTGGTAAATGCCTCGTTAACTCGAATAACGCAGGAGTGAGTATCGATAATGTACATCGCCTGGCTGTTTTCAAAAGCGCGACCTATTAGGCGCATCTCAGTTTCGTTCGCGAGTTCTTTACTGATATCTCGTATAAACGCAGTGAAAAGCTTGCCACCAGGGACATCGATCGGGCAGATTGCAATCTCAATAGGAAACTGTCGTCCGTCCTTGTGCAATGCGGGTAGTTGAATACGGCTACCGAGCACTGGACCCTCGCCTGTAGCAAGATAGTGTTGTATTCCTTTTTTATGGGCCTGACGCATCTCAGAAGGCATAATGTACTCTTTCATATCTTTGCCAACGATTTCATCGTGATGCCAGCCAAAAATATGTTCGGCAGCATCGTTGTAGTCGATCACAATACCGTTTTGGTCGATAGTGATAACTGCATCGAGAGAGGCGGAAAGTATTGCTTGGCTCTTTGCCGTGTTGCGTTCCAAATTAGCCAACATTTGGTCGCGCGAGGTGATGAGGTCTTTCAGCTTTGCGAAGTTACGCTGTAGACTGGAGGACATAGTATTAAAGGCATTGGCTACGTCCGCGATTTCATCCTGTCCAGTCACCTTCAATTGGTGGCCGGGGCCCGACTCCGCAATGGTTTTGGAGGCAGCCTGTAGCTTGCGCAAGTAGCGGTTCAGGTAGGTGCCGAGTATCCAGCAAAAAATGGCTACCAGTAATATTTCCAGTAGTGCAATACTGATAGCCCATTGCCTGGCTTCAGTGAATACTTTTTGGATTGACTTGGTGGATATTCCTAGCTCGATGATCCCGTGTAAGGTGCCCGCAGTTTCAATACGGGCTGCCACGTCGTAAACGTCATCGGTAACCGATGCCAGATTCCAGTTGGGTGATCGTTCACTGTTTAGAAATTTTGATGGACCTCCTTCGACTAATAACTGATTCGGTCCGGTAATGCGGACGTATATAATCTGAGGGTTAGTCAGTATATCTTCCACGAAACTCTCCAGCGCGGAAAGGTCAGTGGCTAAAACAGCGTTTCTGGTAGCACTGGCGAATAGCTTAGCCGTGGTTAAAGAGCTCTGAGTCAGTTGCTCTCTGTTGGAGGTACGCAAAAAATCCAGACTGCTAAGCACCAATATTACCAACAGCACAGATTCGATCAGGACGATCCCCAGTATTGCCTTACAGCGAAAATTCAATGGAATACCTATATATATGAAAGTTCTTTCAGTTCTGGATTACACACTTCATCCCAGTGACTATCCTGGGCTATTTCAAATCCGTTTATCTCGATGTCCTTTAGCAAAGCAGCGCCTTCAGACTGTAAATCGAGCTTTACCAAAGCCTGCTGCAAACTATGGGCTTTCTTTTTGCTGATTCTGAGGTGGGCTGCAATAGCGTAGCGAGTATAACCCCTGCTAGTCCATAGCACGCGCAATTGATCGCGAATCTCAGCCGCTACATAATTAGGGGGGCTTACCACGCCGACCCCTGCCGGATATAAGCCTTTCGCTACGCTCCGGTAGACCGAGTCGTATGACGAGACATATTTGGGTTTGAACTGAACGCTTGATACATTTAGTTTTGATTGGCTAAGTATACTAGAAACGAACGCCGCAGGTAGTGGGAAGGCGAGCGTGATGCCGTCGAGGTTGACGATCTGTTCGATCATATTGTCTTTACGAACCACTAAAACGCCCCTAATTAACTTGTCGCAGGCCTTGGCCAGCACCTGATAGCCGTTGGTTTGATTAAAAACAGCATAATGGTAAGGATTTATATCAGCGAAGTCATATTCACCCGCAGCCAGACGTTTCTCAAAGGTGGGTAGGTCGGGTGCGGTTTTAAAGTTAACTTTGAAGCCAGTCTCGTCACTGATGTTTTTAAGAATAGGTCCCGACAACAAGGCCAGTTTGCTGGTCGACTGCTGAGGGACAGTGCCAAAAGAGGAATTGAGTGTTTCAGCTTTTACCAAAGACCCTAGCAACATTAGAAAGCACAATAGAAACATATTGGGCAATCTCAGCTGTGTTTTCATTTTTAATCTCGAATAAATAGTTTAATAAGGTAACTAAGCACTATTGGTGCCATTACCAGAAAGTACAGCTAGATGAATAATATCAATGCTGACAAGGCTCTTTAAGCTGGCTGGGTTGCAATATTTTTTGCAAATTGCGAAGCATATTGGCGCTATTGATATCCATCAACCCGAAGGTGGTAAAAGGATCTAATGTGATTCGATTTTGTTGGTATAGGGGAAGTATTTTTTTGAGTTCTCCTTAAGATTTATCCATATGCCAAAGCACAGGAAACCAGTCTTCACGTAAATATTGACCAGTTTTCATGTTATGGCCAGGGTAGGGTGGCGATGTTCGGCCAGCTCGCTCTATATAGCGAGCATCGTCACCAACCCATCGCATCGAGAAAGCGCGTCGACGGTTTTGTTGCAAGTTACCCTTTGCACCATGTACCGTTCGATAGTTGAAAAGCACGGCGTCGCCCGGTTCCATCTCCCATTCTAGTATGTCGAGCTTGTTATCCTCAGTTTCACGGTCGATATTAGGTAAGTCCATGTACCCATCCTGCTTACCTTTATAAAAATCAGCGTCGTCTAGCCAAGCCACAGGGCGCACCAATTTTGGCCATCGATTTGATCCTGATACCAGGCGCAGGGTTTCACTTTTTGAAACGGGGTCAAGCGGTAACCAGAAGCTCACAGTCTGTTCTCCGCTAACAAAATAATAGGGTGCATCCTGATGCCAGGGAGTTGGTTTGCTGGTATTGGCTTCCTTGACAAGGACGTGGTCATGAAAAAATTGAGCCGTTTTAGAGCTCATGATTTGGGCTGCTAATTCTGCTGCATTTGATTCTGTTATAAACCGCTTAAATTCGGGAATACGCTGCCAGTTGCAATAGTCATCCCAGAAACTGCCGGTGTCGTTGCCAGTGACATTCTCTGCAAAATAAGGGCCTGGTTCGTCATGGTTTTTTTGAACACCTTGTTTTAACAACTCGATCCAATCAGTGAACAAACCTCGAATACAAACAGCGCCATTTTGATTGAAGTCGAGCCGAGCCTGGTCGGTAATAGCGTTGTAAGATTTAGACATGAAATTAAATGCTCAACTGATGTCGATAAGTGAAGGCGATAAGTGATGCAAAATAGTAGGGCAGATTAACCAATGAGTGAAGTGTTGTTTGGTAAATTTTAGCCTACCGGACTTAATATAAATCTCTACCAGTACCAATCGGCGCGTAGGTCGGGCCCCCTGTGTCAGGATAGTTGTCTTATCGCCTACTACTGACCAATTAGCCCGACGTACATACCCAGAAACAACTTCGAAATGCTGCCTCTACCACCTATCGCTAACAACCTTCTTATCCTGAGGACGTTGGCCCGTTAAGATTTAAGCCCGCACCTCGCAGTCGACAAAAGTTTCGTTATAACAGGCACCGTGCATGATGTCGGTTTTGATATCAGCCGGGATCAATGCATTGACGGTTTGCCCTGTGTTGCTGGTATTTAGCCAGGTGCCTTTCGCACTGTAGACAACGCCTGTTGGTACTGCATCGGTTACCTTGGCAATGAGTGTCACCTCACCTAGGTTGTTCCAGGTTCGTAATTGAGCGCCATCGACAATGCCCCGTAGCTTCGCATCTTCGGGATGAATTTCGATAGTTTCAGGTGACGCAGAAGCCGGATCGCTACCAAACGTAGCGTTGGTTCGTTTGGAGGAAGACGGCGAGATGAGCACCAGGGGGAAATGGCTCGATACCGGGTCGTATCTAGGGATTCCAAAGCCAAATTTTTGTTCGAGTTCATGGCTGTACAATTCAACTTTGCCAGATGCTGTTGCCGGTTTAACGGTATTGCACATTAATACTGGTTCATTGTTAATAGTATTCATTAGCAATGCGCTATCGGTCGGCAGTTGGCTAGGGCGATGCCCGTTTAAACGTGGGTCTGAAGGATCGACGGCGGCATCCATCAATTCATGATCGGTTTGTTTGAACAATGCTTCATCAAATCCAAATCGAGCGGCCAGCCGACGGAATATTTCGGTATTGGGTAATGACTCTCCGACAGTTGGAATCACCGGTTCAGCTCTTTGCAGGTAGCTTTGACCATAGGCCGCATAGATATCGTCAAACTCAAAATGTGATGAAGCGGGTAATATGATATCGGCATAACTCAGGCTATCAGTCATCACAACATCACAACCGACAACAAATAGATCGTCTCGACTCAAACCTCGACGCATTCGGTTTTGATCAGGGTGAGTGCAAACGGGGTTGTGATTGTAAATAAACACCGCTTTGACGGGTGGGTTCAGCTTGTCGTTGAG
>JBLHID010000016.1:0-29264 GCA_047615545.1 Polaribacter sp.
AACACCGTTTTGGGGGATGTGTCAACAACCCGAGGAACCGCTCCCCCTCCAGGTGGCGGCGATGGCGAACTGATGCCTGACGAGCTACCCGGCATAGCAGGCGATCCAATACCAATTGTACCAATTGGGCTTGAGGGCGACCCCGGTAACGTAAAAGTCGGCACCACAACGGGCGCGGATGGGACTTTCCACTTCGACAAGCTACCAGCCGGGAAATACAAACTCATCCTGCCCGGTCTGCCTTCCCAGTCGCTCACCGTCGGCGCCGATGGCATCGCTGGCGGCAAGGTAATGCGCAGCCCCGATGGTAGCCTGAACATCTCCATCTGGGATCGATGGGGAAACAGCGCCGCTAAGGAAGCAGACGACGTTACCATTAAGGGCAAAGCAGCCAAGAATCTCGTCGGTTTCGGTAGTGGCAACCTGAGTACCGGACCTATGGGGGGAGGCATGGGGCTCGGAATGAGTCCTCCTGGTGGTCCTGGCCCTGGCGGTCCCATGAGTCCTGGTGGTCCTGGCCCTGGCGGTCCCATGAGTCATGGCAGTCCTGGCCTTGGTGGCGCTGGCGGCCTTGCTGGCGGCCTTGCTGGCGCTATGTAATGGTCAAGTATTTCCGTAGGAACTCTAAGCCACTTTAAGTAATTGTTGTCGTCTGTGCACTGGGGTTATATTTCCAATGGCAGAGGGTATTCTTTTATTGTTGTAATATCGAATGTAGTACTCAACTGCGCCTATAACAGAGAATCGAAGAGTGCCTGTCCTTTATTCTTGTGTCCTTATTCTTATGATCAGTGGTTTTAAGCTCAATAGTACGCGGGGAGCGCAGGCGAAGAATGAATTGTTAAAGGCAGCAATGTGCCGTGACTTGCATCATGGCTTCGTAACTTGAATGACCGGTATCTGGAAATCAGCACAGCCTAGAAATTAAACCCCCCAGCCAATTATTTTTAGTCCATCCACCAAGAACAGACTTGGCCTGTTGATTAACTTTTCTCGTGCTTAGGTTTTTCGGTCATAATGGCTTCCATTTTCACAGTTAGCTCCGCCTCCCAGATGCCTCGATTCTCTCTTATACAGGCGACGTAAGCCTCGTTCTCAAATGCTGGAATTGCTGGGTCATAGTGCTCGGCCATCGAAATCATGCCTTGTCGATCAATATCGTTAAACGTATCCGTCATACGTTGCGCTTGATCGCGGGTATACCCTAATGCTTCAATTGCAGAGCGTCCCATTCGCAGTGAACCATCATAGGTATCGCGAACAATATCGCGGCACCCAGCATGCCAAAGGTCATACACATGATTGCGATCTATTGCTCTAGCAATGATATGTAAACTCGGATAATGATGACGTACATATTTGGTCAGTTCGGTGATCTGATCTTTATCATCGATGGCAATTACAAAGAGCTTTGCATCGGCAATGCCCGCGGCATGTAGTAGGTCGGGACGGGTTGCATCTCCATAGTAGGCATGCACATTAAATGACTTAAGTAGTTCCAATTGTTTTGAGCTGAAATCTATCACCGTAGGTAGCATTCCGCTGCCGCGCAGGATACGGCTAACAATACCACCCACGCGCCCGTGGCCAGCAATGATAACCTCGCTCTTCTCTTCTATTGTGTCCATCTCTCGTTCGTCTAACGCCGAAAAACGTGGCGCTATAATACGATCATAGAAAATAAATAACGCCGGTGTAAGTAGCATTGAAAGCGCCACTATAAGCAGCAAACGGTCAGCCAAGTCAGTGGGAATTACGGCATTTGAAACAGTGAAAGACAACAGCACGAAACCAAATTCACCAGCCTGGGCTAATCCCAAACTGAACAACCATCGGTCTGATCCGCCAAGTTTAAAGGTAACCGCTAGCACATAGAGCACAGCAATTTTCAATGTCATCAATCCAAGGGTAAGCCCAACAATAAGAGACAAATTATCAGACAACAGACTGAAGTTAATGCCCGCACCAACAGTCATAAAGAACAGCCCAAGAAGCAGGCCTTTGAACGGATCGATATCACTTTCTAGCTCGTGGCGGTATTCACTGTTGGCCAATATGACACCAGCCAAAAATGTGCCTAACGCGGGCGAGAGCCCAACCAGCGACATCAACAATGCAATGCTAATCACAATCAACAATGCGGTAGCCACAAACAATTCGCGTAACTGCGCAACCGCAATAAACCGGAAAATAGGTCCCGTTAAATAAGAGCCCGCCACAATAACCGTCACGATAGCGCCCAAAGTGACTAAAGCAGCACCCCACGCAGGCAAACCATCAACAAGGCTCATGGATGCGCCACCATGGTCGCCTTCTGCAACTACTGCTGAGTGTGAGAGCGCTTCCACTAGTTCTGGCAAGGCCAGCAAAGGCACCAAGCCCAACATCAGGATTACTGCAACATCCTGGAACAACAACACTGAAAAGCTAGACTGCCCACCATCGCATTTCATCAATCCTTTTTCGCCTAAGGTTTGCAAAACAATAGCCGTGGATGACAACGACATCACTAAGCCAATAGCTAAAGCAACAGACCACACTAGGCCAAAAAACATGGCAGCGGCCATCACAACCAAGGTGGTAAGTAACACTTGCCCGCCACCAAGACCCAAAAGTTTTGCCCGCATAGACCAGAGCAATTTTGGCTCTAGCTCTAGCCCTACCAAGAACAACATCATTACTACACCAAATTCGGCAAAGTGTTGAATAGAGATAACGTCAACGTGGAGCCAGGCTAAAATGGGACTGATCACTATGCCTGCAATTAGATACCCTAAAACAGACCCAAGCCCCAACCTCGATGCAATGGGAACAGCCATTACACCTGCAATTAAAAATACAAATGCCAAAAGCAGAAAATCAGTCATACGGGAGTTCCTTAACGTGTGTTACTAGAGCTTGGACAAGCGTTGCCATTGCGTGGGTTGGTTTAGCGACAGATGGTCTTGTCAGGTTTGATGGTTCTAATTTCGTGACTTCGATGTAAATACGCCAAAATAAGAAAGAATAAGTGCAACACTCAAACCCAACGATAAGTATGCGTCAATTGACAATATATCGTCGAGGTTATCTGCCTTAGAATTAATGTTACTAAACGCTCAAATGAGGGCAATGATGGGAAGTGTGCCTGCAATAAGACTAGGTGGGCTAGTGTTTTTTTGATTAATTTAATGAACGGTTTCTCAAAATCTAAGTCGCAGGGGGCACAACTATTTCTATAGGATATCTTTATGACAGTTCGTCAATCTTTTATTGTTTTCATATTCGCAGCCCCTGCACTAATTTACGCACTCAGTTTGGCTGCTCCTAGCGCTCTTTGGTTGTTTATAGTGGTAGTGCCGATCATTATTTTGGGGCTGGCAGATATGTTCCAAACCAAACAAGCCATCAAACGTTTATACCCTGTATTGGGGCGATTTCGCTACTTGCTTGAATCTTTCCGACCAGAAATACAACAATATTTCGTTGAAAACGAAACTAATGGCAGCCCCATTTCTAGAGAGTTTCGTTCGTTAGTTTATCAACGGTCTAAAGGTGTCAGAGACACGCGTCCTTTCGGTACCATATTTGATGTCAATCGTGCTGGTTACGAATGGGTAAACCATTCACTACAACCTAAACATCTAACGGACTTTTCGCCTCGTATAAAGTTTGGTGGCGACGCATGTACAAAGCCCTATATGGCGTCTCCTATGAACATATCGGCGATGAGCTATGGCGCATTGAGCAAAAATGCCATTATGTCGTTAAACAAGGGGGCTAAGATCGGCGAATTTTCTCACAATACCGGGGAAGGTAGCATGAGTCCTTATCACCTTGAACATGGTGGTGACATTGTTTGGCAGATCGGCACAGGTTATTTTGGCTGTCGTGATGATGAGGGTGGTTTTAATCCTAAAACCTTTCACCACAATGCCTCTAAAGAGGTGGTGAAGATGATAGAAATAAAACTGTCTCAAGGCGCCAAACCGGGTCACGGAGGGATCTTACCTGCGGCTAAGTTAACACAGGAAATTGCCATCATTCGCGATGTGCCAATGGGTCAGGATGTGGTTTCTCCAGTTTCACACTCCGCGTTTTCGACACCCGTTGGATTGCTCCACTTTGTCCATAAATTACGGGAGTTATCCGGCGGTAAGCCTGTGGGCTTTAAATTATGTATCGGTCGTCGAGATGAATTTTTAGCCATCTGTAAAGCGATGCTGGAAACGGGGATCAAGCCGGATTTCATAACCGTTGACGGTGGCGAAGGTGGCACCGGTGCTGCTCCCACCGAAATGACCAACTCTGTAGGTACTCCGATCCGTGATGCACTTATTTTCGTTAATAGTGCGCTTATCGGTGTTGGTTTAAGGGATCAAATTCGGATTATCGCATCAGGAAAAATGTTTACCGCCTTTCACATTCTGCGAGCCATGGCATTGGGGGCTGATACCGTTAACTCTGCCAGAGGCATGATGCTGGCGCTCGGTTGTATTCAGTCACGTACTTGCAATACTGACCACTGCCCTACAGGCATTGCCACACAAAACCCGTCACGTAACAAAGCGATAGTAGTCACGGATAAGGCTCAAAGGGTCGCTAATTTTCATTATGAAACGATTAAGAACCTGATAGAGCTTATCGGTGCCGCAGGCTTAAATAATGTTGAAGAGCTTCGTCCTGAGCATATTAACCGCCGAGTTCAAGGTACAGACGTTAAAAACTACGCTCAGCTCTACCCACAACTTTCTTCCGGTTGTCTTTTGGACTCTAATACAATGCCAGAAGACTGGCAGAGCGATTGGGATAATGCCCGAGCCAGTAGCTGGTAAAATGGGCTAGATGTATTCGGCGATGGGTGCCTCTAAAAAATTATGTTTAGAGGCACTCTAGTCAATTTATCTAACTGTCAACTCTGGGAGTGCCTTATGATTTTCGGTTTCACTAGTAATAGATCGCACGGGCATCCCCATATGCTTTCGATGGATTTTAGTTGAAAGTGATCAATTGTTTACACGAATGGGTGTGCTTACACCGCGATTTTATAACGAACTCAATAGCACTGGGTACGGCAAAGCGGAAGATCCTCACAAGTGGGGTATCCATGTTCCATTATCAGCAGGCTAAGTTCACGGTGCAACGCTGACCGAGTTCATACGTATGCCCAACGGCCCGCGGGTCAAATAAAACTCCATAATTTCTCCATCACGCTCGACTTCCACGGGAACCGAGTCACTTGCATTACCTCTTGTCGTCGCCTGACGCAGTTCAAATCCACTATAGATGCGCTGATAGTCATAACGCAGAATATGATCGCCTGCCTGAATACCCGCAGCACCTGCCGGCGCAGTGGCCAGTACGCTACTAACTTCTACTCGATTGGACTGCCCCGAGGCGTATAAATAGGCGTCATAAGCGGAGTCGCCAAGTCTGTCTTTCAGCGCATCCTCTTCTTCATTAATCACCTGAAATTTTTCACTATATGTTTGCCGGTCCCAACCTTCTCTGATCGCTTGATCGCGCAGGTACAGTTGCTGTAATTCCTGTTGTTCAAAAAAAACCTTCAATTCTCTAGCCTGGCCGCCGGTCATGCCACTTTCGACCAGAGCTTGTTCATTAAACCAGTCGTTATCAGGCTCGTCATCTAGTGATTGTAAGCTCTCAGCTTGATCGGATAGACCGATACTTTGGTTCTGCGAAGTAGTCTTAAACTCGGAGACTACGCGGCTTAATGCATTAAATTTTTGCTCTAAGGAGTTGCGCGCCTTGATTTCGGCTTGCAATAGACGATTGAGCGCCTCGATATCTGAGGCCGAAGAATCGATCATACTCACATTGTCAACGGCAGCCGCAGTATTTTGAAAAGAGGATAATTTTTCGGTACTAGGCGTTTTTTGCGTGAAAACACCTATCGCAATGCCGACCGCAAGGGCCAATGCTACCAAAATAATTTTGGGTTTCATGTTATTAATACCGATATCTACTATGCGAACTAAACTATACGCATTTATGGCTCAGGTAGATCATTCAGGTGGTCTAAAGTTCATCTTTGATGAAAGCAAACTGTTTGCCAATTTTTGAACATTGTTAATTTAGGCTAGCTGGCTTCGGCGGGAAAATAATTTGGGACTTAGTTCAAACTCAACCTGAAACCACAATTTCGTTAGCTTCAGGTTGAGTCTATCGTTTTCAATTGAGCTTTATTGCTAGCCCTGTTGGGTCTGAAACGTGATTGACGCCAGTCGACGGACTTCCGATACGGCAACGCTCGTGGCTGGGAAGTCCAAGTTCCTCATCGCACTAAGTTCATTGACCATATTATCGTAGCGCTCAAGTGCTTCGGCGTGGTGCTCTTCCCACTGCGCCAATGCCTTAGTAATGTGGCGTTTATTGGTCACTGACTGCAATATCATTTCTGTTAGGTTGTGCTGGTTGGCATGTAATTCGTTGCGCATATTGACGATAGCGAGATTATTCCAGTGATTACGCACAATAGTCCTTGATATGGCGCTGCGAATCCAGTGCAACTGTAAACGCTCAGATACGGCATAAAATAATTTGGCGGTATGTTCGGTATCGCTGAGTAGCTTGCTTTTAATTTCGACAATGTCGAAAGCAGATGCCAGCGTGTTTTTATCAGCTAACTCTTCAGCTAGCTTAGTTGGCAGCTTGTATTTGATGAAACGTTTACGTGAAGCACTGTAGTTTTTCTTTGACTGTCCGATCATCGAATTGGAAATAACGTTACGTAATATTTGGATATCGGGTTTGTATCGATCGATTAGGTTACTCACATCAAAATTGGCGCTCTTATTACGTAGTAACCAACTAATGGAGCGTTCTAGTAGTCCAGTGACGGAACGAAAACACTCATATCGGTCATGTTCAGATACGACGTTATCGAGTTTCTCTAGTGACCGCCAAGTGTCATTTAAGTCAAATATTTCGACACAGACAACATAGGCTTTAGCGATATTCTCAATACTAGCACCGGTTTCTTCTCGGATACGAAAACCAAAACCGATTCCAATGTTGTTGGTAATCATATTGCTTAATAACGTCGCTATTATTTCCTTACGTAATGGATGTTGTAGTATTTCTGGTGTGTATTTTTCTTGCAGTTGAGTGGGGAAGTAGGCGAGCAATAATTGGTTATAACAATCTTCGGTCAATGATGAAGAGTCTAATAATGCTTTTTTGTAGGTCAACTTGCTATATGACAATAATATTGATAGTTCTGGACGAGTTAGCCCTTTATTTTGTGCTATTCGTTCGACGACTTGTTCATCATTTGGAAGGTGCTCTAGGCGACGACTAAATACACCTTCACGTTCGAGATGACGCATAAACCTAGCATGTTGATGCATATTCAAGGCGGCATCTTGTTCTATGCTATCAATGATCTGAGTTTGTCGATAATTGTTGAACAGGCAATGCTCCGCGACTTCGTCTGTCATTTCAACCAATAGGTCATTTCTGTCTTGTTGGCTTAAACGGCCCACTTTGACTAATTGAGATAGCAAAATCTTGATGTTGACTTCGTTATCGGAACAGTCGACACCCGCAGAGTTGTCGATTGAGTCGGTATAAATCAGGCCGCCTGATTGGGCATATTCGATGCGACCTCTTTGGGTCAGACCAAGATTACCGCCTTCACCGATTGATTTGGCTCTGACCTGACATCCATCGACACGAATGTCGTCGTTGTTCTTATCGGACACCTCGGCATGGGTTTCAGCCGAAGCCTTAATGTAAGTGCCGATGCCGCCGTTCCAGATGAGATCGACTTGTGCCTTTAACAAGTAGACTATAAGTTCATTGGGTGTGACGCTTGAATTTTTGCATCCAATCAAATGTTGAATTTCTGGGGACAAATTTATTTGCTTGGCTTTTCGAGAAAAAATCCCACCACCTTGGCTAATGAGTTTTTCGTTATAGTCAGACCAGCTCGAACGTGGTAATTCGAACAGGCGTTGGCGTTCGGTGAAGCTACTTTTGGTATCGGGGTTCGGATCGATAAATATGTGCATGTGATTGAATGCTGCGATGAGTTGAATGCAAGGAGATAACAACATGCCGTTACCAAATACATCGCCGGACATGTCACCAATACCAACAACAGTGAAGTCTTCAGTCTGAATGTTTTTACCCATACCACGGAAGTGACGTTTCACTGATTCCCACGCGCCTCGAGCGGTAATCCCCATTTTCTTGTGGTCGTAGCCTTGTGATCCGCCAGAAGCGAATGCATCGTCAAGCCAAAACTCGTGCCCTGCGGCTATGCCATTAGCAACGTCAGAAAATGCTGCCGTGCCTTTATCTGCGGCGACAACTAGGTAAGGGTCGTTTGCATCATAGATTATGGTATGTTTGGGATGTTCAACTTCGCTGTTTTGAAGGTTGTCGGTCAATGCCAGCAGAGCATTGATATAAAGTGAATAACAAGCTTGTACTTCTGGATAAATGTCTGCGGCAGCCAGTTTAGAAATTTGTTTGGTGATGAAACCACCTTTGGAACCTGCCGGAACGATAACTGCATTTTTGACCATTTGCGCTTTCATTAGGCCTAACACTTCGGTTCTATAGTCTTCTTTGCGGTCAGACCAGCGGATGCCACCCCTAGCGACTAATCCACCGCGCAAGTGAATGCCTTCAAAGCGCGGAGAGTAAACATATATTTCAAACATGGGACTTGGTTTTGGCATGCCAATAATCGTACTTGAGTCGAGTTTGAAACTGATATAGCTATCGTCACCCTCAGACGTCTGAAAGTAATTGGTCCGCACACTGGACTCGATTAAGTTGAGCATACGTTTGTATATTAAGTCGTGATCGAGTGATTCGATCTGATGTAGCTGGTCTTTAATTGTCTTAACCAGATCTGGGTAGGAATTCAAATCTGTTTTTTGCGGGTCAAATTTATGCAGAAAGCACTTAACTAAAAGCAAAGTGATTTCAGGGTAGGTGTTTAATGTCTCTGTGATGTAGGTACTACTATACGGAAACCGGATTTGCTGCAAATAGGCGGTATAGGCTCTCAGAATCTCGATATTTCTGGCCTTAATACAGGCGCTAAACAGTAATTCATTGAAGGCATCGTTTTCACTTTTATTATGCCAAATATTCTCAAACAACTCGGTGAAATAACGCGGTATTTTGTCAACATCGATATCACAGAGATTTTCAGCTTCACCCAGGGTGAAATGCTGTACCCAGAAGATACGATTGCCGAGTGTTATTTTGTAAGGCCGACTAATCAATACCTTTAATCCCATAGACTCGAAGATTGGCATCGAATCAGAGAGGTTAATAGAATTGCCCATGGTGTAGATTTTGATTGAGTACTGATCAGAATGTTTTTCTATTTTGACGAGTTGTGCCTGAACAGGATTGCTTTCAGTGACGTCAGCTAGAATTGACAAGTCGTATAAGGCGTCGCTGGCAGCCAGATCAACTTGATAATTATGCGAGAAGGTACCTTCGCTAACCTCGAGTGTTTTTAGCAAAGGCTGCGTGCTGATGCCACTTTGTAATTCTTTATACCACTGATTTTCCACTATCTATACCCTGTTCGGATGATTCGAATTATTCGGTGAAATGTCGTTTTTGTTAAGGTAATTCTATAAGTATGAGCTTAAATAGGTTAGTTTTTTTTTATAGTGCCAGTTTAGTCATTTTTACCTTCCAATTAGGTTTTATATGGTTTTATCCATAGATTATAATAACAGGCTATATAGGCGCTAGCCTACACCCCCTTAACTTGTTCAGCCTATAAATTCGGTTGCAACTCTTTCGGTAGCTGAAATTCCTTTAACTGAGTGGTTAACGGACACTTGAACTTCAGAAAAACCGCTGCTAGTTGTAAGTCGACTGAATCACCGCCGCCATACAGGCGGTCACCATGAATGGGAAAACCGTGTTCACTCAAATGGCGGCGTATTTGGTGTTTGCGGCCAGTTTCGATATTAACTTCAAGTAGAGATAAGTTTTTCTCAGGGCAATACTCTAGCCGCTCAATTTTTGAACAAGCGTGTCGTCCCTCGATCTCGGAATTAATCGTGATGGGATCGGCATGATTTGGAAATTCACCAAAGACTATTGCTTTATATTTTTTCTCTATCAAGCGTTGCTTGAATAGGTCTGACAGGTTTTGGGTCATTAGCTTACTATGAGCAATCATAATCAGTCCACAAGCGGCTCGGTCTAGTCGGTGGACAATCATTGCTGGGCGTTGTTTCGAGTCGTTTGATTCGATCCAGCGATGGATAGTGCAGTGATCACCCCATTTTGATCCCTGACACAATACACCCCGAGGCTTGAACCAGATGCTGTAAGATTCCTCATCGGATATCAGTTTAGGGCGTGGTATCTCAGCACTGAGAACGCTTTGGTCAAAATAAAAGTGTAGTGTGGTGCCATTCGCTAATGCCTTTTTTGCACGCCTTATTCGACTGACTCCATTTTTATCTGACAGCCAGACAGCGCCTTTTTTCATAGCAAGCTTAATTTGACTCAGTGGAAGCTTTGTCCTTTCGGCTAAAAAGGGTGCTGCTAGGGTATTGTCAGAATCGATTTTGATATGAAATTCCATTGAGGCCTTGAGACTGTCGCCAGATGAAATCATTGGATGAGGCAGCTGTGTACTTGGGTTAGTGTTGTCCGACATCTTGCGCCTGGTCCATATGTTGAGTTCGTAAAGTCTACCGTATGGTGCCTTCCCATGCTATCAGACACGACCCAGGGTGACTCTTCTGGAAGTGGCCGAATCGGTTTTATATTGTCTTTGTTTGGAACTGACCTACATCAGTAACCCGTGACTTACGATATTACAGTGCGAGGTAAATTGAGAAATTGTATGCGTTTTTTAGAGTGACAATTTGATCTTTTATATATTTGAATGATTTTTAGCATTGATGCTATCATGACTTTATTTTACTGGTGTCAGTAAGATACAGTTTGCTAGTTTATGTTCGAGTGGAACTTACGGCAAAATAAGTACTTATAGTTACAATAAGGCTTGTAACCGCGAACAATAATTTGACTTTTGAGAGGCAACATGAAAATTTTTGCAGGGATATTATTAAGTTCTATCGCTCTAGGTTCGTCTAATCTGAATGCAGCGCAGGATATCGGCGTTGGTATCAAATTGGGCACTGTGGGACCTGGCGTTGATTTGAGCATGACCATAACGAATACAATTAGTGCCCGAGTCAGTTTCACCACCCTTAATGTAGACTCTGAATCGCAGTCCATAACAGTTGGTGATCCCGGTAACGAGGGCACAATTGACGCGATTGCCAATGTTAATTTAGGATCCAGTGCTTTATTGATTGACTGGCATTTATTTGATGGCACGTTTCATTTAAGTACAGGGTTAATAAAAGCTGATATTGGTGGTGATTTTAGCGGCGATTTGAGTGGCAGCTTCACTTCAAATGGTACGACCGTTACTGCTGCTGACGTTGGGACAATGTCGGGTAGCATCAAATTGAGTGATTCTTATCAACCTTATATAGGGCTTGGTTGGGGCCGAAAGGCCGCTGCTGATTCTGGGCTTTCTTTGTCAGTTGAAATAGGGGTCGCTTTGTTGGATCCGGTTCTGGACTTAAACGCAACGGCTATCGGAGGAAAGAGTCAGGCTGAAATTGATGATGCGCTTAATTCGGCTGAAAGTTCCGCTAGCGGTGATTTGGCTGACCTAACTATCTGGCCTGTGATTTCAGTCGGCTTCAATTATGCGTTCTGATCTTGCTACAATTTGATATTATACCGAGCAGCCGACTTTTGGCTGCTTTTTTATGTTCGGGATGAACGGGGCGTTTTTTGCTCTTCGACAAGTGCTTCTAGCTTGTTCTAACGAGTTACATCCATGTAACGGTGGAGCAACAGGAGGCGCTTTAGGCCAAAATGGCACTTCCGCTATCCGTGGTGGTCGTATGCCACTAGCGCATGGAGGGGTAGAAATGACGAATGATGAAAATAATGATATTGGTGAAGAAATGACTCGAATGGTTAATTGCGTAGTATTAGGTAGTGAAGAACCCGGAATGGAGCGAGCACCTTATCCCGGTGAGCTTGGTCAGAGAATTTTTAACACTGTCTCTGAGCAAGGTTGGAAAGATTGGCTGCAGCGTCAAACTACGATCATCAACGAGAATGGGTTATCGACAGTCGACCCAGCTAGTTTGGCTCTTATTGAACTGCATATGATTGGTTTCTTGTTCAAAGAGGGTGATCTTGGCCAACTACCCGATGGTTTTAAAGCGGCGGGTGCAAAATAGTTCTTTAGTTAGGGCGTCTCTATAACGCGTGTGTTTTTAGAGACGCGCTATAGGATCAGCTCTGTCCAGCCTCCATATTGGCTGAGTAACAAAATTAAGCATTTGATGTGCTTTTTTTAAGGCATCAAATGTTTGCTCAAAACTAGGCGCTTGGGCAAACATGAAACCAAGATAGCTAGAACCCTCGGGCAATGGCACTAGTTCATATCCTTCTTGGATGTGAATTTCGATATCTTTTACAAATTCAACCTGCATAGCAGCCGTTAGCCCTTCAACTCTTTTTAAAATGCCTGATGTCTTTACTGGGATCATCAGCACGCCAGCGCAAAGAGATTTCTTAGGTAAGTTGGGTGTTTTCCCGCATAGTCCCTGAATAACGATTTCCTCGAGTTTCTGCTGTAACGAGAACTCAATCAATTGTCCACATTGTCCGCCTATCGTCCTAGCGGCTAATTCGATTAAAAATACACCGTTTTCTGTGATTCGGGCTTCAGCATGAATCGGTCCCTGTGTTAGGCCATAGGCATCACAGCATCGTGATACTTCAGCGATCAGTGCCGATTGATTGGTTTGACTTAATTGACTGGGCGTCAAGTAGTATGTTTCTTCGAAGTAGGGGCCAGTTAAAGGTTCGGGCTTATCAAAAATCGCGAGTAGGTGAAAGATACCGTCAATCAAAATGCCATCAACAGCAAATTCTGGGCCGTCGAGGTAACCTTCGACCAAGACATGATTTCGTTCGTAGCCAGTGAAATTTGATTTGGCCAAAATAATATCAATGGTGGCACAGGCCGCTTTAAACTGCTGCTGATTGTTGGCGCGAATGACGCCTTTACTGGCGGATAAACTTAAAGGCTTAATCACAACAGGATAGTTGACTGATTTGGAACATTGGTTCGATTGCTGTAATTCGACCACTTGGTATTCAGGGGTGTTGCAGCCAAAGCTCTGAGCCGCATCACGAGCTAAATCCTTACGGTGAGTCAGTAATGTTGCCGATGATTGATTGTGTGTGAGACCTAACTGCCATGCAATTTGGTTGCTTAAACTCACGCAAGAGTCGTCTGTCGCAAGCACGCATTTTATGTCTAGATCTTCGATCGATTCTAGAATGATGCTCAGAGCTTGTACTTGGTCAGTGAAGTCAACCGTGACACCGTGCGCTACTTCGGGAACAAGTGAATATCGGCTATTGGATACCAGTAGGGTTTTTAAATTTAAAGCCAGGGCTGCTTTTAGATAAGGCGAGATCCGATAGCTGTTAGCCGGTGCTATTAAAAGCACGAAACCCGGCTTATGGCCGGGTTTCGATGTTGCTTGCACTAGGTTCTAGCAGTAATGTTGACTATTGAGCAGAGCCACAGCCACCACAAGAGCCAGAGCCACCAGTCTCAGCAAATACATTATTAAACACAAATCTTTCACGACCTTCTTCTTGGATGTAATCGATTTGCGCACCACGCAAATAATTAAGCGCTACCACATCAACGAAGACTTTGAATCCGTCGAATGCGATTACCGTATCGAAGTCGGTTTGTTGGTCTGTAAAGGTCATGCCATAAGACATGCCGCTACAGCCGCCGCCACCAATGTAGATCCGGATCGCGCTGACTTCATCTTCACTTTGGGTGACAATTTCTCTTAGTTTGTCTTGGGCTGATAGCGTTACTTCCAGATCTTCAGTCGTTAAGTTGACCTGAAAGTGTTCGTCTGACATGCCAGTAACTACAACTGGTTTGTTTTTAATGGGTGGGGTATAGATGCCAACGTTTTCCATAATAATCTCCTAGGTGGGTTTATGGCCTAATTATACACTCGAAAGCGATTGCTTAACCCATAATTTACATAGGCTTTTTCTGGCCAATAGTTATCGAGTTTATCTTTAGCTATTTACTAAATGGTGACGTGTATTTGTAAATCAAATGCTATGCCGAAATTACAATGAAATTTGTCGTGTTTATTAGTGCTAACTGCCATATTGGTATAGTAGAATCACATTCTTTTTTCTCTGTGGATAACCTAAATGTTTTCAAAATCAATGAATATCGCGGATTTCGATCCAGAACTTTGGGCATCTATGCAAGATGAAGTCCAACGTCAAGAAGATCATATCGAACTAATTGCGTCAGAAAATTATACTAGCCCACGCGTTATGCAGGCACAGGGCTCAGTACTCACTAATAAATATGCTGAAGGTTATCCATCTAAACGCTATTACGGTGGTTGTGAGCATGTCGACATTGCAGAAGATTTGGCAATTGCTAGAGTTAAAGAGCTGTTTGGGGCAGATTACGCCAATGTTCAGCCGCACTCCGGTTCAGGTGCCAATGCAGCGGTGTACTTCGCGCTGTTAGACGCGGGCGACACAGTATTGGGCATGAGCTTGTCTGATGGCGGGCACTTAACTCATGGCTCTAAAGTTAACTTTTCGGGCAAACTATTTAATGCGGTTCAGTATGGCATTAATAAAACTACCGGCGAAATCGATTATGCTGAAGTTGAAGCATTGGCTAAAGAACATAGGCCTAAGATGATTATTGCTGGGTTTTCTGCCTACTCACGTGTTGTTGATTGGCAGCGTTTCCGCGACATTGCTGATGCCGTTGGTGCTTATCTGTTTGTCGATATGGCGCACGTTGCAGGGCTTGTTGCGGCAGGTTTATGTCCTAACCCGGTCGGAATTGCAGACGTTTGCACTAGTACCACTCACAAGACACTTCGTGGCCCTCGTGGTGGTATTATTCTGGCTAAATCAAATCCAGAGATCGAGAAGAAGCTGAACTCAATGGTATTCCCAGGTACACAGGGCGGCCCATTGATGCATGTTATCGCTGGTAAAGCGGTTGCATTTAAAGAAGCAATGAGCGAAGACTTTGTTAATTATCAAAAGCAAGTTCTGATCAATGCCAATGCAATGGCTGAAGAGTTCATCTCACGCGGTTTTGATATTGTTTCTGGTGGTACTGAAAACCATTTATTCCTGCTTTCTCTAATCAGCAAGGGGTTAACGGGTAAAGAGGCCGACGCAGCTTTAAGTAAGGCTCACATCACGGTTAACAAAAACTCTGTTCCGAACGATCCACAGTCTCCTTTTGTTACTTCTGGTTTACGTATTGGTTCTCCTGCCATCACTACGCGTGGCTTCAACGAAGCTGAGTCGCGTGACCTTGCTAATTGGATTTCGGATATCCTTGATAACATGGGTGATGAAAGCGTAATTGACCGTGTTCGAGCTAAAGTAAGTGAAATTTGTAAACGTTTACCTGTTTACAAAGATTAGTCCCTTCACTAGACACTAGACCACTTATATGAAGTGCCCCTTCTGCGGTACACCTGATACTCGGGTAGTCGATTCTAGATTGGCTCAGGAGTCTACGCAGGTGCGCCGTAGGCGGGAGTGCGTTTCTTGTGAAACGCGCTTTACTACCTATGAATCGCCCTTGTTAAATATGCCAATGGTGATTAAGAGTGACGGCAGTCGAGATGCCTTTGACGAAGTACGCCTGCGTAGTGGCATGTTGCGTGCCCTGGAAAAACGTCCAGTCGGCGCTGAAGAAATCGAAGACGCGATTAACCGAATAAAGAAACATTTATTGGGTGTCGATTCACGCGAAATTCCGAGTCGAAAGATTGGTGACCTTGTCATGCATGAATTGCAAAGACTTGATCATGTCGCCTATATTCGTTTTGCATCTGTTTATCTCAGTTTTGAGGATATTCAGGCGTTTCAAGAAGTGATTAAGACGCTTGAATCTGAACCAACGCCTGAAATGCATCGTCGTCAGGTACCATTGATCGATGAGGATGTTTAATGCCTCACAATCCCGATCAACTTATCCATCAAGGATGGATGGCTAAAGCCCTACAGTTAGCCCGTCATGGATTTTATTCTACTGCGCCAAATCCTAGAGTAGGTTGTTTGGTTGTTGATCAGAATATTTGTGTGGCAGAAGGCTGGCACGAATACCCCGGTGGGCCGCATGCAGAAATCAATGCCATTCGTGGTAAAACAACCCATGGCCAGCCAATAGAGGCGGGCTGTTGTTTTTATATCACTCTCGAACCGTGTTTTCATCAAGGTAAAACGCCACCCTGTGTCGATGCTCTAATCGAACTAAAACCCAGCTGCGTGGTGATTGCAATGCAAGACCCCAACCCATTGGTTGCAGGTAAGGGCATAGCCAAATTAAAACAAGCGGGTATTGAAGTGATCTGTGGGGTGTTAGAAGCAGACGCTCGTCAGTTAAATGTCGGTTTTATATCCCGCATGGAAAAGAAACGCCCTTATTTGAGAGTTAAAATGGCGACATCCATAGATGGGCGTACTGCATTAGCCAATGGCGTTAGTCAATGGATAAGCGGTGAACCAGCCAGACTCGATGTTCAGCGTTTACGCGCTAGAAGTTCAGCTATCTTAACCACCGCGCGCACTGTGCAGGACGATAACCCTTCGATGAATGTTCGCTTATCTAATACAGATTTGGGGCAAACAGTCGAAGTGAGGCAACCCATTAAAGTCATTATCGATTCGCAGTTATGTTTGACAGGCAAGGAGACAATATTCTCTATCGCTGGTCAAGTTTGGGTTATTACGACGAACACCGATCAAAAGGCCCATGAACCGTTGTTGCAGGCTGGTGCTGAGGTCATTGTATTAGACCGGGCACAAAAAGATGAGCAGGTTGATTTATCTCAGTTGATGCAATATCTTGCTTCCCGTGAGATAAATGAAATCCACACTGAATGTGGGCAACGATTGGCTGGTGCATTAATGCAGCAGCAACTAGTGGATGAAGTCGTGCTTTACTTAGCGCCTTGTTTTCTGGGTAATCAAGCTCGGGGTTTGTTTGATCTGGGTGAAATCACACAGATGAAAGATCGTGTCAATTGCCATATCAATGATGTACGAACCATTGGTAACGATATCCGTTTAACATTAACTCCCGAGTATCTTTAGTTATGTCGACAATCGTCGCAGCGGTAAAAAATGGCACCGCCTGTATTGCAGCTGATAGTTTGACCAGTTTTGGCGATACCAAACAAAGTGCAGAGTTTGTTGTTAATGCTGATAAAATTTTGTCGTTTGCCAATGGTAGCGCACAAACCGAAGCCTATATGGGTATCGTTGGCAGTGCTGCGCACCATTTGGTAATGAAAAGTCTGTTTGTAGATCATACGGATAAAATTGATTTGAGTGACTGCATGTCAATATTCACCACGCTGAAAACAATCCATCCGATTTTGAAGGAAGAATATTTTCTTAATAGCAAAGAAGATGACGACGACTCTTATGAATCATCAAGAGTTGATGCTCTAATTATGAATGAGAATGGCATTTTTGGATTGTATTCATTGCGCGAAGTTGAACAATATTCGCGTTTTTGGGCTGTCGGATCAGGATCAGAATTTGCGCTTGGCGCTATGCAAACGGCGTACGAAATATACGATACCGCCGAGCAAATTGCTCAGGCTGGTGTGTTTGCCGGTGCGACTTTTGATAATGCCTCGTCGTTGCCGATGACGAGTTACACGATCAAATTAAACTCAAAAAATAAGATACGGAGTTGAAGTAACAGTGTTTACCGGAATTATTCAGACGG
The DNA here is from genome assembly GCA_047615545.1 of Polaribacter sp. Taxonomy (GTDB): domain Bacteria; phylum Pseudomonadota; class Gammaproteobacteria. The sequence continues at coordinate 17,864 of JBLHID010000016.1, forward strand.
TTGGCTCTATAGCCAACATCGACAACAAAGCGGGGGATATGTCACTGACTATCAACACCGCTGGACTTGATCTTAATAGCTGTGAGCTAGGCGATAGTATTGCGGTGAATGGCGTATGCCTAACGGCAGTTTCTTATAATTCCAAGCAATTTACGGCAGATGTATCTATCGAGACTTTGAACAAGACTAGTCTGGGGCACCTAAAGATTGGAAGTTCAGTAAATCTAGAAAAAGCACTTACGCTGAATACTGCTCTGGGTGGTCACTTGGTCAGCGGACATGTCGATGGGTTGGCTGAACTAATTGACATGCAGCAAGATGCACGCTCGACCCGATATCGATTCGAAATAGCCCCTGAATTACAGCATTATATTGCAATCAAAGGTTCAGTCACCATCGACGGCACCAGCCTGACGGTGAACAACGTTAATCAAAACCAATTTGATGTCAATATTGTGCCCCATACGCAGCAAAAAACGATATTTGGGTATTATAAAGCGGGTACTACAGTTAATATCGAGGTTGATATAATCGCTCGCTATCTCGAACGATTAATCACTGGAAGACCCAGCACTGATACGGCTGATAATCAACGATCTGATAATCAATTATCTGATAATAAAATATTGGCAACACTCACAAAAGCCGGTTTTATACCATCTAGTTAGGTTTTATGTCTGTATGAATTTGAACAGTACGAAAGAAATAATCGACGATATCAAGGCTGGTAAAATGGTCGTTATCATGGATGACGAAGATCGAGAAAACGAAGGCGATATTTTGATGGCCGCCGAAGCGGTAACTGCTAGTAATATTAATTTCATGGCTAAGTTCGGCCGTGGCTTGATATGCCTGACGCTATCAGAGCAACGCTGCCAGCTATTACGTTTACCTCTGATGGTTGGTGATAATAAAGCGCAATTGGAAACCAATTTCACGGTATCGATTGAGGCAGCCGAAGGGGTCACAACGGGTATTTCAGCGTCGGACCGAGCTACCACAGTCCTTGCCGCGGTAAACGCCGATGCAACACCCGGTAGTATTGTTCAGCCAGGGCATATTTTCCCCCTAATGGCGAAGAAAGGCGGTGTTTTGATTCGAGCAGGCCACACCGAAGCAGGTTGTGATCTTGCTCGATTAGCCGGTTTTGAGCCAGCAGCCGTTATTGTCGAAATACTGAATGACGATGGCACCATGGCACGTCGACCTGACCTTGAAGTATTTGCCGAATTACATGATTTGAAAATCGGTACGATTGAAGACTTAATTCGCTATCGTATTGAAAATGAAAATACAATCGAGCGTATCGTAGAGTCTCGGTTTCCAACAGATTTTGGTGACTTCCAGCTCTATGCCTACGAAGATACCATCGCTCAGGAATTACACCTCGCCTTAGTGAAAGGTGTGATTGATCCAGATAAACCGATCGCGGTGCGGGTACATGTTCAAGATACCTTACACGATGCATTGTCGGGTACCTCTGGGCGTGGCTGGCCATTGCAAGAGGTTATGAAAACTATCGAGAAGGAAGGTGACGGCGTTATCGTATTTTTACGCCAGGCCGAGACTCCAAAAGATATGGTGAAGAAAATCGAATCTTTGATTCGAGATGATTCTAGTCAAGATGAGGACCACCCTGATACACTCAGAACTTACGGCATCGGGGCTCAAATATTGGTTGATCTTGGTGTTCGAAAAATGAAGTTACTCAGTGCACCTAAGAAATTTCATGCGTTGGCTGGCTTCGGGCTCGAAGTCGTTAACTATTACTCTGAATAAACGAACTTGTTTAGGAAAACACTAATATGGCTGAAGTAAATACAATCGACGGTGACCTCACTACCGATAAAGCTAAAATCGCAATTGTTGTCGGGCGTTTCAACGGTTTTATCGTCGAGAGCCTGTTAAGTGCCGCTGTTGATACGCTAAAACGCGCTGGTATCAAGGCTTCTGATATTACGGTTAGTCATGTTCCTGGTGCCTTCGAGATGCCATTAGTGGTCCAAAAATTTGCAAGCTCAGGACAGTTTGATGCCATTATCGGAATTGGTGCTGTGATTCGTGGTTCGACGCCCCATTTTGAATTTGTCGCGGGTGAAAATGCCAAGGCGTTATCAACGCTTGCTCTGACACATTCTATCCCTGTCGTAAATGCGGTATTAACAACCGATACTATCGAGCAAGCAATAGAAAGAGCAGGTACTAAAGCCGGTAATAAAGGGGCTGACGCTGCAATGGTCGCGATGGAAATGATCACCTTACTGAGGAAAATCGGTTAACCGACTTCGATGACTAATTCAGCCCCAAAAAACAGCAATAAAAACAGTAATTAAAGATGCCAACAAAATTGAGTAGTAAAGAAGTGGCAGAGCAGGCCCGTTTTGTTAAAAAACGAAAACATGCCCGCGACAAAGGGTTGCAGGCCCTATATCAATGGCAACTGTCTGGTGAGGATCTCGAGTGGATAAAAGATCACTATGTAGAAGAGCAGGGCGTTGCAACGGGAGACAAAGCGTACTTTCTTGAATTATTGTTCGAAATTCCTGCCTGTGTTTCTACACTTGATGAACATTATCGACAGCATATCGAAAATTTTGAAGACCATGTTGATCCGATTGAGACGAATATACTGAGGATCGCGACCTACGAATTTATTCATCACCCCGAAATTCCTTTTAAGGTAGTGATCAACGAAGCGGTTAATCTAGCTAAGGTCTACGGCGCTGATGATAGCCACAAATTTATCAATGGCGTGCTCGATCCATTGGCCAAAATACTTCGCTCGCTTGAAACGAAAGCTTGATTAGAACGACGGGCTGATTAAAGCCCAAATTTGATTAAGCCTGTCCCAATGACCACCTCACTAAATGAATTTTCGCTCATTGAGCGATTTTTTTCTAATACTGGAAAATCTTGTTTTCCAGTAAGGCTATCGCAGGGTGACGATGCTGCCATTGTCGATGTACCCGTCGGTAAACAACTCGTCCTGAGTGTCGATACGCTGATTAGCGGCGTTCACTTTCCAGAGCAGACCAGTGCAGCAGATATTGCTCACAAATCACTGGTTGTTAATTTAAGCGATCTCGCTGCCATGGCGGCGACACCGGCCTGGTTTTTGCTATCAATTACGTTACCCAAGTTTGACGAGGCATGGCTGGCTGAATTCTCGAGCAGCTTAAAGGACACGTCAAACCAGTATCAAATTGAATTAATTGGTGGGGATACCTGTCGTGGACCGCTTTCCATTACGATTCAAATTACGGGTCTGGTCGATAAAAATAATTATGTCGATAGAAAAGGTGCAAAGCTGGGCGACCTAATTTTAGTGACTGGCAAGCTTGGCAATGCGGCGCTGGGGTTGGCTCATCTACAGAAACGTATCACTTTACCGCCGGACTTGATTCAATCTTGTGTGGCGGCACTTAACCGCCCATCCCCTAGACTGGAGCTTACCGATTTTCTGACGAACTATGCTAGTGCAGCGATTGATTTATCAGATGGATTAGTCGGCGATTTACGTCATATCCTAGATCAAAGTCAAAAGGGGGCTGTTATCAGACGCGACGCCTTACCTGTCAATGACTGGATTCTTAGTCAGCAGGCCTATGACTTTGCACTGACTGGTGGTGATGACTTTGAGCTTTGTTTTACGATACCCGCCAAGTACCAAAGTGTCGTCGATGACTGGAACCTGAAAAATCCGCAGTGTAAACTGACTGAGATTGGTGAAATTACAGGCAGTGGCTATGAACTGGTCAGTAATCATCAAACCGAAGATCTGAATCATTGGCAAGGGTACCAACATTTTGAATAAACCAATTCCAGCCTCGCTACTGCGGCACCCGATCCATCTATTGTCATTAGGGTTTGGATCAGGTCTGTCTCCTTTTGCACCTGGCACGATGGGGACGCTCGTCGCCATACCACTGTACCTACTGATTGCTCATTTACCGCTGTCGATTTATCTTGGCATCATTCTGGTCGGCTTTGTCCTAGGCGTCTATTTCTGTCACGTAACCAGCGAGGCGCTAGGTGTGCATGATCATCCGGGCATTGTTTGGGACGAGGTGATTGGCTTTTGGATTACCATGATTGCGGTGCCAGTGCTGAACTGGCAGTGGATTGTAGTTGGATTTTTACTCTTTCGTTTTTTCGATATTGTCAAACCCTGGCCTGTCAAACTAGCGGACAAACGACTACCGGGTGGCTTTGGTATTATGTTTGATGATGTACTAGCCGGTATTTATGCACTTATTTGCATGCAATCGCTACATTACTACCTGAGCTAGGTAGCATAATTTTTCGATCCCTCCACTGTCATGGCCAAATGGACTTGCGGCAGCGCTACTCGATAGGATCTTAAACGCTAGTGTGTTTTGGGCGACTTAATTCGGGTCCGTCCATTTCAAATTGGTAGCATTTTGTTAGAATGCAACGCCTTGTTGTCTGTTTCAGAGATATCCAATGATCAAAACTCGTTTCGCTCCTAGCCCTACCGGATTACTCCATGTTGGCGGCGCTAGAACTGCTCTATTTTCTTGGCTTTACAGCAAAAAAATGGGTGGTCAATTTGTGTTGAGAATTGAAGACACCGATTTGGGCCGGTCGACCGAGGCATCGGTACAAGCGATTCTCGATGGTATGAAGTGGCTCAAACTGGATTATGATGAAGGTCCTATTTTTCAGACTCAAAGATTTGATCGCTATAAGGAAATTATTCAACAACTGGTCGATCAAGGTGATGCCTATTACTGCGCTTGTTCCAAAGAAAAGCTAGAGTCTCTGCGAGAGCAGCAAATGGCAGCCAAGGAAAAACCACGCTATGACGGCTGTTGTCGTGATATGGGGCTATCACCCGATGGCACTGCGGATTTGGTGGTTAGGTTTAAGAATCCACAGCAAGGTGAGGTCACTTTTGCTGATCATGTCAAAGGTAGTATTACCGTTAGTAACTCGGAGCTAGATGATTTAATTATCGCTAGAAGTGATAGCACGCCAACCTATAACTTAACCGTCGTGGTGGATGACATGGATATGAATATCACCCATGTCGTGCGCGGTGATGATCATGTCAACAATACACCACGACAAATGAATATATTGAAGGCGCTTGGTGCAGACTGCCCTGAGTATGCGCATTTACCAATGATTCTGGGTGATGATGGCAAGCGTCTGTCTAAACGGCATGGGGCTGTTGGCGTCATGCAATATTTTGATGACGGTTATTTACCTGAAGCGGTATTAAATTATCTTGTACGGTTAGGTTGGTCGCACGGTGATCAGGAAATATTCTCGATTGAAGAGATGATTGAGCTTTTCGACTTGGGTGATGTTAATAGAGCTGCAGCTGCTTTCAATACAGAAAAACTTAACTGGATCAATCAGCAATACATGATGAGCATGCCGTTAAACGGTATAGTCGAGTTGGTTAAGCAACGCCTGAAAGTAATTGAAGTTGGGGTAGCCGATGCCCTCAATATCGACACCATCGTGGATTTGTACCGCCAACGCGTATCGACCATCAATGAGCTAGCCGAGAGCATTTTATATTGCTTCCAAGAATTCGATGAATACGACGCTAAAGCTGCTAAGAAAGCATTTAAACCTGATGCGTTAGAGCCACTAAAGTGCCTGAGTGAAGGGCTAGAGTCATTGACAGACTGGCGTGCCGAACCTATTCACGAAGTGATTCAGGCAGTCACTGAGCAGTTAGAGGTCGGAATGGGTAAAGTAGGCCAACCTTTGCGCGTGGCTGTGACTGGTGGGTCATTTTCTCCACCGATCGATCAAACAGTGGAAGTGATCGGCAAGGCACAAACGCTAAAGCGAATATTGCGAGCGATTGATTTCATAAAATTGACCGAAACCTCGTAGTTCAGTTCCGGGACAGAAATCAATGACAAGGGAGTCAATTAAATGTGTGGTCATGTTTGCCGACGTTGTCGGCAGCACAACGACTAGTGATGAGAGTAGGGGAGATAAATTAGCGTCTGAACGTTTATCGAATGCGTTAAATACCGTGACCGACATTATTCGAATGCACAAGGGACATTTGGTTAAGACGATCGGTAACGAAGTTCTAGTCTATTTTATCGATGTCGATATGGCCTTACTGGCAGCCCGTACGATTCAAGGTGTCATAGAAGGTGACAAGAAACTAAACACTATCGGAATCTCGATTCGAATAGGCATGCAATTTGGAAGCGCCATTCTAGAAACCAATGATATCTTTGGTGATACCGTCAATGTTGCTGCCCGAATTGCTAGTATGGCAAAAGCAGGTCAAATTCTATGCTCTAAGGAAATGGCCTGTTTGGCTAAGAGTTCAGAGTTATCCAGCAATATGAGGCCTTTTGATCGTATTAGAGTCAAAACTAAGAGCGAACTTCTCGATATTTATATTCTCTCATGGGATGAGGAAAAGAAAGAGATCGCTGATATCACTACGACTTCTGCTACCCCAATACAAAGTGATAGTCCCGACGAAAATCTAACACTGATCTATCGGAGTAAACCCTATAAAACCCCGCTTGATGCCACTGCGTATATTTTGGGTCGTGGCAAAGACTGCGATGTTGTCGTCGATGGCGATTTGATTTCACGGCACCATTCTAAAGTAGAGCACCGATGCGGGCAGTTTATCATCACAGATCAAAGCACCAATGGCACTTTCATCGAAACTCAGCAAGGGCAGGCAGTATTCTTACAACATGAAGAATTAGCGCTGTGCGGCGATGGGTTCATAAGCCTGGGCAAAAAAGTCGATCAGAATGATGAAGATATCATTCGATTCAATACCGAGTAATGACTAGACTTCGTTATAGCACACCCAGCAAAGCACTGATCAATCCGATTAATCCACCAAATAAACCTCCCCATATAACCAACCATCCAAGATGTTGTCGGATCATATCCTGAATTATTGTTTTTACTAATTGAGGGGTTAATTCATCCAGTCGTTTATCGACGATCACTTCGATGTTATTACGAATATCATTGATCATATCTGGCTGTTCTAGCTCTTCAACAAGCAGTTTCGAAAATGATTCTGTCGCACTAATGTCGATAATAGCCGCCCGCATGTTTTCAATGAAAGGCTCTTTCAGAGGCACTAATGCCTGCTGACCACCAAACATATCGAGCATGCCGCCAAAAGATGACTCCATGATTGTTTTAACTAAAGTGTCGTAGGCAGGTGCCAAATCGAGCTTTTGAATGACAGGGGCCAAATGCTGACCAATATGATTGGATTGTTCTTTGTTCAAAAAACGATCGATATTTTCCTCGTTAAAAAACTGCGCCATCAATAAATCCCGAATACCGAGTTTAAACTCTTCGAAATGTGCAGGAATGACACCTGAGCCATAAAGCCCGGGCACTTTTTCAAACAACATGTGGATTGCTAGCCAATTCGTGATGGCGCCAGATAGTGCAAAAATGCCAACAGAAAACAGAATGTCGTGATGAATTGAGTAACCGGTTAGGGTTACCGCGAGAGCGATTAAATTTGTGACTAGACTTTTATTCATATTTAATTGGGTGGTAATCGTTATCAAAAAATGGAGAAGGCGGATTCTATCAAGTTCTAGTAATATTTAAACCGTAGATAACCCCTAGAAAGGGTAGACTGATAACAACTATTTTGGGAATCGCTATGCCTATTACATTCACAACAAAATCCTATGCTGATATTACTATGCTAAACGATGTTGGAGAGGCGATGCTCGAAATGATAGATTTCGGAAACCTTATACCGAGCGCCATTGCCGCGAAAGACGTACATCAAGCACTCACCAATTTGCAAAAAAACCTTGTTGATGAAAGCGACCAGAAAGGTTTGAATAAAGAAGAAGATGGAGACCAGCCTTCAGTCGCCCTAAGTACCAGGGCAATGCCTTTATTGGAATTGCTAAAATCTGCAAACGACAACGACAACGACGTCAGTTGGCGGTGATCTTTACTATTGTTTAGGGAGTAAAGCTGAGCCAAACCAAACCTTATACCTGTTTTATCGAGTCGAGTGATTTATACCACAATAGGTGAGCAAGTAAGATAATGTTGCCTGCAAATGCTGGTCAACCCATGTTGACCAGCTCTAATGCTACTATTTATTCAACCGTAGCAGGCTTGGTATCGGTTTCATTAGACGCTGCTGAAGCTTCTTTCTTTGCAGTAGCTTCTGATTGTTTTTTTGGTCGTGCCGGTTTTCGAGTTCTAGTCGGTTTACTTTCACTGGACGAATTGTCTGGTGAAGGTTTGGTTTCTACTTGCTTGGTTTCTACTTGCTTGGCTTCAACTGGCTTAGCATCAACGGGCTTAGCTGCAACAGGCTTAGCTGCAACAGGCTTAGCTTCAACTTTCTTAGGCTCGGCGCGCTTTGTCTCTGCTGGTTTAGCTTCGACTGCCTTGGTCTCCACTTGTTTAGTTTCAGACGGCTTGACTGGTGAAAGTGCAGGCTTAGCCGATTGAGGGGCAGTTTGAGGTTGAGCCGCTAAAGGTGCAGGAGCGACTGTCTCGCTTTTTGGTTGATTTTTAGCAGGCTCAACTCTTGGCGTGTTGGGACGCGGAGGTGGTGGCGGAGCAATGGCAGACTGCGAAGCAGTCGTATCGCTTTCTACCTTATTGCCTTCCGGCATCTTCGCTTGATTTGGCTTTTCGGTACTAACTGGCTTTTGCTGATGGTTAGGGTTATCAGAAGGGTTCGAACCTTCTTGAGCTACGGTATCGTTCGGTTTATCGTTGGTTTGATTGGTTGAACGATTTTGACGATTCCCCGACCGATTACTACGAGATCTTGGCGATCGATTTTGCTTTGCTCTAGGCTTGTTTTCTTGAGTCTCTGACTGGTTATCATCTTTTTGGTCTTGACTACTATTAGCGTTAGCTTTTTCTGCCACTTCTTTCTTATTGTTGTCAGCAGAGTTTCTGTTATTCGAGTTATTATTCGAGTTATTATTCGAATTGCTATTCGAGTTGCTATTACGATCGCGATTTTGCGAGCCGCGATATTTCCCGCGACGGCTACGGTTTTGAGATCCACGATTGTCACGCGAGCGCTGCGACGACTTCTGATCGGCCTCGGTTTTCTTTTTTTCGCTGGCTCCGAATAAGGCATCCCATATTTTTTGAAAGAATCCGGGGCCACTTTTTGCTGCTGGTTCAGGGTTTGTGGCTGGCTTAGGCGCTGGTGGTTCGATTCTTTGAACCGCTGCAACTTCTCCGGGCGTTGAGTTGTGGGTGGCAATTCCCACAAGGTCGACGGCATCTTCTTCTGTTGTTAATTCGTATGACTTCTTGTAATTCGATTCATGGCGGTGGGTGTCGTTATCCTTGACTCGCTCGATTAGATAATGAGGTGTTTCTAAATTTGGATCGGGAATGACAACGAGCTTTACCTTACGTCGCATTTCTAAGTCATCAATTTTGTCACGTTTTTCATTTAACAAATAAGTCGCGCATTCGATCGGCATTTTAGCCAGAATGGTTCCCGTATTGTCCTTCAGCGATTCTTCTTCGAGTAAGCGCAATACTGCTAATGATAGCGACTCAACATCACGAATGCTGCCCTGACCAATACACCTTGGACAAACAATCTGGCTTGATTCTCCCAATGATGGACGTAATCGTTGGCGTGACATTTCAAGCAGACCAAACCGAGAAATACGGCCAATCTGAACACGAGCGCGATCGTCGTATACGGCGTTGCGTAGACGAGATTCAACCTCGCGTTGGTTCTTGTTTTGCATCATGTCGATGAAATCGATAACAATCAGTCCGCCCAAATCACGTATGCGTAACTGACGAGCCAATTCATCCGCAGCTTCTAGATTAGTCTGCCTAGCTGTTTCCTCAATATCACTGCCCTTGGTAGCGCGCGCGGAGTTAACGTCAACAGAAATCAGTGCTTCCGTATGGTCGATAACGATTGCACCGCCAGAGGGTAAAGTGACTTCACGTGAAAATGCTGATTCAATCTGGCTCTCAATCTGAAACCGATTAAAGAGGGGCAAATCTTCGTCGAATTTTTTTAGTTTCGATATCGTGTTAGGCATGACCATTGACATGAAATCATGGGCCTGCTGATAAGCTTCTTGTGAATCAATTAAAATTTCGCCGACATCAGCACGGTAATGATCGCGTAATGCGCGTATGACGACATCTGACTCTTGATAAATCAAAAATGGTGCGGGATTTGCGTTACCTGCAGTTTCAATGGCTGTCCACACTTGGGTTAGGTAATCCAAATCCCATTGCATTTCTTCAGTTGATCGACCGACGCCAGCCGTGCGCACAATGACGCCCATGTTTTCTGGCATTGTGAGTTCTGAGAGAACTTTCTTTAGTTCGTCGCGATCTTCTCCTTCTATGCGGCGAGATACGCCACCGGCACGAGGGTTCTGAGGCATGGCAACTAGAAAGCGGCCAGCAAGGCTAATAAAAGTGGTGAGTGCGGCACCTTTGTTGCCTCGCTCTTCTTTTTCGATTTGAACGATGACTTCTTGATCAACCTTGATCGCATCTTTAATGCTGATTTTGCCCGCTTCAGCTTTGACGCCTTCACGATAATATTGCTTTGAGATTTCTTTAAAGGGGAGGAAACCATGGCGATCAGCACCATAGTTAACAAAAGCCGCTTCAAGGCTAGGTTCTACGCGGGTAATTTTACCTTTGTAGATGTTAGATTTTTTCTGTTCCCTAGAGGGAACCTCTATATCAAGATCGTAAAGACGTTGGCCGTTGACCATGGCGACGCGAAGTTCTTCGGTCTGTGTGGCGTTGATTAAAATACGTTTCATGTTTGTTTTTGCCTTCAATTAAAGGCTCGGTACTGGTTGTTTTTAGTTTCCCTGATTGATTTTTTGGATTGTTTAGAACGGGCACAGCGCAAAGCTGTAGTGGTTTATTCGAACCACTTATCAGTTCAATATTCTTGATCAGTAAAAAACTATAAAAGAGACTGTACATAGAGCCTGAGTCAGTAAATGTGCCCTGTCGAGAACTACTTCATCAAGTAGTTTTAGGGCTAATCTTCTAAGGAACCAATTGCCGTATCGAATGATTCGGACTGATGTACTTGCTTCCTATAAAAATACGTTTTGGTAGTGTTTGCCTTGAAAATAGGCAGTACAATGCTACGATCGGAAATATACCATACTTTACGAGCGCTGCAATCAATTGAATACTAATATTCCAGATCCTGATACAACACCGGTCACTAGCGGCGTCTCCTTTGTGGAAGTCGACCATACACAGGTCGACCAACGGTTAGACAATTTCTTGTTGAAGACTTTAAAGACGGTACCAAAGACGCGAGTCTACCGAATCATACGAAAGGGTGAGGTGCGTGTAAATAAGAAGCGTTGCAAGCCAGAGTATAAATTGAAAATGGGCGATGTCGTGC
>JBLHID010000017.1:0-28564 GCA_047615545.1 Polaribacter sp.
GAAACCTTTGGTTTCCATATGGTCGCACTTGACCTTCGACAAGAATCAACGCTACACAGTAATGTCGTCGCGGAGATCGTATCGCAAGGTGGTATTGGCGACTATGAAAGCCTCGATGAAGCCCAACGAATACAGTTTCTGAGCGACCAAATCGAATCCGGAAACCACCCTGTTTTTGACATCGAAAAGTTAACCGAAGACAATCAAAAAACCTTTGATCTATTCCATACCATTTATGAAATGCGTAATGAAATCAGCGCACGTTGCATTGGTAGTTACGTTATATCGATGACCCATACCGCTAGCCATATCATGGAAGTCATGTACCTAGCCTATTTAGTTGGCCTTGCGGGCAAAAAAGATCAAGAATATTTTTGCGACATAGAGATATCTCCGCTATTCGAGACCATCAACGATCTGGCACATATTGATATCGTGCTCGATACGTTACTGCAAAACCCCACTTATAAAAGCCTGCTCGCCAAGTCCAATAACATGCAGGAAGTCATGCTGGGTTATTCTGACTCCTGTAAAGATGGCGGCATTGTTTCAGCCTCGTGGGGGCTTTATCAAGCACAACAAAAAGTCGTCGAAATCACCAAACGGCATGGTGTGCAATGTCGTATGTTCCATGGCCGTGGTGGCACGATTACCCGCGGTGGCGGACCCACTCATGAGGCCATTATGTCTCAGCCACCTCAAACTGTACTTGGTCAAATCAAGTTCACTGAACAGGGCGAAGTGCTGTCACATAAATATGGCAACGTCGAGACCGCCCATTACGAACTGGCTATGGGCATTACAGGGTTAATGAAAGCAAGCCTGTGTATTGTTCGTGAAGACAAAACCAGCTATGACGACTACCTGCCTATCATGCAGGAATTATCTGACTTATCCGAACTGTCCTATCGAGAACTAACCGACAACACGGAAGGTTTTTTTGAATACTTCTACGAAGCGACACCGGTTAGCGAAATTGGATTGATGAATATAGGTTCAAGACCATCGCATAGAAAAAAAGGAGACATGTCCAAGTCCTCGGTAAGAGCAATTCCCTGGGTATTTGGCTGGAGTATGTCTCGTCACATGATGCCTGCCTGGTATGGCGTAGGATACGCCATGTCGCAATGGTTAGAAAAAAACCCAAAGAAACTAAAACAACTACGTGAGATGAATCAGCAGTGGCCTTTCTTCGCAGCCATGATTAGTAATTTACAAATGTCACTGTTCAAATGTGATATGCGAACTGCGCTCGAATACAGCAAGCTATGCCAGAACGAAACACTCGGAAAAACAGTATTTGGCAAGGTACAAAAAGAACACAAACAAACAGTCGAGCAATGTTTGAATATCGCTAATGTCAAACAGCTGTTGTCAAATGACCCAGTGTTAATGCTATCCCTCACCCGTCGTGATCCCTACCTCGATCCTCTCGGGTATTTGCAGATCAATCTGTTGAAAAAATATCGAGATGAGTCAACCACAGAAGAACAGCGTATGGAATGGCAAGGTGCATTGCTTAGTTCGATTAATGCCATTGCGGCAGGATTGAGAAATACAGGATAATTGTTACTGATTTTTTATGTATCTACTGATTTCTTAGTTTGTAGGAGAGCTCAGCGGTTTATTTTATTTCTATACCACTTGTGAGTAAATATCGTCATTCTGGCATACGACAGAATTCAGTGAACTTAAGGATGAGTTCAAGTTCAAACTCGATTTTTTTCACAAATACTTTATCGGCCAGAACTGACTACAATATCTAAATAGTCAGAAGCATCTCTGTTTTACGCTGGTTAGCTTGGAATTGATTTCACAATACGCCCAACGGCTTCACAAAGTGTAATCAAATCGGCTTCGTCAATAACGAAAGGTGGCATTAGGTAAACCAAGCGTCCGAATGGTCTCACCCAAACACCCGATTCTACAAATCGCTCTGTTATCCATTGCATATCAACTGGTTGGTGTAATTCAATAACACCAATGGCGCCTAATACACGAACATCCTTCACTTGGGCGCAGGATTCATACGGTCTCAAATTCGCCTCGAGAATTATCTCGATGGAAGAAACCCGCTGTAGCCAATGCGTTTTCTCTAATAATAAAATACTTACTAGAGACACGGCACAGGCCAGTGGGTTGGCCATAAATGTTGGGCCATGCATAAAAACACCGGGGTGACCTTGATCGATCGAATGACTCACATCCAACGTTGTTAATGTTGCTGCCAGTGTCATATAGCCACCAGTGAGCGATTTCCCAATACACATGATGTCGGGGGATATATCGGCATGTTCGCAGGCGAATAGCTTACCCGTGCGACCAAACCCAGTGGCTATTTCGTCAGCAATTAGAAGCACCTGATATTGATCACAAAGCATTCTAGCTCTCTTCAGGTAATCAGCTGAATAAAACCGCATACCACCAGCACCCTGCACTATTGGCTCTAGTATCACTGCCGCTATGTCGTCATGTCTTGTCGCCAGTAGGTTTTCTAGCGCTGCAATGTCTTGATCACTACAGGGTTCACCGAATTTGCAGTCAGGTGAATCAACAAAAAACTGCTGTGCTAACACATTGGAAAATAAGCTATGCATACCATTGACAGGATCGCACACCGACATCGCGGCAAAGGTATCACCGTGATAACCATTGTGAAGCGATACAAATCGACATTTCGCGGGTTTATCTTTGGCGTGCCAATATTGAATGGCCATTTTCATCGCAACTTCCACTGAAACCGACCCTGAGTCTGAAAGGAAGACGGATACTAGGGGTTCTGGCGTGATTTCAACTAGCTTTTCGACTAATTTAGCGGCTGGCGCATGTGTCAAGCCACCAAACATGACATGCGACATCTTGCCAAGCTGGTCTTGTACTGCCTGATTCAAAACCGGGTGATTGTAGCCATGCAAGGCACACCACCAGGAGGACATGCCGTCAATTAGCTTTCGGCCATCAGCCAATTTGATTCGTACGCCTTCAGCACTCTCGACGACATAAGTAGGGTTGCCACCATGCATCGGGGTATAAGGGTGCCAAATATGATTAGCATCAATATTTTCTAGGTGCTTAATATCTTCTAGCTTCATCGTTACCGTCTCACCATGGTAAGGCTAAGATTCAAAATAATGGTTCGATTCTAGTTCTTCGCAGAAACCAAAATAGGTCATATCTTCAATACATTGAGGGTAGAGAATACCATCCAAGTGATCGCATTCGTGTTGGACTACTCTGGCATGGAAACCGTCTACTTCACGGTCTATGGGGTGACCAAACTGATCGAACCCTTGATAACGGATATGGGTGAACCTAGGTACCAGTCCGCGCATGCCTGGAACACTTAAACAGCCTTCCCAACCCTCTTCCGTTTCATCGCCGATTGGGGTAATAACAGGATTGATGAGTACTGTTTGAGGAATCGCAGCTTCGTCAGGGTAACGCACATTATCCTCATAGCCAAAAATAACCACGCGTAAATTGACACCAATTTGCGGTGCCGCAATGCCCGCGCCATCTTCTGCAGCCATCGTATCCCACATGTCAGTGAGTAAAGATTCCAGTTGTATCGTGTTGAATTCTGCCACCTCTTCTGAAGGCTCGACTAAACTCACTTCCCCCATTCTTAACACGGGTTTAATTGCCATATTTTACGACCTATTCAATGTTTCTTTAATTTTTAGAGATGCCTTATTGCGCTACCGTCTACTTCATCTGAGCCTTCACCTACGCTGACAATTGCAAACCAGAAAACCGATGTCAGCAACAAACTACCACCGATGATTGTATTGATAGGTGGTGTTTCGCTAATGACTATCCAGACCCACAACGGCCCTAAGATGCTCTCTAGTAAAAAGACCAGTTGAACCTCTGCGGAGCTCGTGAAACGTGGTGCAATAGTAATGATTGCATAAGCCAGCGGTATGAGCACAAGGCATTGTACCGATAAGTATATAAGTTGCGTAGAGTCAACTGTTGAAATAGGCGCGCTGGCAAGCGCATACAAAGCGGTGATGACACTGCCAACAATGATAGATGGCACGAGGTCACTGTCTTTTTTAAGACGGGCTAATACAGCACTAAAGCCAGTGCTAATAGCGCAACCTAAGGCAAAAATATCACCCAAGAAACCACCTGACCCATAGGTACCAAAACCAATAATAAAAATGGCAATGAACGATAGTGCGATGATTAACCAGGTCAGTGGCTTTTGATTTTCCTTTAAGATTATAAGTGACAATATGGCGGCAAAAACAGGTGCTGACGACAGAATTAAAATAGTATTGGCGACTGACGTTAATTGAATCGAATTAACAAAGGTTATATTAGTAACAGCGAACATAAAGCCATTCAAAATACCGATCCAACCAATACCGAATACCACCGATAAAAATCGCTTGCGATAGTAAAGCAAGAGCAAAATAAAGATAGCGATAGCTGAAAAAGCACCTCTATAAAAAAGTAGAGTGGCATTATCAAGACCCAGAATTCTGATAATTAGACCATCGGGACTAAGAATAAACACCCCTAGTAAAGATATCAAAATACCCTTACTACGGTCAGTCTTAGTTAATTGAGAAAACATGTCAGTTTGAACTATTAAGGGGGAGTAAGAAAAGCCAGACCGTAAATGAAGATCGCCATTGGTCTTTGGTACCCTCACCGATATCTTCTAATCTAGACATAGTGTCGCTCAATCCAGTTTCTAATCCTGTAAGGTTGATTTTATAACACTCCGTTTGATCCTCGCTACTTCTCGGACAATAAGCGATGGGGCCTTTTCGTGAGTTTGGACGTTCTTCAAACCATAAGAACACAAATGATAAAATCAATACACCAGACACAATGACTGCCTATATAATATCGATCACATTTACACTTAATAATAATTTTATCTGCATATTAGCGATTTCCCTGAGAGAATGAAATGACAGGGTTAGTGATTATTCAATCGTTTAAGTACTAGCGACAATATACAGATATGATACTTTAAATACGTTGGTAAAAAGTTTAGGAATTCCCATTATGCCGCTTTCTGAATCTATCACTCGTAATCTTGCTCACACTCGTGTTGTCACTTGTCACGGATACAAAAGAGAGGATGGGTTATGGGATATCGAAGGCCGAATAGTCGATACCAAACCGTACCGGTTTCCCAATAGAGACCGGGGAGGATGGATTGAAGCTGATGAAGCCTTGCACGACATTTCGATTCGAATCACCATCGATATTAAAATGAACGTGATGGATGCTGAGGCTGTGATTGATAGCGCGCCTTATACTTATTGCAAATGCGTTGTGGCCACAGCCAAAAACCTAATTGGTTTGCAAATTGCTCCAGGGTGGACATTAAAGTCGAAAGCCGCGATGGGAAAAAACCGAGGTTGTACTCATCTAACCGAATTGCTAGGCCCTGTTGCAACGACTGCAATCCAAACCATTACCAGTGAAATAATGAAGCGTTCGAAACAGGATGCTGGTGACCCCATCGAATCAGCTTCGCTATTTTTAAATAGCTGTCACTCTCTCGCAGCCGACAGTCCTGTTGTCAAAGAACATTGGCCAGAACAATATAAGACAACAAATAACGCCAATGCCGGAAATAAGAACTAAATAACCTAAGTGCTTGTTGATAATATTATCATGCTCCACTAGGCTTGAAGCACGCCTCTCCTAAAAAATGAATGGACCTCAATGAAACTAAAAATATTACTGATTGCGCTCATGGTTGCGCTGCCTCTAATCGCCCAATCGGCTATACCTGACTTTGGTAATATCAAAGATGTTAAGCAAAAGAAGAAGGCGTTTTTCGATTACATGTATCCGTTAATATTGGCGGAAAACAAAAAAATATTAGCCGAACGAGCCATTGTCAAAACTAACAAGACATCGGCTCGATTGACAAAAATATGTGAAAAGTACAGTAAAAATTGCGCCAACATTGATTCTGAAAAACGCCAAGACTTACTGAACCGTATCGACGTCATTCCCCCCTCTCTTGCGATGGCTCAAGGTGCCAATGAATCGGCATGGGGTACCTCCCGCTTTGCTAGAAAAGCCAATAACTTCTTTGGCCAATGGTGTTACAAAAAAGGCTGCGGCATCATTCCAAAGAAACGTGACAAAGGGACCAAACATGAAGTACGCCGATTTTCGAGCCCCCAACAGTCAGTAGGTGGCTACATCTTCAACCTGAATACAGGACGTGCTTACAGCTTAATTAGAAAACTGCGAGCAGCTGCTAGGGCGAAGTCGACTAATCCAACCGGTTACGAACTGGCGAAAGGATTAATTAAATACTCGCAACGCAGAGAGGCTTACGTGGAGGAAATCCGAAGCATGATTTCATATAACAAATTGGTCAAAAAATATGACCAGAAATTCTGGCTAGAATTGAACCTGTAAATCTATCACTGCACAATTCTGTCGAAATAACTCCTAAGGTATAAGGAACCTACCTGAGGTAATTATCAATAAGTAATGATCTCAGGCCCCATCACCAAGGTTGGTAACCAGGTTGAAATGATAGGAACGTAAGTCACGATAATCAAAAACAAGAACAAGATTAGCAACCAGGGTGCCGCTGCTTTCACAACATTGATCATCGACATACCTGCAACGCCAGCTGTGACAAATAAGTTAAGACCCACGGGCGGCGTAATCATACCTATTTCCATATTAACCACCATGATAATGCCCAAGTGAATTGGGTCGATACCCAGTGCAATAGCAATTGGAAAGACTAAGGGTGCGACGATAATAAGAAGACCCGATGGTTCCATAAACTGTCCACCAATCAATAGTAGTATATTCACCATTACCAGAAACATGATAGGCCCCATACCCGCTGATAACATTGCTTCTGTGATCATCTGAGGTACGCGTTCTTCGGTTAATACGTGCTTCAATATCAGTGCATTAGCGATGATGAATAACAACATGATGGTGAGTTTACCGGCTTCGAAGAGGCTTTTCTTGGTGTCTGCATGCCAGAATACCGATGCCGCACGCCACACAATCATTAATCCTCCAGAGCCTTTTTGTTTAAATGGCCCCATATCACAATAAATGAAGTTAGCAATCAAGAAGGCATAAATGGCCGCAACGGCAGCTGCTTCCGTCGGTGTGAAAATGCCACCGTAAATGCCACCTAAAATGATCACTATCAGCAACAATCCCCAGCTAGCATCAGCCGCTGCCCTATAGATTTCTCTCCAACCGGCCCAGGGTTGTGCGGGTAAATTTTTGTAACAGGCAACGCCGTATATCGCTAACATTAATAATCCGCCTGCTAATAAACCGGGTACTACACCAGCCAGAAACATCCTGCCTACAGAGACATCGGTGGCTGCGGCATACACCACCATGACGATTGATGGAGGTATTAAGATGCCGAGCGTTCCTGCATTACAAATAACACCCGCTGCGAATTCTTTGGTATAACCAACCTGAACCATGCCAGCAATCACGATGGTTCCAATCGCTATCACCGTAGCGGGTGAAGAGCCAGATAATGCGGCAAACATCATGCAAGCAAAAACCGAGGCCATTGCTAAGCCTCCACGAAAAGAGCCTACGATGGCAATAGCAAAACGAATAATTCGTTGCGCAACACCACCGGTAGACATGAATACCGAGGCGAGTATAAAAAAGGGGATGGCGAGCAAGGTGTAGTGCCCTTCAAAGGCTGAAAACAAGGTCTGGGCCACCGACGCCAATGAAGCATCAGAGTGCATTAATAAAAATATAATGCTCGATAAACCTAATGATACGGCGATGGGCACACCGATTAACATCAGCGCAATCACCATTAGGAACAGAGTTGCAATAGCCATTAGGAGTCCGCCGCCTGGGTCTGGGCTTTAACTTTCTCTAGCTCGTCCTCTACTTCATGAGTAGCGATGATCTTATCGACTTCGCCAGTGATTATTTTATAAGCCATTTGTGAAAATCGAATGGTCATGAGTGCCATTCCAAGTGGTAGTGCTAAATAGGGTATGAAACGTGGTATTTTTTCATAGGCTTCGCCTTCATTAAGCCAGCCTTCGAGAAACCGTAACATGTCGGGCATAGGGATATCTTCGGTTTCGAGCCAGGCACGTTCCGTAACAAAGGAAAACCAATAGTTCCAAGAACCAACCAATAGCAAAATGGAAAAAGCAAGACAGGCAGTGACCGACAATAAAGCCATTACTTTTCGTTTTTGTGGTGATACTGCGTTGATGACGACATCGACACCAATATGAACTTGCTTTTTAATGGCATAAGACGCGCCCATAAGCACTAACCAAGCAAACAGAAATACGGTGACTTCTAATGCCCAGAGAATATTACTGTTAAAAACATAGCGTGCAATGACATTCGCAAAAGTAATCAAGGTCATTATACCTAAACAAACTGCTATGCTGGTCTCTTCGATTTCATCAACAACCCGCCCTAATTTATTTTGAAAATCATGTTTCATGGGCTTTATCTCTAGACTTTATGGTTCGAAATAGGAATACAAAAAAGGGAGTTCTGTTGACCAGAACTCCCTTTTCTTATTTATTTAACTATCTAACTTCTATTACTTAGTTAGCAGCTAAAGCAGCACCCATCAATTCAGCACCAATATCTTTTTCAAACTTTTTCCATACTGGCTTCATTGCATCTACCCATGCTTGACGTTGTGTCGTCGTTAAGGTCCGAACAGTACCGCCTGCTTTGATGATGTTTTCCTTATTCATATTGTTCACTGCGGTGGACTCACCGTTTCTAGCTTCCGTCACTTCCTTCAGGATTGTACCCAATTGACCTTGGATATCCGAAGGTAAACCATCCCACCATTTAGCAGAAGTCACAACTAGGTAATCAATAATGCCATGATTGGTTTCTGTCACGCCGTCTTGCACTTCAAAGAACTTTTTGCCATAGATATTTGACCAGGTATTTTCCTGACCATCGATAACTTTAGTTTGCAGACCGCCATAAACTTCCTTGAAGGACATTTTTTGTGGGCTAGCACCTAGCTGCTCAAACTGTGAAACTAAAACATCAGAAGCCTGGACCCGAAACTTCAATCCTTTCGCATCACCAGGGCTGACCAATGGTTGGTTCGCTGACATTTGTTTCATGCCGTTATGCCAGAATTCAAGACCTTTTAAGCCTCTCTTCACCATCGAATTTTTAAGTTTTGAGCCATCTGCTGAATTTTGGAAGCGTTCAACCGCAGCAATGTCCTCAAATACGAACGGCAAATCAAAAATGCGGAATTTTTTGGTAAATTTTTCGAACTTAGATAACGAAGGCGCTGCAAGCTGTACGTCGCCATTCAAGAGGGCTTCTAATACCTTCTTGTCATTGTACAAAGTTGAATTTGGGTAAACTTGCATGCAAGCCTTACCGTTCATTTCTGAGTTAACACGCTTTTCTAGAAGCGTAGCGGCGATTCCCTTTGGGTGCTTGTCCGTGTTGGTTACATGACTAAATTTAATAACCAATTCACCTGGATCGCAATTGGCATAAACGGTGGAGGTGGCAATTGATCCCATTAGCAAAAGACTGCTCGCGGCCAATACTGGTAATTTCATTTTATTCCCCTTATCTGGTTAATCATTATTTTAGTTGGTTAGATCGCGCCTACATCTGGTGTGTCATGTAGAGCTTGATAAACCAGAGCAAGACTCAGGCCAATCCCCAATAATTACTAACTTCAACCGTAGTCAGTGCACAAATTAAATGTTAACAACCATCTGTAACCTATTGATTAAAATACAAATATGTCGATATAATTTCCGTGAATAATGCTAGCTGCTGTACAAAGGCAGATAAAACAAAACTGGCGTGCATCCTCTATTTGTCACCAAAGCCACTCAAACTAGGATCCAAAATGGGTAGAAATCCACCCAAACAGTCACATTTTATAACGATTTTTATCGATGCCATATTTTTTCATTTTGTCGTACAGGGTCTTGCGGGGTGTGCCAAGCAACTCGACTGCAGAGGCTATAGAGCCTTCACTTTGTACTAAAGTTTGTTGAATAAGACTTTTTTCGAACCATTCTACACGGCTATGTAAGTTCACCTCCTTACTCGATACCTCGGCCGAATGCTGCGTATTAATAATGTCACCTAGTTTAAGGTCACTGGTTTCCGCCAAGAGTACAAAGCGTTCCGATATGTTTTTAAGCTCACGTACATTACCAGGCCAGCGATACATTATGAGTTGTTGGAGTTGCTCTGGTGAAAGTTCAGGCACATCGCAATCATGCCTCGCTGCAGCCACCAAAGCACAATGATGGAACAGTAATGGAATATCTTCGACACGGTCACGCAGTGTCGGTAATTCAAGCGATATGACATTGAGTCGATAATACAAATCTTCTCGAAACAACCCTTGCTCTGACGCTAGTTTTAAGTCAATTTTAGTGGCGGCAATGACTCGGATATCTATCGCTACTTGACGATTTGAACCCAATGGTTCCACGATTCTTTCTTGCAGAACACGCAAAAGCTTAACTTGAAGGTCGAGCGGCATGCTTTCTATTTCATCCAGAAAGACTGTGCCGTTATTGGCATACTCAAACTTGCCTACGCGGCTTTTGATCGCTCCAGTAAAAGCACCGGAGTCATGCCCGAACAGCTCACTTTCGATAATGTTTGCGGGTAGTGCTCCACAGTTGATTGCGACAAAGGGCGCTTTACGTCTACTACTGATTTCATGCAGGTTGCGGGCAACCAAGTCCTTGCCTGTGCCAGTTTCACCTAAAACCAATATATCGGTATTGGTATCGGCAAGCCGTACGATTTGATTGCGCAATTGTTGTATAGAAGCTGCATTACCAATGATACGGCCACCTGGGGCCCTCTGCACTTCGAGGGCCTTTTTGAGGTTTCTGTTTTCGAGTGTTAATGCGCGCTTATCCTGTGCTCGACGAATGATTTCTATTAAATTATCAGCTGCGAAAGGCTTTTCGAGAAAATGGTAAGCGCCATCTCGCATAGCCTGTACTGCCATCGCTATATCACCCTGCCCGGTAATTAATATGACGGGTATTTGCGGGTCTATGGTTTTAATTTTCTTTAATAATTCAAGGCCAGTGAGACCGGGCATTTTGATATCAGAGACAACCACAACAGGGCTTTCTAAATTAATCGTTTCTAGTGCTTGAGCGCCACTTGAAAAACTCTCAACCTCGAAACCTTCAATTTCCATTGACTGGGTGCAGGACTTTCTTATGAATTTGTCGTCATCAATAAAGATGACCTGAGTTCTTTCGCCAAGATTCGTTTTTTCTTCAGATGTTTTTTCTTCAGATGTTTTTTTCAGGCATTAGTCAAATATAACTCAAAACAACTACCGATCCTATCCTCATTTGAGACAGTAATATTGCCGCCTAAACTTTCCATGATTCGATATGAAATAGATAGCCCAAGGCCTAGCCCAACGTCCTTTGTAGTAAAAAAAGGATCAAATATATTCTCGATAACGCTATCCGAAATGCCCGAACCAATATCACAAATGCGGATTGAAATACCGTCCTTTACCATGCCACCTTGCTGCAAAGTCGCGACAATAGTTACCCTCGGTTTATCGACAAGCGCCATCGCTTGAATACCATTGCTGATGATATTCACCAGTACTTGATTGAGCAATAATGGATCAGTCACAACCGACAAGTCAGGATCAACGTTAACACTTACTTCAAGCGCTGTTGACTCAATGTCACGGTGGAACATGCCAAGCGCCTGATCAATCGACTCAGGAATAGAAACCAATATTCGCTCACCACTGGATTTACGTGAAAAGCCCCGTAACTGACCAATGATAGCCGCCATCTTTTGGGTCAAAAGGTCGATCTCCGCCAAATTACTCTGTGCTGGCTCTAGCAGATTGCGATCAAGCATTCGTTGCGCGTTCTCTGAGAACCCGCGAATCGCGGTGAGTGGCTGGTTAAGCTCATGGCTAATACCTGCTGACATTTGCCCCAGGCCCGCCATTTTTGCAGTTTGAATCAATTCTGCCTGAGTATCGCGCAAATTCTGTTCAGCCTTGCTGCGCTCTTCTATCTCTATCTCAAGGTCTCGGGTACGACTCAGTACCCGCTGCTCAAGCAATTCTGTCGAACCTTGTAATGCCAACCTGCGTTGGCGATTGACGGCGTATAGCGAAACCAGTAACACCAGTATCAGAAGAGTAAAACTAGATAATGAGGTGCGTAAAATAACCGTGTCGTAAACCCGATGAGTGGCGGTCAAAATATGAATAGTCCATTTAGCACCTGGCATGGATTGTTGATGGTGTAAATACTGGCGGGAAGCCTTTTTGTCTGTTTCGTAAATATCTAATATAGCATGACTCGTTTTGAAGTCTTTAATGACTTGAACGCTTAAGGGTTGAGTATGTAGTGGCGCAATATTTAATGGCAAGATGCGTTTTCCGGCATATCGTCTGGACTGTTTGATCTCGTCTAGCCGACCTTGAGGAATAGAGCCAATCGATTGATAAGTCCAATTTGGATTGGTGCTTAAAAAGATAATGCCGTCTTCATCGGTTATCAAGAAGTGATTGCCGCGATCCGACCAGGCCTTTTCAATATCAGCTAAATTGATCTTCACTACGATGACACCCATTAATCTATTTTCTAGCTTAATTGGATGTGAAAAGTAATACCCACGCCGGAGTGACGTAGTACCTAAGGCAAAATAGCGTCCGCCCCCCTGCTTAATGGCGTCCTTAAAATAGGGCCGAAAGCCGAAATTTTTGCCTATATAGGAACGAGGAAGGTTCCAGTTGCTTGCAGCGATGGTAAGACCCCTGATATCCATTAGGTAAACATCAGTTGCTTGCGACGTCGTAGCCACTTTTTCAAGTAATCGATTGGTAAGCGCCACTAGCGTCGAATCAGGAATACTTAAAACATCAGTCAAGAGAGGACGATCGGAAATAAGCTTAGGCAAATGCTCGTATGCTCCCAAAGTTCCATCTAGGCTGGACCCAAAAAGAACCAAATTGTTATGAGATTCTTGGCTTAATTCATCCAGCGCCTGAACATTAAACTCTCGATAAAGCAGCTTTAAACCAAGCCCGGCTATCAAAGCGATAATTAAAGCAATGATTGCCAGACGTAAGTTAGATACGTGTTTGAAAATTTTACTCGCTCGGTTGTGTAATTTGATTTTAGCGCTTAAGGGAAATTAGTAAATAAATAGTGCTATGACAGAGCACGACTACACGGACATCGGATAGATAAATGCAATAGCTGCAGTCGAATAGATTAACGCTAAGTCCGACAGACTGCTAGCCACTGAGGATTTATCAATACTCGACACGAAAGTCCTTTTGCTCAAGATGCTTAGCTAAGGAAAGTAAGCATTGCTCAGACGGAATGATCGACCACTCCCCCTCTGTTCTGAGGTCGAAATTGTAACCGTCTTTTTGCATATGAAAGGCTATCGGCAGACCGTTATGTCCTTGATGGTGTTTCAACTCTGCGATCAGCTTATCTACAAGCTTGTGGGGTACTTGATCGGCTTTTTGATCGTCATTGGCATTTAGGTTGATATGTAACAGACGTGCGTTTTGTTGGCGGTAATCATCGAGTAATTGGACTCTTTCGGCCTTTATTTTGATGCCATTATTAAAATCATCGTAAGCAATGCCACCATCAACTACCCAGACTAAATCTTTTGATACGATCGCTTCGATCTCTTGTAGTAATGCTGGCGAAACGCGAACGTCAATTCGGCCACTGCGGTCATCTAGCGTGACGAATGCTTCGCGCCCATAGGAGCCGCTTTTAATCCGAATATCAACTACCAGGCCGCAAACCGTGGTCGGTTTGGCTTTTTGACGATATCGAGTGACTGAGGTATCGCCAGCATTCAATAGCGCCAGCCATTGCGATAAATTGGTCGACGAAATCTGTTTGATTTCTGACGCGACAATGAGCAATGGGTGTCCCGTGAGGAATAAACCGAGGGCTTCTTTTTCCTGCATTAAACGTTGTTTTTCATCCCAGGGTTCGAAATCGGGTAGCGGTTTTACCGTCACTTCGGGAACTAGCTCGGCAAACATGTCGGTCATGCCTGCGTTTTGATTATTGTGCAGTTGCTCAGCTGATTGCAGTGCAAAGCTAAGATGAGACATGAGTGCGGCACGGTTTTTTGAAAAACAATCCATCGCCCCTGCTTTGATGAGTGCTTCGAGTAGTTTGCGGCTTTTTCTGGCGCTATCTACTCGTTCACAAAACTCATCTAACGAAGTGAAAGCGTCGTTGGCTCGACTATCGATAATCGCCTCAATCGCCCCCTGCCCCACACCTTTTATCGCGCCCAAGCCGTAAAATACCAAACCATCTTCAGAGGGCGTAAACCGATAACTGGAGCGGTTAACGTCGGGCGGTAATACTTCGAGCTTCATCTCTCGACATTCATCAATTAAGGTGACGATTTTGTCAGTGTTGTCCATATCCGCCGATAAAACAGCCGCCATAAATTCAGACGGATAGTGTGCTTTTAACCAGGCCGTTTGGTAGGACACCAATGCATAAGCAGCCGAGTGCGATTTATTAAAGCCATAGCCGGCAAACTTTTCCATGAGGTCGAATATGTAGGTTGCTGTCTCTCTTTTGATGTCATTAGCGACGGCGCCATCGGTAAAAATGACGCGCTGCTTTTCCATTACTTCGGGGTTCTTCTTGCCCATTGCTTTGCGCAGTATATCGGCGCTACCCAGCGTGTAACCTGCCAGCACCTGGGCTATTTGCATAACCTGCTCCTGATACAGAATGACACCATAGGTTGGTTTCAAAATAGGTTCTAATGCGGGATGAGGGTACTCAACTTTTGAGCGGCCATGCTTACGTTCGATAAAATCATCAACCATGCCCGATTGCAGTGGCCCAGGTCGAAATAGAGCTACCAATGCAATAATATCTTCGAAACTATCTGGCTGGAGTTTTCGGATTAAGTCTTTCATACCACGCGATTCCAACTGGAATACGGCGGTGGTTTGATATAATTGCAATAACTCGAAAGTCTTCGAGTCATCTAGCGGAATACGCTCAATTTCAAGCGGGTCTCCGCCTTCATGATTGGCTTTACTCAAGTTGATCGAATTAACCGCCCAGTCGATGATGGTGAGCGTACGCAAACCCAAAAAGTCGAACTTGACTAGGCCAATAGCTTCAACATCATCTTTATCAAACTGTGATACGAGTCCCGCGCCACCTTGTTCGCTGTAAGTCGGCGTAAAATCGGTTAGGTCGCTGGGTGCTATTACTACGCCACCCGCGTGTTTGCCGACATTTCGGGTTAAGCCTTCGAGCGACAATGCCATATCGATAAGCATGGTGACGTCTTCATCTTGCTGATATAGCTCGCGTAAGTCGTCTTCTTGCTCTAGCGCTTTATCGAGCGTGATACCGATTTCAAATGGTATCAGTTTGGCTATTCGATCAACGAAACCATAGGGGTGTGACATGACACGTCCGACGTCTCGGATAACCGCCTTGGCCGCCATTGTTCCGTAGGTGATGATTTGTGATACTTGGTTACGGCCATAGTTTTTAGCGACATATTCGATGACTTCGTCGCGTCTATCCATGCAAAAGTCGACATCGAAATCGGGCATCGATACACGTTCTGGATTGAGGAAGCGTTCAAATAGTAACTCGTATTCGAGTGGATCGAGATCAGTGATTTTGAGCGCATAAGCGACCAGTGAACCCGCACCAGAACCACGGCCTGGACCCACTGGAATTTTGTGCTGTTTAGCCCATTCGATAAAGTCCATGACGATTAGAAAGTAGCCAGGGAATCCCATTTCCATAATGATATTGAGTTCGAAATCGAGTCGCTCGTCATAGGGTTGACGATCCAGCAGCTTGCCGGTGGGTAGTTGTTGCTGAAGGAATTCAAGCCGCTTTTCGAGACCTTCTTTTGATACATGACGAAAGAAACTGTCAGTGTCGTAGCCTTCTGGTATTGGGTAGGCGGGTAGGAAATTTTCACCCAAACGTAATTTAACATTGCAAGCTTTGGCGATATTAACCGTGTTTTCAATGGCTTCTGGTATATCGGAAAAAAGCGCGACCATTTCATCGTTGCTACGCAGGTATTGCTGTTCTGAATAGGTTTTTGGGCGACGGGTATCTTGCAAGGTAAAGCCACTACAGATACAAACACGGGCTTCGTGCGATTCAAAATCAGTTTTGTCCATGAACCGCACATCGTTACTGGCAACGACAGGCACTTGAAATTCGCCCGAGAACTTTACCGCTTGCGCAATATAGGACTCTTCGTAGGGGCGGCCTGTGCGTTGCAATTCAAGAAAAAACCGATCCTTGAAAATTGCCTGCCATTGCTTTAAGTAAGTTTCAGCCAGCGGCACATTTTGCATTTTGATGGCATGTCCAATATCACCATCAAGGCAGGCAGAGAGTGCGATTAAACCGTCGGATGCTTCGCGTAACCATTCAATATTAATAGTGGGACGGTCGGCCAATTGACCTTCGATATAGGACCTCGAGACGAGTCGTTTGATGTTGAGATAACCGACGTCATCCTGACAAAGCAAAACCAGCCGACTGAGGGTCTCTTTACGATCTTCGTGGTAAATCCACACATCGGCTCCAAAGATGGGCTTAACACCAAGCGATGTCGCTGCTTTAAAGTGCTTAACCACTGCGAATAAATTTGACATGTCGGTCAATGCGACAGCACCCATGCCGCGTTCGCAAGTTTGTGCGATGAGCGGTTTGAGTCTTAGCGTACTGTCCTGTAGCGAAAACTCGGAGTGCAGGTGTAGGTGTACGAAATCGTTAGCCATAGCTTAGAGTAAATCCCTGACTGGTTTGAAGCTGAGTCTGTGAACCGGCGAGACGCCGTGTTGAATGAGTAATTCACGGTGTAATTTAGTCG
Source organism: Polaribacter sp. (assembly GCA_047615545.1). Taxonomy (GTDB): domain Bacteria; phylum Pseudomonadota; class Gammaproteobacteria. The sequence goes on from JBLHID010000017.1 coordinate 16,903, forward strand.
GATATCCTTTGTGTTTAGCAAACTGGTATTGAGGATACAAGCGGTCTAGTTCGAGCATTTGCCTATCGCGATATTCCTTGGCCAAAACCGAAGCAGCTGAAATACAAGGCTCAGTTAAATCACCTTTAATAATGGCATGAACTTCAAAGTCGGCTAGGTCTGGCTCTCGATTACCATCGACTAATACGATGTCTGGAGAGGTAGTCAAAGCCAGTACGGCGCGGCGCATGGCGAGCATACTGGCATGTAAAATATTAATATCGTCGATTTCTTCAATACTGGCCTCGGCAATCGCCCAGGCGACCGCTGTTCGTTTGATCTCGACTTCAAGTTTCGCTCTTTTGGCTGCTGTGAGTTTTTTCGAATCGGTTAACCCAGCAATCAAGTGTGATGGATGCAGGATGACGGCAGCGGCAACCACAGAGCCGGCTAATGGGCCTCTTCCTGCTTCATCGACACCTGCGATTGATTTCTCATTTGGCGAATCAAACATATGAAAACCCTTCTACGATTGTCTTTTTGCTCCCTGGCCGCGTTGAAATCATATTCAACCGGTCATTTACTGGCGTAAACTCCTTCATTGCGTGCGCTTTGGCCTTACCAGAGAACAAAAATCCCGCTCGTGCAAAGGTCTCATATATAATGCCTCGTTTCAAAATTGCAGATCCCATCATGTCAAACTTACTCAAAGTCGCCGTTGTTGGCGTCGGTCATCTTGGTAGATGGCATGCCGATAAATATGCTGCCTCACCCGACTGTGAATTAGTCGCCGTTGTCGATAATAACATCGAGGCTGCCGAAGCGGTGGCTCAAAAACATGGCTCACGAGCTCACTCAGATTATCGCGATATTCTAACGGAAGTTGATGCAATAAGTCTGGTAGTTCCTACTAATGGACATTATAAAATAGCAAAGGAAATGCTCGAAGCGGGGATTCATTGCCTAGTCGAAAAACCAATCAGCGAGACAGTCGAACAGGCCACTGAGCTAATAGACATTGCCAAAGCTAAAGATCTGGTGCTTCAGGTCGGACATATCGAGCGATTTAATAGCGTGATGCTGGGTATTGAGCAGAATTTAAAAGACCCTCAATTCATTGAGTCCACACGACTAGCACCTTTTTCGTTACGGGCTACTGATGTAAGCGTCGTTTTGGATTTAATGATTCACGATATCGATATTATTCTAGATTTGGTCGATTCCCCTATTAAACATATTTCGGCGAGTGGTATATCGGTATTATCTGACACCATCGACATTGCCAACGCTCGAATTGAATTCGAAAATAATTGTGTTGCGAATGTGACTGCTAGTCGTATTAGCCAAAAGCGAGAGCGTAAATTGCGCATTTTTGGTAAGGATTGCTATATATCAGCAGACTTCCAGGACAAAATCCTGTCGATTAATAAAAAAGGCAAAACCAATAATGATGCTGGATTTAAAGATATCGACCATCAGGAACTTCGTTATGATGATACGGATGCACTTAACCTTGAAGTGCTTGATTTTATTCGCGCCATTAGAACAAATGGGCAACCGACTGTCAGCGGTATAGATGGTCGACGCGCGCTGCAAACTGCGATTGAAATAACGTCACTCATATTGCCAAAATAAACGGGCCTAATTAGCTTGCCCTAAAGATATAACCCTAAAACGATAAAGGAACAGAATGAACATACCTATGGTCGACCTCAAGGGTCAATATGAAAACCTCAAAGCAGAAATTGAACCCGCCATGTTGCAGGCTTTGGCAGAGGCTCGTTTCATATTAGGCCCGAATGTTCAGGCATTCGAGCAAGAGTCGGCTGCCTATCTGGGTGTTAAGTATGCCATTGGTTGCGCCTCTGGCACGGATGCATTACACCTTGCATTGCTAGCGTCAGGGATTAAGGCAGGCGATGAGGTTATTACTACTTCATTCACTTTTATTGCGACTGCCGAGGCCATTCGCTATATCGGCGCTATCCCTGTTTTTGTCGACATTGATCCTGTTACGCTGAATATAGATACAACAAAGATTGGCGCTGCTGTTACCGATAAAACCGCGGGCATTATGCCGGTACATTTGTTTGGGCAGGCCGCCGATATGGCTGAAATCCAATCCATTGCCAACCAACACAGCTTGATTATTGTTGAAGACTGCGCGCAATCTTTTGGCAGTACATATAAAGGGCAAATGACTGGGTCGATTGGCATCGCAGCGGGTTTTAGTTTTTTCCCGAGTAAAAACCTGGGCTGTTATGGCGATGGTGGTTTGATCACCACCAATGATGATGAAGTCGCGCGGCAAATCAAGATTTTCCGTAATCACGGCAGTAGCCAACAATATCACCATGATGTGATCGGTTATAACAGTCGGCTTGATGAACTACAGGCGGTTATTCTACGGATCAAATTAAAATACATCGATAGCTACAATCAAAACCGGCTGAGAGTGGCGCAAACCTATAACCGTTTATTGGCAGATAGTGATATCGAAACACCTGTCATACCTGATGATCGAGACCATGTATTCCATCAATACACGGTTTTGAGTGATCGACGGGAGAAAATTCGTGAATCAGTGCTGGCACAAAACTTGTCATGCGCGGTTTATTACCCCGTCCCACTTCACCAGCAAAAAGCTTTCGCTGATACCAATCCTAAACCACTGCCAGTGACGGAAGACATATCGAAACGATGCTTGTCATTTCCGATTTTCCCAGAGATGACAGAGCAACAAGTAGAGGTGATGTGCCAGGCGATACTAAAAACTTGAAGACACTTCTTAAAATGCGCTTTTTCCGCGATTGCGGTCGTGGCCTCGTGGTCCCTACTGTTGGCAGCTCCGTGCTGGTACGCCAGCCCGGTGGATCCTCATGCACTAAAGTACACTCCGGTTCTCGACAATCGCTCCATGCACTGTTCTACCTTTGGGGCGCCGAACCGCTGCATCCATGCAGTCGTCCGCGCGGTGCTTTCTTACACTTATTGCCATGGGTGGAATGTATGACTGTTTTGCAGGAGCAAAAAAACAGTCTACAAAAAAATCACTATTTTAAGAGGTGCCCTTGAGTACTGCACCACATATTATGATTCTGGCGGGCGAAGCCTCGGGTGATGCTCATGCGGCAGAATTCATTGAACATATTACAAAGTTACGACCCGATATTCGCATAACAGGCATAGGTACAACGCTAATGAAGAAAGCCGGTGTCGATGTGTTTTTCGACTCGGCGAGTATTGCAGTAGTAGGACTTATAGAAGTATTGCGCCATTGGGGTGATATCAAGAAGGCAATGAATTTGGTCAAGGCCGCGCTGGAAGAAACCAAGCCTGACTTGTTAATACTGGTTGATTACCCTGAATTCAATTTGAAAATGGCGCGCCATGCCAAGTCTTTGGGTATTAAGGTTTTGTTTTATATCAGCCCTCAAGTTTGGGCTTGGCGTCCAAAACGCATTCATAAAATTGGACGCTCTATCGACCACATGGCGGTTTTATTCAAGTTTGAACAAGCGTTTTATGAAAAGGCCAATATTCCAGTTAGTTTTGTTGGTCATCCTTTGGTTGATAAAGTAAAAGCCAATGTTGACGCTAAACAAGCCCGAGTGAATCTAGGGTTAAATCATACAGACATCATTGTAGGATTATTCCCTGGCAGTCGTAAAAGCGAAATCTACCGACTGTTGCCCCTGATGCTAGAAACTGCCCAACTGATGCGGCAGACCAACCCCACGCTAAAATTTATATTACCAGTGGCCTCTACATTGGATTATGACGCTGTCGATCAACAATGCGAACAATCAGGTGTCGATATCAAGCTCACTCGTGACGATATGTATGACTTGATCCCTTGTTGTAACGCGATTGTTTCTTGTTCTGGCACGGTAACACTAGAGATAGCGTTGCTGAATGCACCAATGTGTTTGGTGTATAAAGTGTCGTGGTTAACTTATCAAATCATGAGCCGCTTGGTTACCATTCCCAACATTGGACTCGCCAATATCGTCGCGGATAAGTGCATTGTGAAGGAGCTATTACAAGATGACGCCACCCCTCAAACTATTGCGACTGAGTTATTTCAATTATTAGAAGATGAATCGTATCGATCTCAGATTATTTCGGATCTGTCGAAAGTGAGAGAAAATCTAGGTGCAGGTGGCGGTGCCAAAAAAATGGCTAGGCTCGCATTGTCGTTTGTTGAGCCTATCTAACATCCTTAATTAACTTATCTATTGAGGATGTTAGATCGAGGGTATTAGAGTCATACTGTTTCGACTTCATAACCAGCCTTTATCCAATCAGGCATACCGCTATGGCATACACAAGCAAGGTGGTCTATACCGAGTAAATTTAGATTCGTAAATACTGTTTGCGAACGCCGACCTGAACGGCAATGGATATACACTTTGTTATATCGCTTTAAAGTGTCTAGATGCTCGCTTTCGGTACCCATAGGCATATTGCAACTACCCGGCACATGACCACTGGCGAACTCTTCCGGCGTTCGGTTATCTACAATCAATGTATTTTCAGGTAGTCTAAGCCAAACCTTATGCAGGTCATCCATCGAGATATCATCTAACACATAGCGTTTTGGATCAAAATTAACACCGCAGGACATGTTCGCGGGTACGGCTTCATTGATTTTCGCAGGCAGGTCAAGATTGAGATTGTTCATCAACTCAACAAATTCTGTTTTAGGGCGGTCATTGCCAAGACGCAAGTTCCAGCGCTTTTCTTGACCTATGGTAGAACCTATGCGGCCATTATAATCATGTCCAGGATAGACTCTGGTATCATCTCCCAAAGTAAACAGTTGCTGTGTAATGCTATCAAATAGCTGTTCTGGATCACCACCTTGGAAATCAGTTCGTCCACAGCCCCTTATTAATAGAGTGTCTCCCGTAAAAACCATGCCGTCTATATAGTAGCTAGTACAGGCATCTGTGTGGCCGGGCGTAGAAATAGCCCTGATGGTGTAATTACCCAGTTTCAATTCTTCGTTATGCTTGATTGAAATGTCGATCGATTGAATACCAGCGTTGTCGCCGAATACAATTTTGGCACCGGTCATTTGTCGCATCTTTCCACTCGAAGTAACGTGGTCGGCATGTGCATGCGTTTCTATTGAATATAAAAGTTCAATACCCAGCTCATTGATGACCTGCATATCCCGATCAAAGTTTTCCCATACCGGATCAATGATCGCACCTTCCTGAGTTTCTGAGTCGATCAATAAATAGGTGTAAGTGCAACTATCACGATCATAAAGGTGTTCAAGCATTAATGACGGTGTTGTGAGGGAAATACTCATAAAGGACCTTTTAAATTCAGAGAAATTTATTGTTAATTATATCTCTAGATATAAACGAAACAATGCCAATTTCACGTATCATTTTTGATATGTTTCGGTATTATCTCGCTCCATGAACTATCAAACTCTCAAGGAGCTACCTTGGCTTTATAGCGGCTTATTACCGCTTGTTATTAGCCTTTTAGCTATCGTAATAATTGCGCTCATCAACGCTAAAAAACTGCGCTTTATTGCCATGTCATGGCATAAGCGCCGACAGTTAAATTCGATTGGAATTAAACAAAAACATAATTTAGTCTATTTTGATGAATTAGATGGTAGTTTCAAAGTTGATCGCTTAATTTTGCTCAAAGATTCAATTCTACTAATTTCGTTAAAACAATATGCCGGTAATATTTATTGCGCCGAGAGAATTGCTGAATGGACTCAGATGATTGATAACAAAAGCTACAAATTTCATAACCCGCTATTTGAGCTTGAAAATCAAATCAGTGCATTGCAAACTATTGTCCCCGGAATCACGATCGAAGGCGCCTTGTTCTTTGATCACACCGCAATATTTCCAAAAGGGCACCCTAACAGTGTGCTACATCAAGGTAATATTCCAAAACATTTTTTGACTAAATTTAAAGTAGCTGATGCTACTTATCCTGTGCTAAAAGCCTGGGAGACACTGGTTGAACTATCTCAATCCACAGATACCAGTAATCAACTTAGAAAAAACGCATAAAGGCTGTCGAATTAGCCAGTTTTTCTAGAGCTGGCTTAATCCTGATATTTCGTCTCCGACTTTGATTTTATGAGCCTGATGATTTAACTCGATAATATATCTTGATAGCTTATTCAAGCCGTAGCTCTGACAAGGATCTCGTTGGCACGGCTCTAATCGTTGAATATCTAACACCTCCCCAGCTTCATCGATCCATATAACGGTCAGTTTTATTTTGGTATTTTTCATCCAAATTCGATGATTGGCTGAATTAGGATAAATGAAAACCATCCCATTTTTCGAACCCAATTTTTCCCGAAACATCAGACCATGTCGTCGCTGATCTTGTGTCTTCGCAATTTCTAGACGATATACATTTTGATTGATTGCTAACGTTGTCGTATTGAAGGTTATCTCTGTAGCCCCCAACGATTGCAAATTAATGGTTAAAATCATTACTGTAGAATAAATTATACCCAAAGGTATTTTTAATAAATTACGCATGTTGGTCTCTACGACTTGTAAACATCAGTTACTCCAACAACTTTATTTTATTGGGTATTTCCGAACAATAGTTTGCTCATTTATGCAATTAAGTCCAAACTTGGGCTTAATCCAACTAAATAAACCATTGACTCGGCTTAATAGGGAAATGTTCGATCAAAATCAATATATAGAGAATTTAACATTGATTACTAATGAAAACGATTCTAGCTCTATAAAAAGAAGCTCGAATATGGCGTCCTATGAACAAGCGCGTCATCTCAGCGTACTTAAACGCCAACGAAAAGTCTTAGTCGTTGATGACGAATCGACCGGTCGAAACATTCTAACAAAAATAATCCAACAAGCTGAAAAGGATGTCAGCGTCGTAGCATTTGATAATCCGCTTGAAGGTCTTAAATGGCTGGATACAAATCACCCCAATCTAATCATTACCGACTATCGAATGCCCGGAATGAACGGGGTTGAACTTATCAAAAAAATTAGGGAGAAAGATAACTGCCATGACATTCCGATTATGATGGTGACAGTTGTCAGTGAAAAATCGGTTTACTACGAAGCATTAGAAGCGGGTGCAACTGCTTTTTTAACTAGACCGATAAACCAAATAGAATGTCGAACGAGTTGCCGAAATCTATTAAAACTGCATGAACAGCAAACAATCCTCCAAGATAGAGCCGACTGGTTGTCGCGTCAGGTTGAAGTTGCAACACAAAAAGTTGTAGCACGCGAAAAAGAAACATTAATAGGGCTGGCTAAAGCCGGTGAATATCGCGATAAAGATACCGGCTCTCACGTCGTTCGAATGGCGAAGTATGCTAGAGAGATCGCATCCGAACTCGGTTTAAGTGACAACGAATGCGACATAATTGAATATGCTGCCCCACTGCATGATATTGGTAAAATTGGCACTCCTGACCGAATACTTCTAAAGCCTGGAAAGTTCGTGCCGGATGAATGGGCGATCATGCAACAGCACACGACAATTGGTCATTCGATATTATCTAATAGCCAATCAATTTATATGCAAACGGGCTCTATTATCGCCTTGAATCATCACGAAAAGTTCGACGGCACTGGTTACCCCAACGGTATCTCAGGCAAAAATATTCCATTAGTCGCTCGTATCGTATCGGTCGCCGATGTGTTTGATGCCTTAGTATCACCCAGACCGTATAAACAGCCTTGGAGTAATTCAGATGCACAAACCTACCTTAAAGAACATGCGGGGAAACATTTTGATCCTGATTGCGTAGACGCATTTTTTGAACGGATTGAGAGTGTCCAGGACATTCAGAGCGCCTTCACTGACAATATTAACTGAATTGATGCTTAATTATGGAAGATGTCGAGAAAAGACCAAATTTGTATGAACGGCTAAACACTCGTTTAAGTAAAACTGGTGACTCAGAGCCAGAGCAATCAAGATTTCGCCTTGTTATAGGCTTGCTAATACTTATTTATGTATGCCTACCGTGGAGATCAGGAGAACAATTCCTTGATGTCATCGCAACGCTTGCAAGCTTACTAACCATATCCTTTTACATCTGCGCCATGGCAATTTTTATTGCTATCGTCATAAATCCTGTAGCTTCGCCCACAAGACGAGTGCTTGGAACACTTCTCGATTCGATTTCTCTTTCTATTCTTATGTTTCTTTCAGGGGAGTATGCGGTTCCACTGTTTGCTATTTATTTATGGGTGATTTTGGGCAATGGGTTTAGATATGGCGTGAGGTATTTATACATATCACAGTTCGTTGCTATTACTGGATTTACCTGTGTGCTTTCTACAAGTGAATATTGGCAGCTAAACCTAAATTTTGGAGTTAGCTTTTTTTTGATGTTATGTGTAATACCGCTTTATTCATCTTTTTTAATTAACAAACTTAATGCGGCACTTGAGAAGGCAAAACAAGCAAGTGAGGCCAAAACCCAATTTTTGGCTAATATGTCTCACGAATTACGAACGCCTCTGAATGGTGTCATAGGTATTGGTGAGCTGCTGCAAGAAACAAAAATGGATGTTGAGCAGAAACACTTGGTGGGTGTAATGCATGGTTCTGCCAATACTTTATTAGGGTTAATCGAAAATATCTTAGACATTTCGAAAATTGAAATTGGAAAGGTGAACCTTGATGAAAAAAACTTGGATTTACACGCCCTAGTAAACTCAGTAATTTATATGCTAGCTCCGCAAGGACAACAAAAAGGATTATCAGTTACCTGTAATTTTGAACCTGATACTCCTTTTGCTGTAAAAGGGGATCAGCAGCGCTTAAGACAGATATTAGTTAACCTCGTCAGCAATGCAATCAAGTTCACCCATAACGGCTCCGTAACTCTATTGGTCAAACTCGCCAGAGCAGGCTTAGAAGGGAAGTCCGTAATTAGATTTGAAATCGTGGACACTGGCATTGGAATATCTCAACAATCCCTCAGTAAAATATTCGATAGTTTCACTCAGGCTGATTCAAGCACGGCACGATTATATGGCGGCACAGGATTAGGCATCACGATATCAAAGGAGCTTGTTGAGCTAATGGGTGGCGAAATTGGAGTGGAAAGTATTGAAAAAGAAGGTTCCGTTTTTTGGTTCGAATTACCCATGCTAAAAACCAAAAACACCCAGTCTAGTATCTCGGATAATAAGGTTCTACTTTTAGCCGGTGAGGACTGTGCCCGAACAATCCAACCTTTCTTAAAAGGCTGGCAGGTTAATTTCGACTCGATTCACTCATCAACTCGCGCATTTTCGATGCTGTTACAGGCAAATGATAAAGGTGAAGCATATGACATATTAATAGTGGATCAAGATTGCCTTCTAAGTATTAATGCACTCCAGTTAGCAGAAATGATCAAGGTGGAAGGTTTGAATGAGGCAATGTCCTTAATACTTTTAAACTCTTCCGGCACTGACATTGACAGCAATCGATTAAATCAATTCTATATATCCAGCATCGAAAATCCGCAGGAGAAGAGATTGCTTTTTAACGCCATGCATGCTGCACAGAGCTTAAACGTAGAAGGTAGCAACGTTGTGACTATGGCCAACCATTATGAGAAATATTCTGGATCAGGGACCTTAAATATTCTTGTTGCAGAGGACAATATCGTGAACCAGTTGGTCATTGAAGGTATTCTACGTAAAGCGGGTCACAGTGTATTTTTATGTGATTCGGGTGATAAAGCGCTCGATATTTTAAGCTCTAGACCAGATGAAATTGATATGCTGATTGTAGATATGAATATGCCTGAGGTGTCCGGACTTGATGTCGTTAGATCTCTCCGTTTTATGGATACCAGCGCTAAACTCCCAGTAATAATGTTAACAGCTGACGCAACGCCTGAAGCAAGGGATGCGTCGTTTGATGCCGGTGCGAACAGCTTTATTACTAAACCAATAAATGTCCGAGAAGTGTTGAAAGTTATTGCGACACTATCAAATGGGGCTAATACTAAGAAAGAGTCAAACAATGATTACTCAGGTAGTTTTGAATCTTATAATAAGTATTGCGATTTCCATCAATCAATTTGGTACGATTGCATGGCACTGCAAAAATTACATAATTTGGGAGAAGATTCAGAATTTATTTCATCGTTGTTGAACAATTTTAAATACGAAGGAACTCAACATTTGAATAAGGTCCAAACCGCCATGCAGGTTGACTATATGGAGTACCGCGAGAAGTTGCATGCGTTAAAGGGGTCGGCAATAGAACTAGGTGCAAATAAACTAGTTTCCATCTGTGAGGTTGGGGAATCATTGAAACCTTATGATATTAGCACCGACAGAATCTTCTTACTTTACTCTGAGCTAGAAGAAGCATTTACAAATACTATCACCGCATTCGATAATGCGATGATAGATAGAAAAGAGACTGCCAGTGGCTCAAAAAAGAATATTGACTAATAATTCACCTCCAAGAATCTTAATCTACGCGCAAATTCTGTCTACGTACTAGTCTCTCCATCATTTTTAAGTCTTTAATGGTTAGCTTCAAAGCAGAATCAACCCAAAGTAATGCGATTTTTTCGAATTCTTCATAGCTAATTTGATTGCAAATATCCTTTACCTGCCGCATTGAACTGAAAGTATTTGGAGAGTGGTTTGCTCTTTTTATGTATTTATAGACAGCAAGTTCACCTTCGCCCTTTTCAGCAAGGACATCAACAACCCCCATATCGTAGAGTTCTTCGGACAGGTACAAATTGCCACTCAATATCATCTTCTCGGCAGCAGCGACCCCAATTTTTCTCGATAATAAAGAATAAGCGCCCATTCCAGGGAATAGGTTAAAAAGAGTTTCGGGCAAACCCATTTTCACTCCTCGCTCGGCTATAACAACATTAGCTGATATTGCTGACTCAAATCCACCACCGAGTGCATCGCCCTGTACTAATGAAATTGTAGTAAGTTCTAATTTAAGATGAGTCATATTTCGATATACCAAATCAATGCTCTGGATTGCGTAATCTGTTAGGCCTTGCCGATCACCATTTCTAATGTATTGGCCGAAAAGACTGAGGTCACCACCCAAATTGAAAACGCCTTCAACATCGGAACCTAAGACTAAAAAATCATATTTTTCATTATTTGTTTCTTGCATCTCCTTAGCTACATCATCGAAGTACAGGCTAATTTCCTTCAACAACTGAGGGGTAAATGATGGCCTAGGGGCACCTTTCATTAAGAACCAACCTGTTTTATTTTTTCCATCATAGTGGGTTTTAATCTGAGGCTCGGCTAGAGTTTCATAGTTTATGTAGGTGGTTTTTCCCAATACTGCGACATTAGTACTCATTTACTATCTCCGGTTTGTGTGCGATCGTTTGATTGTATTCCTTGGCCCTCTCTATATATAAAGGCTTCTATGCTATATGCTACTTTGGTTAATAGTCACCTTTAAGATTGATTTATGTATATTAGTGACTACCTTCGAATATATCATTGACCGAATCAATGCCTTAATGCAAGCAATCTGTGCAGCATATTTAATTCAGGAAACCGATTTAGTACGACTTCGTCTGGCCACTTTTTTGAATTTAAAAATCAATAGTGCATTTAACTTTATTAAAGTCAGGATTTTTAAGTGAGAGTTAGTTATTTTACCTCGCTCAAGCAGCGGAAAGAATTTTCCACTTATTTAG
>JBLHID010000018.1:0-27711 GCA_047615545.1 Polaribacter sp.
CACTTAGTGACAGAGTTGACAGGTGGTTCTGGTGCGGTGCGTGAAACCGCTGATTTTATCTTACGATCTCAAAATTTGTTAGATGATTTACAAGCCTCATATTTAGTATGATAGTCGAATATGATAGTCGAATATGATAGGTAAGATGAAAGCACCGCTCGTCGCCGTGATTGCTGTTGCCATCATTGCAGCCATTACCATGGGCTGGTTTTACGAACCAAAAACAACGGTTACTCGACCAGACCTTGAAATTCCGACTGATATCGATTATTTCATGTCAGAGTTTCAATATAAATCAATGAATGATCAGGGTAATCTTGATTTCGAGATGCAGAGCCCTTACTTAAAACACTTAACAGTCACCAACATCAGCCTCATCGATAAACCAACGATAAAAATTTATCGCGATGCTAATGACTGGCAAATAGAGTCGCTCACCGGTAAATTGTTCCACGAGCAAAATAGCCTGCAATTAGAGGAAAATGTAGTCATGCGACGTCAGGGCAGCAACCCATTGCAAATTCGATCCCAAACTATGTTATTTCAACCGGATCTGGATCTTATTAGTGCCCACAAGACTATTCAAATCAAATCTGATACCGCCATCATCCATGGCAGCGAAGCCATTTTTGATTTGAAGAATAAGGTGTATTCATTAAAGAACACCAAGGCAACTTATTACCGTGAAAATAGTTAAATTAATATTCCTATTGAGCATGGCGTTTTCCACCCTCGCCTATGCAAAGTCAGGAGACAATCAGCAACCAATCCATGTCGAAGCAGACAGTCTTGAAATCAGAGATAGCGACAATGTTAGCGTCTATGCTGGCAATGTAAAGTTGGCTCAGGGCACCCTCGAAATACAATCTGATCGACTCACGTTATACTTCGCCGACGACAAAACGCTCATGCTAATGAAAATGGTCGGTTCCCCCGTCACCTTTAGGCAACTCAACGATAGCGATCTTGAGATTACTGGTGAGGCCCTGAAAATGGAATACAACAAATCTGAGTCGACACTTTTATTGCTCGATAACGCAAGATTAACGCAGGGTGCCGACTTAATTGAAAGTAATAGAATTAACCTCAACGTTGACAGCAATACGGTGCAGGCTGGAAGCGTAGAACCTGACAATCGAATCCGTATGCTGATTCAGCCCAATCAGCCAGCTAATTGACCATGAACGCTATTGTTAAAACTAACACCGAAAGTTGATGAAAAAAAACGAAACATCTCATCGACTCGAAGCCATCGAGCTGGCTAAATCCTACAATAAGCGATCCGTTGTTAAATCAGTATCGTTGCATATTCAAAGCGGCGACATTGTTGGTCTACTCGGGCCAAATGGTGCCGGTAAAACCACCTGCTTTTATATGATTGTCGGACTGGTAAGTAACGACTCAGGTCAGATAAAACTCGATGGTAAACCAATCGACCACCTCCCTATCGATAAGCGAGCACGACAAGGTATTGGTTACCTGCCACAAGAAGCGTCTGTTTTTCGAAACCTATCCGTAGAAGATAATATCAAAGCCGTTTTGCAGCTTAGAAAAGACTTAAATGCGCAACAGCAAAAGCAGTTACTAGAAAGCTTATTAGAGGACTTCCAAATCACCCATATCCGCGACAGTGCAGGTATAGCACTGTCCGGAGGTGAACGCCGACGGGTTGAAATTGCGCGCGCCCTCGCGAACGAACCGCTCTTTATTTTACTCGATGAACCCTTCGCAGGCGTCGATCCGATTTCTGTCATCGACATCCAAAATATTATTCGTCAGCTCGCCGATCGCAACATAGGGGTATTAATCACAGACCACAATGTACGCGAAACCCTTGGTATCTGTGATAGAGCCTATGTCATGGGTGAGGGAACAATTTTGACTGAGGGTGATTCCAACCATATTCTTGAAAATAAAATTGTCAGAAAGATTTACTTAGGAGAGGGTTTTAAGCTATAACTGTAGTTATGAAAGGCCATAAAAAAATCATCCATGACCCACAGTAAAAACATCTTCAACATTTCATTCTGGGATCATATTCATCTATGAAGCAGAGCCTGCAACTACGTATAGGCCAAAGCCTGACGATGACACCTCAGCTGCAGCAAGCCATCAAGCTACTGCAACTTTCCTCTCTCGAGCTGCAATCAGAAATCCAACAAACACTGGACGAAAATCCACTTCTGGAACAGGACGACGACCTCGGTGAAATCAACCTCGTAGACCGCGAAACAATTAAAAATAGCGATAACGACAATGAAAGTGAAGATCACACTGACATCAAGACCAGTGCTGACACGATTGCCGAAAGTAGAGCCGAACAAACATTACCTGATGAGTTAGAAGTAGATACCCATTGGGACGAAATCTATGACACTGCACCAACAACGTCTCAAGCCAGTCATGATGACAGCCGTGACATGTTCGAGAATCAAGCAAAAGAAGAAGATGCTTTAAAATCGCATTTGCTCTGGCAGCTCAATGGTATGCGTTTGTCAGATACTGATTATGAAATCGGCCTCGCGATAATCGACTCGACGGACGACACCGGCTACCTAACTCAATCGCTAGAAGACATTTATAGCGGCCTAAAAGATCACCTGGTAGAGATTGATTTTGACGAAGTTGAAGCTGTTTTAAACCTGGTTCAGCACTTCGATCCAATTGGGGTATCAGCCAGAACGCCAGCCGAATGCATGTCGATACAACTCCAACAATACAGCAAAGATACGCCTCATCTAACCAAAGCTCTGGTGCTAGTCGACAAATACCTCGAGCAACTGGCCAGCAATGATGTCGCACTACTCAAACGTCGACTACAAGCAACCGAAGCCGAATTGGCCGCCATCATTAAGTTGATCCAGACCACCAACCCGCATCCCGGGCACCTGATCAGTGAAAATCACGCTCAGTATATTGTTCCCGATGTATATGTCCGCAAGCACCGGGGCCAATGGACAGTCAGTATCAATCGAGAAAATGCCCCAAGGCTCCGTATTAATGATCAATATGCGGGACTGATAAAACGCGCTGACAATAGCGAACAAAACACCTATCTTAAGGACCACCTTCAAGAAGCTCGCTGGTTTATCAAAAGCCTTCAAAGCCGAAACGACACCTTGCTGCGAGTTGGCCAGGCAATTGTCGAACGCCAACATGCTTTTCTCGATCACGGTGATGAAGCCATGCAGCCAATGGTATTACGAGATATCGCCGAACTACTCGAAATGCACGAGTCAACCATATCCCGAGTCACCACTAACAAATTCATGCACACACCCCGCGGCATACTGGAATTCAAGTTTTTCTTTTCCAGTCATGTGAGCACGGCAGATGGGGGCGAATGTTCGGCTACCGCGATTCGGGCCATTATCAAAAAACTAGTGGCAGCTGAACGTCAGGAAAAACCATTAAGCGATAACAAAATTGCTCTATTATTAGGCGATCGAGGTATCAATGTAGCAAGAAGAACCATCGCAAAATATCGCGAGGCGCTTCATATACCGCCGTCTAATGAGCGAAAACGTCTCTTCTGAGACTGTCTCTTCTGAGGCGTCTCTTCTGAGACAACCATTGATTCGCGTCTTTTTTGATAATGATGCGGGTCTGACAACTACAGGAGATAACTAATGCAAGTAAGTTTAAGTGGCCATCACGTCGACATCACTGATTCAATCAGAAACTATGTAAATGAGAAGATTCAACGACTAGACCGTCATTTCGACCAGGCCTTAGACATCAATATTATTTTAACCGTTGAAAAACTACGGCACAAAGCAGAAGCCACCCTTCATGTCAGTGGCAATAATTTACACGCCGACGATGTAAAAGAAGATATGTATGCCGCGATCGATGGGCTTATCGATAAGCTTGACCGGCAAGGCAAGAAACATAAGGAAAAAATAAAGGACCACCGAGGCCGAGTGGAAATGCCGATTGAGGAAGACCTAGATCTCCCAGAGGAGGCCTAGGATGATGGGCGGTGATTTTCTCAATAGCGTTAATCGCCGCCCTTTTTTTGTAGACTCGTTTATAGACGTGCTTAAACACTTGCATACTCTGGCTTTTGGGATAACATTCGCGCATATTTTCCGACAACCAAACCATCGTTTACCCATCAAATGACAGTCACCGCACTTTTGTCCCCCGATCGAATTTTCATTGATCCGAATATCTCTAGCAAAAAGAAATTACTTGAGTTCATAGCAAACACAGTCACCAAGCAATGTGGGCTAGCGCAATCAAGACTTTTTAATAGTTTGCTTGATCGAGAACGGCTTGGCAGCACTGGGTTAGGTGATGGTTTCGCAGTACCACATGCCCGACTGCCTGATCTGAAAGAAACGGTAGGTTTTTTTGTGAAACTGGCAAAACCGATTAAATTTGACGCACCCGATAACCAACCGGTCGATTTGATTTTTTGCATTATTATTCCTGAGCATGCCACTGACGAACATTTGCAAATATTGGCATCACTGGCGAAAACATTTTCACAGCCTTCAATTCGTGAGGCAATCCGAACCGCACGCACCGACAGCGATGTTACTCGAATTATCGACTCAGCCGAGAGATGAAATCGTCACTCAAAATTGTTAAGTTTTTCGAGCATTATCAACATAAATTACAACTCAGTTTTGTTTCTGCTTCAGTTGGTATGGATCGTGAAATCATGGTTTCACGTCAAACCAGCGACACCTTTGAAGCAGTCGACTATTTTAATGTAATTCGTACCTCTAGCATCGCCGTTGTCGGTTATCAGGAAGCTCGCTATATCAGTAAACTAACGCAACCCGAACAGACAAGGCTACTTAAAACTTTGTTTCAAGGCCCTGTTAGCGCCCTCATTGTGAGCGCAGACAATCAGTTACCGGAATCTATGATTCGTCAATGCGAACAACAGAACATTCCCGTCTTTCGATCTCGTTTACCTGATTCCGACTTGCTGGATAGAACACGCCACTATCTAACCCCCGTGCTCGCCGACCATGTTGACGAACACGGGGTTTACGTTGAAGTCTACAGTCTGGGACTATTCCTGACGGGCGAAAGTGGTGTCGGTAAAAGTGAATTGGCCCTTGCTTTAGTGGCCAAAGGACATCGCCTAATTTCTGATGACATCACCCGATTCTCAAGAATATCCCCAGACGTCGTCAACGGCGAGTGCTCTACCCTACTCAGTGGTTTCATGGAAGTCCGTGGGCTAGGAATAGTCAATATCAGAGCTATGTTTGGCGCCAATTCTATTAAAACAAATAAGGCACTAAGGCTTATTGTTAATATGGTGTCACTCACCCAAGAGAACGCCACTCAATTTGATCGGCTGGGCGACAATATCAACACACGCAATGTTCTCGGGCTGGAAATACCCGAGGTAACCCTACCCGTAGCGCCTGGTCGAAACCTTGCTGTACTGGTCGAAGCCGCTGCACGAAATCACTTACTTAACATTAATGGCTACAATGCGGCGGAAGATTTTATGGGACGCCAGGACAGCGCTATCGCTGAAAATAACCAGTCTAATGATTAATGACAAGCGCCAAAGCGTTAAAGAAAATGAGATGAAACTAATCATTGTAAGCGGCCTATCAGGCTCTGGCAAAACTGTCGCTTTGCATACTTTAGAAGATGCAGGCTATTTTTGTGTCGATAACCTGCCGATTGGTCTGCTACCGAATTTTATCGACACAATGCTCGACTTTAAACCGGCCATGTATGATTTTGTTGCAGTTGCAATAGATGCCAGAAGTGGTGCTGATGATATTGACCACTTTGATAAAATTATCGAGGAAGCGCGAAAACAGGCCAGTTTTGTCGAAATCCTATTTTTGACTTCCGACATCAAAAAACTAATCACCCGCTTTAGTGAAACCAGGAGAAAACACCCACTGTCACGCCGAGGCCTTCCTCTGGTAGACGCCATCAACCTTGAACAAGACTTACTCAGAAACATCTACTCAAAAGCTGATTTGGTGATCGACACATCCACATTCAATGTGCATCAGCTACGTCAGATGATCATCAAGCGACTATTACCCAGCAATTCAGATGAATTGGCAATATTGGTACAATCGTTTGGCTTTAAACACGGCCTTCCCACCGATACTGACTTTGTTTTTGATGTGCGTTGCTTGCCTAATCCACACTGGGAAAGTCACTTGAAGGACTTTAGTGGAAGGGACGCACCCATCATCGACTATCTTGAAGGTTTCCCTGAAGTCACCAGTATGTTTGATTCAATTAACAGTTTCCTCACTACCTGGATTCCTTCTTTTGAAAAAGAAAATCGGAGCTATATGACCATTTCGATAGGCTGTACGGGTGGACAACATCGGTCAGTTTTTTTGGCCGAAAAAATTGCACTAGCGTTAGAAAAAAATAAGTACAATAGCACCGTCAGGCACCGGGAACTGTTGTGACTGTCGGTTTGTTGGTGATAACCCATAATCGACTCGGCCAAGAGCTTATTGACACGGCAGCATCCATTCTTGGTAACCACTCACTCGAAGTTAACTTTATACCGGTTCCAAGCAACCTTAGCCCGTGTGACTTGGGGCGCTATGCAGACCAAATAAAAAGCACAATCGATCGACTGAATATTGCCAGTTCCAATGACAGTGATAATGATAACGGCATTCTAATATTGACCGATATCTGCGGTGCGACGCCCTACAACCTAGCGAAGTATTTTGCCACTGATAAAAACATCAGTATAGTGAGCGGTATTAACTTACCAATGCTATTACGCGTATTAAACTATCCTAATCAATCGCTTGAAGCGTTATCCTTAACCGCCATCGAAGGTGCCCGTAAGGGTGTCATACAGGACTGATAACTATGATTACTCAAGATGTCACTATCATTAATAAACTCGGGCTTCATGCCCGAGCCGCGTCAAAACTTGTCAACTGTGCCAGTCAGTTTGAAAGCGAAGTATTGATTGATAAACAGGGAAACAAAGTAAACGCTAAAAGCATTATGGGCGTGATGATGCTCGCAGCCAGTAAGGGAACAGAAATACGTTTGGAGGTTGACGGCAGGGATGAAACTCGCTGTATAGAAGCGATCTCAACATTAATTGCTAATCGGTTCGACGAGGCTGAATAACCTTTAGCTTTCCCAATAAACTACGTGACTCACTATTTGGAATACGCGGCATTAGATTTGTTACTCTGCTAAGAATCGATACGGTAGAAATAAAGACCTTTTGCTCTAGCCACAACATGGCCTACAATCATTATCATGATTGAAGACAGCATCGAACAGCTCCGCCAAAATATATCGCTCGCATTAGAAGACGATAGTGATTTGGCTATTACCCGTGTCATCGATGGCATCGGCATAGCTGAATTAGCCAACTTACTGGAGTCTTTACCCTCACAGCAACGTGATCTTATCTGGCCAGAAATAGACCCTATTTTACTGGGTGGAGTGCTGCTCGAAACGGGTGACGAAGTCCGTGACACAAAACTAAAAGAGCTCGATGAAGATGAGATTACCGCCATCATCGAAACCCTCCCCGATGTCGACGATCAGGCCGACCTTTTACTTTCTTTACCGACAGAAAAACTTGCTAGCATATTACTGACCCTCGATACCCATAAACGAGAAAGACTAGAATCAGTACTCGCCTATAGCGAGGATACCGCTGGCGGCCTGATGAATCTCGATCAGATCACCATTCGAGCAGACGTATCACTGGATGTTGTACTGCGTTACCTGAGAATGCGGGGTGATATACCAGATCAGACAGATCAGCTATTTATAGTCGATAGGCACGATCACTATCTAGGCGCATTATATCTGGCCGATCTACTCACCAATGAGTTAGATTCGTTGGTCCAGAACATTATGCGTACTGATATTGATGCAATGTATGCCCATATTTCAGATACCGAAGTCGCACGTGAATTCGAAAATTACGACCTAATCAGCGCCCCTGTCGTCGATGAACAGCACAAATTGATCGGTCGAATTACGATTGACGACGTGGTCGATGTTATTCGTGAAGAAGGCGAGCATTCTATTATGAGCATGGCGGGACTATCGGAAGACGATGGTATGTTTTCCCCCGTTATCACTAGCGCAAAACGACGCGGTATCTGGCTAGGCATCAATTTATTGACTGCTTTTCTGGCTGCTGGCGTTATCGGTTTCTTCGAAAATATACTTGAGCAAGTGGTCGCCCTCGCCATTCTCATCACCATTGTGCCGAGCATGGGCGGCGTCGCAGGATCACAAACACTCACACTGGTTATACGAGGATTGGCACTGGGTCAGCTTGGCAGCTCCAACTATCGCTCACTGATTAAAAAAGAAATTCTGGTCGGCATACTCAATGGCCTGGTATGGGCTTTGGTAGTCGCAACGTTTTCAATCATCTGGTTCGAAAATTTCAGTATCGGAGCGGTGATTGGTATAGCACTAGTGGTCAATCTTGTCGCCGGAGCTTTTGCGGGTGTGTTGATACCATTGACATTACGTCAATTAAACATCGACCCTGCTATTGCAGGTGGCGTGGTGCTGACGACAGTGACCGATGTTATCGGTATTGTTGCGTTTCTCGGATTGGCGACGCTCGTACTCAGTTAAGGGCACCCTTAAAGAATAAGCGCTAACTAATCTCACTAATGAGAGGCAAACTGTTTGATAACGTGATTAATGTCATCAACTGCAAGGGCGTTAATAGTCGGCACCTTATCATTACATTTCCTACCAAAAACTCTTATCGTTATAGATACGTCTGGCTAAATTATCAGTGATTAATTTAGGCCTGATAGGTTATTTGAGACTTAAACAGGACATCACTATTCATTTACTGGGTCGATAAAAGTGCAGCACCCAATACGCCACTCGCGTCACCGTGAGTTGCAGGCAATAGTGGCGTTTGCACGTAGTCCGAAAAAACATAAGCGGCGAGTCGCTTAGGCACCTGTTGATATATTTCCGAAATATTTGACATGCCACCACCGAGCACAATGACATCCGGATCGATCATATTAATAACATGCGCCAAAGCACGAGCCACTTGATCAAAATATTGTTCCATCGCTTTCAAACAGTCGTTATCCCTTAACCTGGCTTGCGCAACTATCTGCTCAGACGATAGTGCGACACCATAAGTTCGCAGGAAGTTGGCTGCTAGCCCCTGCCCCGACAGAAACGTTTCAATACAGGCCTGCTTACCACAGTAGCAACGTGGACTGCCATCTTGTTCGGTATGCCAGGGTAATGGATTATGCCCCCACTCCCCAGTGATGGCATGGGGACCATTAATTAGTTGCTCGTTCACCACTAGACCCGCTCCGGTGCCAGTCCCAATAATAACGCCGAAAACGACGGTATGATCTTGGCCAGCACCATTAATCGCTTCTGATAACGCAAAACAATTCGCATCATTTTGAATATGAACCTGACGTTGAAGCCTGTTTTCAAAGTCATCTTTAAATGGTTGCCCATTCATACAAGTAGTATTTGAATTTCTGAGCAACCCGGTGCGAGGCGAAATCGCTCCAGGTGTTCCGATTCCAACTGTTAGTCTTTGCCCTACTACTTGCTCAGCTTCAGCCACCAAGTTGATCAACAATGCCAATATGGCATTGTAGTCATCTATAGGCGTGTCCACTCGCTTGCGGAATACCGGGCTATTATGCTTATTCAGGACAACGATTTCTGTTTTTGTGCCGCCCAAATCAATACCCAAACGATAAGCGTTATCTGATGATTTCTGATGATTCATACACAAGTGATCAATGGCAGGTTTGGCACTGTTATCGATGACATCGCAAGTCTCTAATGTTCGTTAAAAACCTTTGTACTTTCATATACTTCATACCATTAACGCCCAACTTATCCACAGGTTTTCCTCTAATACCGCACAGGCAACATACTATATAGTGTGTATAGCTCGACATCTACCCACATTATATTGTGTTTTGTGATTTTTGCCGTTATAATTCTGCCGCGGTATAGATAGCCGCTCTAACAAAATTTACCAGACTCAATCTTCTCTTCGGCACACCGACTAGAAGCCAACAAATAGTCCTTCTTCCTAAGATCTATTTAAGGGAAATGATCTGGCGTAGTTGAGTTCATTAAATAGTGGAAAGAATGGTTCACGACCGAAAAAGAATACCCCGTTGATAGGTAATACACGTTATCCAACGACTATTTATACCGGCCTCAAGAATTGACTTTCCCTCAGTAAAAACAAGTATCACGGAGCGGGTTTCTACAATGCAAAATATCAGTTCACCTCTCACAGAGACAGCCAGCGCTGCCGCTTTGAGCCAGGAAAGCAGCAACTCTCAGGATCAAAACAGCGCGCTCGGCAGCGCTTATAATGTTATACGCCGCAACGGAAAACTGACAAGCTTCGATAAAAACAAAATCGCGGTTGCGATGACCAAAGCATTTCTAGCGGTCGAAGGTGGCCAAGCAGCGGCATCGACACGCGTACATGAGACAGTCGAACGCTTATCCAATCTAGTCGTCGAGACCTTAACTCGTCGTCAGCCTAACGGCGGCACTTTCCATATAGAAGACATTCAAGATCAAGTCGAACTATCCATGATGCGCAATGGTGAGCAAAAGCCAGCTCGCGCTTATGTGTTATATCGAGAAAACCGAAGCAATGCCCGTGCACAAGAAAAAAAGGATTCAGGCATCGGTGAAGCCACTGGCCTAAACGTCAAACTGAAGGATGGTAGCCTCCAACTGCTGGACACTGCTCGTATCAGAACAGTCATAGACGACGCCTGTAACGGACTCGACTGCGTCGATTCAGCGCGCGTGTACAACGACACCCTTAAAAACTTGTTCGATGGCGTGCCCGCGGCGGATGTCAGCCCAACAGCAGTCTTGAGCGCCCGTGGATTAATCGATCATGAACCACAATATTCACAAGTAGCGGCGCGTTTATTACTAGACCAATTGCGCACCGAAACACTGACTTTTATTGACCAAGGCGCGCCCACTGCGACCTACATAGAAATGGCTGATCGTTACCCTGAGTATTTTCACCAATATATTACAAAAGCAGCAGAACTAGAGTTACTGGATGCTGAACTGCTTAAGTTTGATTTCAAAAAGATCGGTGATGCATTAAAACCAGAACGTGATCACCTGTTTAACTACCTTGGTTTACAAACCCTTTACGATCGTTATTTCATTCATCATGAAGAATGCCGGTTCGAACTACCGCAAGCATTTTTCATGCGCGTATCAATGGGCTTAGCCATTAATGAATCCAATCGCGAAGAACGTGCCATTGAATTCTATAACTTGCTATCGTCCTTCGATTTCATGAGCAGCACCCCTACTCTGTTCAACTCAGGTACTTTAAGACCACAGCTCTCTAGCTGTTACTTAACCACCATACCCGACGACCTAGATGGCATATTCAGCGCGATCAAAGACGACGCCATGCTATCCAAGTATGCCGGCGGCCTTGGCAATGACTGGACTCGTGTTCGGGCGATGGATTCACGCATTAAAGGCACCAATGGCAAATCACAAGGTGTTGTGCCTTTCCTCAAGGTAGCCAACGATACTGCCGTTGCTGTCAATCAAGGCGGCAAGCGCAAAGGCGCTATGTGTGCCTACCTTGAAACCTGGCATCTCGATATAGAAGATTTCCTAGAGCTACGTAAAAACACAGGTGAAGAAAGACGTCGTACCCACGACATGAATACCGCCAACTGGATTCCTGACCTTTTCATGAAACGCGTCATAGAAGGTAGTCAATGGTCGCTCTTCTCACCAGAAGAAGTGCCCGAATTACACGAACAGTATGGTTTAGAATTCGAAAGCACCTATGTAGCCTACGAAGCAAAAGCCGCTCGTGGTGAAATCAGCTCTTATCGCCAAATCCCAGCACAAGATTTATGGCGAAAAATGCTTGGCATGTTATTCGAGACGGGTCACCCATGGGTAACATTTAAAGATCCTTGCAACATCCGCTCACCTCAGCGTCACTCAGGCGTGGTTCACTCATCGAACCTATGCACCGAGATAACACTGAACACGACTGATGCCGAAATTGCAGTATGTAATCTGGGTTCGGTCAACTTGCCACAGCATATCAATGAAAATGGACTAGACCTCGAGAAGCTCGAAAAAACCATTAACACTGCGATGCGTATGCTCGACAATGTAATCGACTACAACTATTACAGCGTGCCACAAGCGCGTGTATCAAACCTGCGTCACCGACCTGTCGGCCTTGGCATCATGGGGTTCCAAGACGCATTGTTTAAGCAACATATAGCCTATGGCACAGAGCAAGCCATCGAGTTCGCCGATGAGTCAATGGAAGCCGTCAGCTACTACACCATCCAATCCTCAACCCAACTCGCTGAAGAACGCGGCACCTATTCAAGCTACCCAGGATCACTCTGGAGCCAGGGTATATTGCCGATTGATTCTATTGCCGATTTGAAAGCCGCACGTGGTGAATATCTACAACAAGATGACAGCTCGAAAATGAACTGGGACAGCCTACGCCAGCGCGTCATGACTGTTGGTATGCGTAATTCAAATACAATGGCTATCGCGCCAACCGCCACCATTTCGAATATTTGTGGCGTCAGTCAGTCTATCGAACCGATTTATCAAAACTTGTATGTTAAATCAAACCTGTCAGGTGAATTCACCGTCATCAACCCTTATCTGGTAGATGATCTTAAAGCCCACGGTCTTTGGGATGACGTCATGATCAATGACCTCAAATATTACGATGGCAGCGTACAACATATCGACCGCGTACCCGATGAGCTAAAACAGCTTTATGCAACCGCATTTGAAATCGATTCGCGCTGGTTAGTCGAAGCTGCTTCGCGTCGCCAAAAGTGGATAGATCAAGGTCAATCGCTCAATCTATACATGGCCGAACCATCCGGTAAAAAACTCGATAACCTCTACAAACTAGCCTGGGTACGTGGCCTCAAAACCACCTACTACCTTCGTTCACTCGGAGCGACAGCGGCCGAGAAGAGCGGTACTCGCGAGCCGGAAGCCATAGCAGCCGATCCAGAACCGGCGGTTTGTTCGATTCTCGATCCAGATTGTGACGCCTGCCAGTAAGGCGGGCATTCTTACTGAGCATACTTATTAGGTATGCCTATCAAGTAAGCTCAGTAAGTAACAACACTGCATAAGGTCACTGTGCCAATAAAGCTCAGGGCATGATGACAAACAACAAAATTTATATCGGAGACAAAAATGTTAAATTGGGATGACCCACTCGCACCAGCAGCGCCAAGAATGCCAACAGCTGCGCCAGCAATAGCCATGACAAGTGCAGCAGAGCATATTGCGCCGGTTAATATGGACAAGGTACAACTACAGCAACCACCACTCGCGGTGAATAAACGCAACAGCATTCAAAAGCCAGCAATCAACACTGCTGCCCTTAAACCAATCAATTCCGACGACAAGCGTGTTGTCAACGGTCAGGCAGACATCAATCAGCTAGCGCCGTTCAAATACCCCTGGGCATGGGAGTATTTCCTTAATGCCAATAAAAACCATTGGACGCCGCTCGACGTTAATATGACGCAAGATTTGCACGACTTTCAGCACAAGTTGACGCTGGAAGAGCGCCATGTCTATGAGAACGTCTTGTCTTACTTAACTACGTCAGACATCCTAGCAATGCGAAATATTGGTCTTGCCGTCATGGAAAAAATGACCGCACCTGAATTGCAAATCTATCAGGCGCGTCAAGTTTACGAAGAAGCCATGCACACCTGGACCTACCAGCACTGCATCGAAACGATGGGCTTAGACCAGGGTGAAATTTATAATCGTTATCGCGTGGTGCCAGAAATAAACCATAAGATTCAAATGTGCAATGATCGGCTTAATTCAGTATTAAGATCTGACATCGATTTGACAAACCGTGACGAGTTAGAAAATTTCGTCATGTCCTACACCTTCTTTTCTGGCGTTTTTGAAGGCACTTGGTTTTATAATGGCTTCAGCCCAATCTTTGCGCTACAACGTCGTGGCCTAATGAAAGGAACATCAGAGCAATTGCAATACATCATGCGTGACGAAGTGATGCATGCCTCTTTCGGTATTCGCGTTTGCAACCAAATTATCATCGAAGAAAAGCTAAAACTCGACCCTAAAGCAATCCAGCAAATGTGGGAAGAAGCCGAAGCTGCAGAAGCGCAATATGCACACTACCTACTGCCCGAGCCGATACTAGGTTACAACGCAATCGATCATATAGCGCAATTTCGCTTCATAGCCAATCGCCGCGCTAGCTCACTAAACCATGCGACACCTTTCCCTGGTGCGACAAATGCATTGCCTTGGTTGGATGAGCAGGCGAATCTTAAGAAGGAGAAGAACTTTTTTGAAACACGAGTGACTGAGTATCAGACTGGTGGGGCGCTTAAGTGGGATTAGGTTTGTGTTGTGTTGCCGTAGGGACACACCTAAAACTAGATTCTGGCGGTTAAAACTAGATTGAAAACCGCTAAGTCTAGATTTCCCAGTATTCTGACTGTTATTTCTGGATTTGCCATGGATGGCTATAATTTCTAAAAAAGTTAAAGTTAGATTTGCCAGCAGTTAGGGGAAACCTAGCCTAGATTGATATTCTCTATTTCTGGATTTTCCGCTGATTCCTCATCTCATTGGTGTTAATTAGCATACAACTCTGCCCACTTTGGCATCATTAAAGCCTTATATTAAACCATTCTTTATTGCTTACTAGGGTCAATTTTGCATGCCAATTGACAACAATCTGATCATTTTGTTAAGAGTTATCAACGTAAGTGGTGCATACCTTCCTGATTTTAACCAAGGCGATAGCACGTAAAGTTAACTTGCGCTTATCTCAACGTTGGGTAAAATTTTTACTATGCCCACACAGTAGTTAGATAACATGGGATTCACACATTCAAATGAAAATCATCCGTCATTTCTAGAAAAAGAAAAGAACAGTAGTGACAACAAAGAAACAGCTACAGCAGGGTTGCAGGGTTGCAGGCTTTTTTTCAAATCACAGAGCTTTGGGATTTATCCACACACGAACAGAGAGTGATCCTAGGCAATCCACCTAGCTCTACTTTTTCAATTCTGGTCGACATCTTGTATCTGCTAACCACCATCTATTACTTCGAATGCGACTCTCTGCTTCCCGGCTTAACTGGATACTCCAGCTAAGCCTGTTGATCGTCAGTACTTCAAGCTAAAGGGTGAATAATCTTCGAATTGCCAGCGATAGGTGATCAGATGGTGAATCTGTACGCCGCGTTTGAGCGAAAAGCGGATCATGCGGTCGACCTGATCGAATGGCAGCGCTTCATCCTCAGCCCAGACCACTTCAGCTTTTCCTGTTAGTGACAATATGCTCCCCGTGTGGAAATTCAGAAACAGAATTCCCGCTTTCGCGTTGAGCATTAAATTGCCGATGGTATTAAAGAAATTGTTACCACTGTAATCCGGAATCAATAGTGTTTTCGCATCCTCTACCCGCACGAAACCGGGCAGACCACCGCGATGTGAGACGTCGAGCCCGCGGTTCGCCGTCGCCTGGCCGTCGTCAAACTGGCTGCCAATAAACAGCGTGTCGGACTGCGAGATAAGGTTTTGCATACTCACATCGAGCTTCTGGAAGTCTGTCCTGGTCGGACTGGTTGATTGCCCGATATCCATTAGTTCGCGTCGTTGTATGAATTTTGGGCAATTCCCGAAGCTTTGTTTTACTTCGAGTTCCAGCTCGCCATCGACACAGGACAACAAGCGCGCATTGAGTCGATTACGTCGGCGAGTTTCCAGTTCGATGCCGAGCAAACCAAGGTCTGCGCCGGGACGGATTGCTTCGACGATAGGGTCAAGTGCGCTGAAGCCGGCGCGAATCTTCAAGGTTTTTGCGTTGGGGGAATGCATGAATCCCGGCTCACCACAGAGCACCGAAACCCACAGATCACCAGCGTCGTCAGCCGCCGATACAAACATCCAGGGCAATTGCTCATAGAATTGCCGATGTTGGCCGGGCATGCTGTCGGCCAATATCAACGGACCCAGGGGAGCCATCTTTTCAGCTAACCCGATTCTCGCCTGGGCAGCACGTTCACCGCGGTGGTAGCCGCTGGCATCCGTTGTTTTGTCATTTCCCATGATTATTCTGCGGCAATGAACTCGACCCGCAATCCACCCGGCAACAGGCACATCATGTGCTCCATCGGGCTGCTACCAAGGGATTCAGGAGCGAACTCGATGTCGACACAATCGAGTTCAAGGAATTGCAGGTACAGTGTCTTCAGTGCCGCCCTGCTCTCAACATTCATTGCAAAGTGGTGTAGCCCTACATTTTCACGGCAATCGAATGCCCTGCAGTTTTCGGGTGATGCGACCTGCCAGAGAGTCAGCATAACCGTTCCGTCGCTGACGAAGATTGCCGGGTAGTCGGGTTTTTCGCCGACTTTTTGATAACCGAGCGTAGTGATAAAGAATGCGGCCGTTGCCTCGATATCCGGGACGCTGAGACCAAGATGATGAATTCCGTGTGTAATTGCCTGTGATTGCTGAAATGAGTCGTTGGTCATCGATTGGTGCTCCAGTATGGTTAGGATGGCATGTTTTCGGGCTAAATCTGATAAATAGAAGCATACAGATCTGTCTACTTAGCAGAATAGTAGTAGACAGATCTGTACAAGTCAACAAATCTTTCTTAAACTAGACCGCAACTTTGAAACATGTGTAAGCCATGCGCGCCCAGCCCCGTAAGCAACAATTAATTGATACTGCCTTTACGCTGTTCAATGAACACGGCTATCACGCCACTGGAATTGACTGGATATTGAATCAGTCCGGGGTAGCTAAAGCGACCCTGTACAAACATTTTGCGAGCAAGGACGATTTGATTCTGGCGGTGCTAAAGCAGCGCCACGACAACCTGTATGCATCGACGAAGTCGATGTTGGAAAAGGCCAGCGAAGAATCCGACTGCCCTGTCTTACAGGTGTTTGATCAGTTGCATGACTGGTTCAATGACAAACACTACTTCGGTTGCAATTTCATCAAGGCCTGCGCTGAGTACGCAGACGAGTCCAGTGAAATTCATCGTTACGCGGCCGGGCACAAGGAGTCGATGCGAGAGTTGCTACTCGAGTATCTTGATGAACCGGATTTAGAGCTGCGTCGCTGGCAGGCGGAAGCACTTTCCCTGTTAATCGACGGGGCTATAGTGAGCGCACAGGTATGTGGTAGCAAAAATGCAGCGTTAACTGCACGGACTGCGGCGGAGCATTTGTTGGCGCAACGCTAATGCCGCAACTTGCATCCCGCTTCGAGGTGTTGATCAGATAATCTTTCTATTCTCTATGTAAAACCAAACCGATCCAGTGGTACTGACAAGCTAACTTCTCAAGCTCAGAAAACTCCTCAAGTTCTTGTTAATTGAAATCACTACCTTACCCAAGTCGCCGGGGTGCGCAATCGAAATAATCGATAGAGATTCGCGGAAATTACATGTACTTATTAACTAAGTGACTGTAAAAGCACAAATATGACAGGTTGATCATTCACGTTTCATTGCAAGGTCGAGCAATAGACCTGCTTATGTGATCGATAGTAGTGATGAAGCTTGTGGCACCAATCCAATGCAAATGTTACTGATGAGCATTGCCGGGTGCACTTCAATCGATGTCAGCGATATTCTCGTAGAGAAAAATATTTGTATGACCGCTATGCACAGGTTGCGAAAGAGGCTCGATCTAGTTTGCATGCCGGAGGCTTGGGAGGGCATAAAGTTCGAAAGGCTGTGCCGCTATATTGCCCGTCCCACCGTCTCGGAAAAATGCCTGCCGCTGACCCACAATAAAGGACAGGCACTCTAAAAAACAGCCTAATCTACAAACGGAAAAAACTGCCTGTTTTAAAAAATAAATAACAATTTGTGATTAAAAATGGAATTTAGCCTAAAAAACCGTTTTCTAGGTATAGCTGCCCGTAAACGCTCAAGCGTTCTTAATTATGGGTTTGTTATTGCGAGTCAGGCGGTCTTTTTCAGGGTTCGTCGCTTTTTAGCGAATCGTGAGGCGTAAAGCTTTTCAAATTGCTGGCTTTGTTGCAGCCATTGTTGGCGGTTTATCGATAGCCTTTCAAGTATTGGCGGTAAGTTTATGGGAATGGCGCCTCGTTTATCGGGTCGAATCATTCGGCCTGTCGTGTCGACTAATTGCAGGTAGTCTTTCAAGGTAAATAAAATACCGATTTGTTCCCGAGAAGTCACATTACCCTTGAACTGAGCGAGTGGCTTTAGGGGTAAATCGAAACGTTGTAGCCGTTGCTGTTTGATTTCCTCATCAGTCGCTTTCACTAGATCAAAACTCGGGGCTATACGCTCTTTAATGCTGGTGTAATCTGATTCTTCTAGTGTGTTGCACATCTCGGCACGAACAGGGTTGAAATCGACGTAAGCCATACAGGTGAGCAGGGCTTCTTCACTCAAAAGGGCCTGTGATTTATACCGGCTTTCCCAAAAGTGACCCGTGCATCCATCTTCCTTATTCACTTGCCTAGCAATGGGTTCATTTAGACATTTCATAAACCAGCCCAAGTCCCCCAAACGGTTACGGTATTTAGCTATTAGCCTGTTGAGGGCCTCATAGTCAGCCGGATTATCCAATGTGTTAGCACGCCATTGCTGGACGGCAAGCGGGCCAGTATATAAATGGGTCCAACGTTCGAGCACCTCATTATCCGTCCAGCTCTAGGCCTCTTGTGGCATTAACTTTATGACGAGATGGATATGGTTGAACATTACAGCATAACTGCAAATTTCGAGTGCAAAGAGTGATGATAAAATACGAATACGGTTCTCAATCCACTGTCGGCGGTGCTCATAGTCTTTACCTGAATAAGCATCAATGTCACTCAAGCCAATATCGCATCCTGAAAAATGTGCTTGCCACTGATATTTCCGGCTGTAGGTCCAGCCGGAGAATTTAGAAGCTACAGCTGTAAAATTAGAAGTCGCTAGAAGCTAGATCTTTCTCGTCTGCTTCTATGGCAGCAACGAGCCTTGCAACCAGGTGATCGGTTGTCATGCCGGCGGGGAATTTTGGAGCCTTTCCGGCAATAGCCCTTGAGGCTAGCCCGGTTTCGGTGTGACCGGGTCTTGCCGAAATCACACGAATTCCTTCACGGCGCCATTCTTTGCCAAGTGCGATCAAGAATCCGTGAATGGCGGTCTTTGATCCGCAATAAGCGGCCATGCCCATCATTGGGGTTTCTGCAACCACGCCGGTGATGTTCAGCACGAAGGGCTTATTGCCGGCTTCAGAAGAGTCTTTTAGTTTTCCAAACAGCTGTGAAATTAGCTGAATAGGGCCTTGCGAGTTCACGGCAGTTAGTCGATTACTAGTCTCCAAGGTTAGTTCACTAACCGGGCCAAAGGCTACTACTCCGCTTGCGTTGATGACTCCATCGACTTGATCGGCAGCGATCAGATAATCGGTCAAGGTCTGAATCGAATCTGGCTTTTGGAAATCCAACAACAGCCTAACCTCTGCCTTGGCAGGAATGCTTCCTAAGGAGTCATTAGTGGTTGCGGTGCCGAGCACCTTTGCCCCCCTTGATGACAGAACGTTTGTAAGTTCTGACCCAAGCGCGCCTGATGCACCGGTCACCAAAATAGTTTTTCCTGAAAGTTCCATAGGTAACGTTAACAGCCTTGCGTAAGTACAATAATCATAGAGACCCTACCCACCTATGTCAATTTTCAAAATCATCTCCAATATTCCATAAATTTCCTTCTTATTAGCCAGACTCCAAACTACCTCAATAATTTTTAATGGCTTCATTTAAACATTTCATAAACCAGCCCAAATCTCTCAAACGGTCACTGTATATCGGAATCAGCCTATTGAGGGTTTCATAGTCAGTCGGACGATCCAATGTGTCAGTACGCCATTGTTGGACCGAAAACAGGCCAGTATACAAATGGGTCCAACGTTCTAGCACGTCATTATCCGTCCAGCTCCCGGCCTCTTGCGGCATCAACTTTATGACAAGATGGATATGATTGAACATCACACAATAACTGCAAATGTCGAGTGCAAAGAGTGATGATAAAATACGAATACGGTTCTCGACCCACCGTCAGCGGTGGTTATTGACAGGGATGGAACGGTCCGGCGTCCCGGTGTATGCCTGTTTGGCCTGGTGGTCCCTACTGTTGGTGCAGGAGCAAAAACAGGTCATAGTTTTTACCTGAATGAGCATCAATGCCACATAGGTAACTGCGACGTACACAACGGGAAACAACAAGGTAATACGGAGTGTCTTCTACAGCGACAAGCTGTTTTCTGGGTAGGGTCATCGTAATTTCCTTTAACGATTGAGGTATATCCTTTCTTTCTTGATATTTGATGCTGAGTGGGTAACGGTGTATTGTCAATTAAAGAGTGCCTGGTCAATGTCACTCTACTGAAAAAAGAACGGATTAGACGCCGCACATACCCAACTAGAGAAGCTGCGAAATCCGATGTGTTCAATTATATTGAACTGTTTTACCATCCAACACGACGCCATGGAAATAACGGTGACTTGTCACCCATAGTGTTTGAAAAGAACTACTTTATGAACCAAGTGGGTGTCTAGAAAAATGGGTGCGTATCACCGATATTAACCAATCATAGTTCTTATTGTCTTTCAGGTGGTTAGCTCTGCACCGGTTACAAAGTTTGTAACAAAGGCTATAAAGTCGAGTATTGTAACCCCAGATTGTAACACGATCATTTGCCCCCCCCCTGAGGGGGGGTAAAGTGCAGCTCCATATATAATCTATGTAATTTCGTCAACAGCTCTCTTTGCCTTGGATTCGGTTCTATCAGAAATCAGATGTGCTACCAAGATAAAAACAGGGCCAACCACCGCAAAAACTGCAACTAATCCGAACATATTGAATAATACAGCTCCAATGCCCAGCTCAGCTACGTTCAGAAATGGATAAGGGTAAACATTGGTTAATAAACCTCGGATGATTGATGTCACTCCATAAATGGCAGGAAATATAAGCCAATAGGGAAGATGTTTATAGAAAATCGGTCGCTTATCAGCAAAGAATAACCAATCGATAATATAGAGAGCGGGCATGACTGCATGTAGGCCTGTAGCGGTCACCCAAGTGAAACCTTGAGGATTCCAATAAGGCACGATCAGCATATAATAAACAGCGGATGTCATCAGAGTATAAGATGCGAGGGCTGTACGAACGGCTGGACGCATGAAAAAATTAGATAACTTTCTATCTGGATTAAGCAGTGGTGCCGTAAAAGCAAGCGCAATAAGGATGTTAGCCCAAACTGTGAAAAACCCAAAATAGACAAACAATGTTTCAGCAACACCACTTTGCTCACCGATTATCAACATATCGACAAATCTAAGAGATAGTACTGCCCATGAAATGAGTGCACACATAATTCTATAATTATTCTTCATTTTGATGTTCCATTAGTTTTGAATTGGGTTAGACACAAACAAGAGGCCAAAGCTACGGCGATTCACTATTCGTTACTAGCTGGCCCAAGCAACGTGACCAGATCATTTCGTTGCCAAACTCGCCACGCCAAGACCAGATTCTTCTGGTAAATCGGTGAAGTTCGTGTTGGTCAGTGAAGCCGGATTTTCCATACGAGTAATGTCTGCACCGAGTAAATCCAGTTGATAGGCACAATAGGGTCCTGCTAACACATGGGTCAGGTCGACTACTTTTATACCGTCAAGCAATTTGGACATTCGTATTATCTCGCGTTACAGGATTGATCTAATGGTGCCGCAGTGAGTGCATAACATTTTAATTATGTAACATGCTCATACTAGGATTTAGAGTAGCTTGAGAACCGAGGATCGATTTGTTATTGTGCGCCAAAGATTAGTTAAATTACGTCACTAAGTGGCGCAAAATAGACTTCATCGCGTCTAAATGCAGGAGACCGTTTTGAGTGCAAGTGTGTTGGGAACATATTTGGCAGGTACAGCCGAACTCTATGAGGAGCTAGGCGGTAATGCCAGTCAGTTACTCGCAGAAACTGGGTGCCCAGGGAGTATACTCTATGGTACGACAGAGCTTGTACCCTACAGTTATTGTGCCTACCTTTTAGAGGTCGCTGCCCGACAGCTGGACCGCCCTGATTTTGCCCTACTTCTTACTCAGAAACGCAAGGAAATCGGTTATAACCGTGAAACCATTCTCTATGGCCGCGCGGCGAAAACCTTTAAGCAGACGATTGAGGGTGTAAGGAATCATGTGCGAGCGCGGGCTATTGGGATGCAGTATTCCATAGAAAATTGGTCCAATGTGACAAGCTTTACGCGCTCTCTGGATACACAGGAAAGCACTCGCTACCCTCAGGGAAGCATTCTGTTTTTTGCGTCACTTCACGGAATGCTAAAGATCGTGACCGATAACAAATGGCAGCCTTCAAGCGTCACATTTGCATTCAAAGATAGCGGCTATGAAGCGTCTTTGAAGAAGCACTTTGGATGCCCGATTCAATTTAACGCAGAGCAGGATGCGATATTTTTTCCCAGCCAGTTTCTTGACCACAAGCTCCCTGCTCGGGACGATAATGCTCGTGAGCTGATGTCGGAATACCTCACAAGTTTGCACCTAGATGATAAACTTGGCTTTCAGGCAACTGTCAAATTGGCGATTCAAAAAAATCTTGCGCTGGGAAGATCTGACATTGGAGCATTGGCCCTCCGTCTGCCTTACAAGACACGAACCATTCAACGAAAACTCAAGGAAGTGGGAACCAGCTATAGCGAAGTACTTAACGAGGTTCGCTACGAGATAGCGGAAAATCTACTGATAAATAGTGATAACCCGCTTACATATATTGCCCAGTATCTTTGTTTTCAGGACTTAAGTGCGTTCTCAAAAGCCTTTAAAAATAAATATGGGGTATCAGCCAGCGAGTGGAAGATCGCACATAGGCAACGCAGATAAAAAACCAAAAAGGACAGGCACTCTTAACAACAACCTAATCTACAAACGGAAAAAACCGGCGGTTCCAGAAACAAAATAACAATTTGCGATTAAAAATGGAATTTAGCCTAAAAAGCCGTTTTCTAGGTATAGCTGCCCGTAGACGCTCAATGCCTTCTTAATTATGAGTTTGTTATTGCGAGTCAGGCGGTCTTTTTCAGGGTTCGTCTTTTTTTGGCGAATTGTGAGGCGTAGAGCTTTTCAAACTGCTGGCTTTGTCGGAGCCATTGTTGCCGATCAATAAATAACATGTAATAACATGGACACCCACACTTTTGATTTACACAATGATTCACTCGCCAGCGATGGTACGGCATGCAGGAAGCCAAAGCCGAGCGCTTTAGATGGCGGAAAAATGCGTGAGATTCAGTGCATTAGACGACCGAAGTAGATTCAACTCATGGTTTACGGGAGCACTATTTCCAATACACTGATAAAAATGGGCAATAGTCTAACCCCTTCTTATCACCGTGTTATTGCCTGCAGCAGGGGTTCTTCATCATGAAAAGGCTTACCCGCAATACGAGCAAACAATCTCAGAAAAAAGCTGACGTCTTTGGGCTGTAGTTTCTGGTGGCCTAGCAAAAACTCTCTCACATCCTTGCCGCTTTCCCGCCCCGTAACTTCATTGCCTCTAACCCAGATTGATTTTTCTACAAACTTGGTAACTTCGCCATGGCAAATACTGCATTCATCTTTAAACCGCAATGAGGAATTGGCCTGTTCTAACAGCATTTCACGAATCGTTTCGATCTCATGATTAGGGATATAATGCTGGCGCATGAACAGGCTTAAATTGTCCACGTGGTGCTGAGCCTGTAATTTCCCGCCTATATTCCAGAGATACTTACGCGCAAACTTGGTGTTATCTCCATGGCACTCTTCACATCGACTGTCCCAGATGGCCTCAGCATTACGTCCCTCTGTTCTGAGTGGCATTAGTAATAAAAAGAGGATGGCTATACTCAATTTGAGTGTGAGCATTGGTCTTCGTTTCTCTGGTATATAGCGGTCATAAAGTACCACAATAAGTGTTGAGTTAACAAATGTTGGACGATGGGTGAAATCTTGACTTAACCTATTTAAGGTGGCTGCCCTTGCAGTTCATAGCAAGCCTTCAACGGATATAATATGAAAGCGTCATTATCAACAGTCAACAATAACAAGAAAAATAACTCGGGCGTCACGGAGGACGGCAATCTGTCAGTCTGGAGGCAGCCGTGATTCTCAAAAATCACCTACTTTCACAATTGGCACTGTTTTCGCTTTAGCGCTTAGCTGGGAAGAAAAACCAAATACTCACTATTTCTGGGTGGCATCGTTCATGCTAGCTGTTCTTGGTTCAACTCTCTGTACGAATAAAAAGTATCCTTATCTGATGTAGCTAAATTAATTACAATGGTGCGCGGGAAATGAGCGCTTCTAACAAACAGCTCGTATGGAATCGCTTCGCTCTCCACTCAGCTGGGTTTTATCCCTTCAAAGGATTGGGGCATAGTGACAAAAGTTTTAAATTAAATAGTGAAGGTGTTATTCTTTAACAGCTTCGAAAAATTAAAAGGCATTTAGCAAACAGAGAGCTTGGAAATGGGAAAACTAAATCAAAAATCATCAGTGCTTTCGACAAGCAATGCCAGCGCGATACTATCCAGTCAAAATAAAATAAAATTCCCTGTTCCTAAGTTCAGTACCAACATCAATCAACCAGTTATAACAAACCGCTCGTATCGAATCGCTTCGCTCTCAGCACAGCTGGGCGTTACATTACAAGGCCATTTACATAGACAATGATCAGTGTATGCATCTATTGTGGGAAAAATAAATCAAAAGCTTTCAATGAGTGTGGAGAATGCTTAAAGACGCCTGACTCACATACTGATGTAATTTATTCCATTATTATGTCTTATAGCGAAGAAGAGCCTTATTTGAATTTTATAGATATTGATGAATTGGAAGTATTGAGGGAATCTATCATTAATGGTTTGCCGTTTAAAGTAGAACAGGAGACTTTTATGCAGGCCGAAGAAGCCTATAGCGCGGTTGGGTCCATGGGAAGTCCGCAGGCTTTGAAGTATTTTTCAAAAATATCACAGCCTGTGATGATGGTGGTATTGTTACTATTCATAGCACTTCTACTAATGGGAGCGTAATTGTAAGTAGTGTAGGCAATGGAGCGCAAAAAGCCGCGGCCACTGCTACCGGTGTTATGTGTTTCTCTAGACTGGAGTTTTGAATGTTAGAGCTGAGACCAAATTGTGAGTGTTGTGATAAGGATTTACCGCCAGAATCAACAGAGGCACATATCTGTACATTTGAATGCACCTTTTGCACCAGTTGTGTTGAAGATGTTTTGAACAAACAATGTCCTAATTGTGGTGGTAATTTTGTTAGTCGGCCGATAAGACCTATTGCGGCATTAAAAAGTAATCCAGCGTCAACTAAACGCGTGCTAAAAAACAGGGTTGTGCAGTAACCACATAAAAAGAACAAGCAACATAACAAGGACACCCACACTTAGAAACTCCCAACTTATCCGAAAACACTCGGCTTACTTCAATAAATTCAACACTAATCTCTACCAAAAGGTGCGGGACCTATACGGAACCGGAGTTCCTTAGTTATTCATTGGACTTTGCCCAAGGTCTAAACGTAGCTATCCAATAACCGATGATTCGGCCATGCTGATTGCCTGTTTTTGGTTTTTTCGCGGGGTTTATTAGGTTAGGCGACAGACGTAAAACAATAAAGTCCATCACTGACAACAGGGCTTTTGGATCGAACGTATTTTTTGTCCATCGCTATATTTCAGTCTGCGTAAATCCAGTTACGCGATCAAATCGAACGATTTTTGAATGACCAAATTCATTCAGTTTAACCGAAGCGACAAACGGAACTTTATTCTCGGACCCGCGACCGGCTTTACCTTTATGCTCTGCTCTGCGCCACGACATTCATCATCGATCACAATACCTCATTTAAACTCATGGCTGTCGTCTGGCACTGTATTGAATTCATTGCCTTCTTTACTTACCCCTCTAATTTAGATTAAAAGGTACTTTGCTAGGCCACTAGCTCACCACATGAGTCTGGCTGAACATTAGTGCTAATCAAGTCTTTTTATGCGTCATTTCGACGACTAGCGATGCTCGAGGTTAAGCAAACCATAGTTAAGAAAACTCTGATTAAGGACTCCAATAGACTTCAACTGGAATGTTGTGTTGATGCAGTACTAGTCGCACTGGCATGTCATCAATATTTCCGGGTGAGATAGCAGCCTGGTAAACCCGCCATTTATTATCACCCACGATATGTAACAATATTTTTTGACTGGCAAGAATAGCTGAGGCACTCAGCGACATGCGTTCATATGGTGCACTTTCAGGCTGAATGGAAGCACACAAATCAGGTTTATTAGTATCCAAAGCAGCACCGGATACTTTAGGAAACAGGGAGGCAGTATGCCCATCATCACCCATACCAAGAATGACTAAATCGAATGGCCGGATCATACGAGTGAGTGCGGCCTGACATTCAGCTTGCCCTTCAACTGCCGTATTAGACAAGTTTTTAAGTGGAATGAATTGAGCTTCAGCAGCTTCGTTGCATAATAGAGTTTCGCGAAGCATGAATTCGTTACTATCTACCGACAACGGTTCAACCCAGCGTTCATCCGCCAGCGTAACGGTGATCTGTTTCCACGGTAGGCGACGACGGCTGAGTATTTCAAATAATGGTCGAGGCGTATTCCCACCCGATACCACCATACTGGCATATCCGCGTTCAGCCACAGCCTCGCGTAGTCTGTATTCTATTTCATCTGCTAGTTTAGCTGTTAGCTCAGATTGATTCGATGTGCGGACTTCTGTAATACCCATCGCTACTTTAACCCCGCCAACCGCTTTTGATCGATACTTCAACGGCTTGTCGAGCAAGCTTTGTTACTCCATCCCAATTACCTGCTTCCAGCAATTCGGCTGGAGCCAACCACGATCCACCCACACAAAGCACATTCGGCTGCAGCAGAAATTCAGTCATATTGGAAACTGAAACCCCGCCAGTAGGACAAAACCCAACATCGGCGAATGGCCCTGCTAATGATTTGAGCATCGCGACACCACCGGCAACCTGTGCAGGAAACAATTTCAGCAAGTCAAAACCGGCTTCTACTGCTGTGATCAATTCTGAGGGTGTCATTATACCTGGCAATACAGGCATACCCGCATGTGGCGCAGCTTCTATCAACGCTGGGGATAGTCCAGGTGTTACAGCAAACTGTGAACCTGCTTGTTTGGCCAAAGCAAATTGATTCGGACTGGTTATCGTCCCTACTCCAACGATGGCACCTTTAACTTCACTCATAGCAGCAATCACTTCGAGCGCATTTTCTGTGCGTAAAGTGACTTCCAGTACCGGTAAACCGCCAGCCACTAGGGCCTCAGCCAACGGCACTGCAATATTCACATCATCAACTTTTAAGACAGGTATAACCGGCCCGGCTCGCATTATCTGTTCAAGTGTCATGGCCTAAATCTCCCCTGTGGGCTGATCGACGTTATTCGGAAAAGACGTCATGCAGGATATGGCACCTGTTTCGGCGCTACCAACATTTGCGCGGAACACACCAAACAAATCTCGGCCTGTACCATACTGATTATCACTCATATCCAGTGTGTCGATACTACGAGCATTGAATTCAGCCTCAT
>JBLHID010000019.1:0-27613 GCA_047615545.1 Polaribacter sp.
GCATTAAGGTTAATGGATTAGTGCCAAATTGAGCATAGCCAGCAGCGGGTATGATGCTGAACCCTTAATATAGAATTGTTTCAGGTTGCTAGGCAGTTTTCTAATATGTCCTT
The DNA here is from genome assembly GCA_047615545.1 of Polaribacter sp. Lineage (GTDB taxonomy): Bacteria > Pseudomonadota > Gammaproteobacteria. The sequence goes on from JBLHID010000019.1 coordinate 114, forward strand.
CAAGAGGACGCGTAAATTCTGCGCTTTGGTCGTGTCATAGTGCCAGGGCGGAGTTTCTTGCATGTAGTTACACTGCGACAACTCCATTTGTATGGCGTGGTAACCCGAGTCCGGTTTGCCGTAATGTCGAGTCGTCCACCCACCCTTGAAACGACCATTGGCGATGTGGCTATATTGCGTCGAAGCCGCACAGGCGGTTTCGACCGCTAGAGTAACTTGTTGGCTGCAAGTGGCCCCGTCGTTAGTGCCAATATTTAGATCTGGCAGCTTGCCGTCAAATAGACTGGGCACGACAGATCGGATCGAATGACAGTCGTATAACACAGCGTATCCGTGTCGCTGGTGGACTCGTTCAAGTTGCTCGCGTACGGCGTCGTGATAGGGCTGATGATATTGCCGTTGGCGATCTGCAATTTCATCTAGCGATGGTGTCTGGCCGTCGATATAGAGTGGCAGATCGTCGAAGGTGGTTGTTGGACACAAACCCGTCGTATATTGCCCTGGGTAAAGCGATTGTCCCGATGGATCGCGGTTAGCATCGATGACATAACGATGTATCGGGGTTCTAACCACAGTCGCTTGTTCAATCAGTCCATCGTATAAACGAGTGATGTGCCAATCGGTATCTTGCTTTGCCTGCCCGGTGGCGTTGAGGCGAGAAAAAATGGCGTTAGGAATTTCCGTGCCGCCATGCGGTTGAGCGAGTACGAGCGGGCTATCACCTATAGTCAATCCTACTTTCATAAGTTATATTTTGTCCTCTTCACTAGCTATCCAACCTCGGCAGAAACGTGCTGTCAGATAAAGCAGCAATGATAGACCGATCAACAACCATCGTCTTGGCGGCAGCAATGTCATCTGCCATGTATCGGTCGTCGTCGAGCCGTGCTACCTGGCATCGTACCGCTGCTATGACATTCATCAAGCAATCGCTGGTTTTAATGGGTGCTCGAAATTCGACTCCTTGAGCCCCGCATAACAATTCGATGGCGATGATATGGGCTAAATTTTCGTTCATATCGTAAAGCCGGCGAGCGCCGTGGCAAGCCATAGACACATGATCTTCCTGATTAGCACTGGTGGGAGTCGAGTCGATCGAGCAGGGCGTCGCTTTTTGTTTGTTCTCTGACATGAGTGCCGCAGAGGTCACTTCTGCAATCATGAAGCCCGAATTCAGGCCGGGTCTTGGCGTGAGAAATGCGGGTAACCCAAAACTCTGAACAGGATCCACCATGATCGCAATCCTACGCTCGGTGATCGAACCTATCTCGGCAATTGCAAGCGCGATTATATCGGCGGCAAAAGCGACAGGTTCGGCATGAAAATTTCCGCCAGACAATATAGAGCCGTCCTCAATGACGACGATAGGGTTATCGGTAACTGCATTGGCTTCTATTTCAAGTGTGCCAGCTACCTGGCGCAATAAGTCGAGGCAAGCGCCCATTACCTGAGGCTGACATCGAATGCTATAAGGGTCTTGAACTCGTTCGTCGTCATCCCAGTGGGAGTCTCTGATGACCGACCCTTCAAGCAAAGAGCGCAACGACTGCGCTGCGTCAATCTGGCCCTTCAAACCACGCAAGGCATGAATTTCTGGCCGAAAGGGCGCGGTTGAATCCATCAGTGCATCGGTAGCGATTGCGCCCGAAATAAGCGCAGATTGTGCCAAAACCCAGCTATCAAACAATGCGCCCAGAGCCAAAGCGGTGGAAACCTGCGTACCGTTGATCAATCCCAAACCTTCTTTTGCGCCGAGCTCAACAGGCGTCAGGCCAGCTAACTTCATGGCTTGTGAGGCAGGCATGGTACTGCCCTGATAATTGACCGAACCTTCGCCGATAATCGCTGCGGTCATATGCGCCAAGGGTGCTAAATCACCCGATGCACCAACCGACCCTTGCCCAGGGATGACCGGCAAAATATCGTTTTGGAGGAAGGCTTCAATTTGCTTGATGATCAACCAGCGCACACCCGAGGCACCGCGTCCCAATGACAATATCTTCAGCGACATGATGAGTCGCACGACATTGCCGGGCAATTCAGTTCCTACGCCACAGCAATGTGACAGGATTAAATTGCGTTGCAACTGCGCCGTTTGCTCGGGTGGGATTCGCGTGCTGGCTAGCTTGCCAAAGCCAGTATTGATGCCATACACAGCGACATCGCCAGCAGCCGCTTTTTTGACAATTAAAGCCGCAGCGTCTACACGCGTTTTGCAGGTTTCATCCATTTTAATTGCTAATGGACTCGTTAAGTCTTGCCGATAAATTGAACACAAATCGTCGAGTGTCGCCTTGCCGGGTTTTAAAATTAGAGTGTTGCTCATATTGCTAGTCTGCTAGTTAATTTGCTAGTTGATCGAGGGTTTCGCGGTAGTTGCTGGCAATTTGCTGTTCATTCACATGAACGGCATTCTCGATGACCTTTGTGCCCCCGACATAGACGCTGTCAACCATATTTTCATTACCGGAAAATATCCAGCTATCGAGCAGGTTATCCTCAGTACGGCCATACAATCTGGGGTGAGCATCGTTAACAACCACAAGGTCAGCTCGATAACCAACTTCGATACGGCCAATTTTCCGACCACAAGCCATTGCACCGCCAGCTAGCGCACCATCGATCAGGTTGCGACCTGTATTGGTATTTTTCGCCGAAGTTAGTACGTTTCTACCCCGAGTCACCAAGCGTTGACCATATTCAAGCCAACGCAATTCCTCGACAGGATCAATAGAAATATGACTGTCCGATCCAATGGCCCAGTTCCCGTTAGCTTGCATGTATTGCTCAGCATTAAAAAATCCATCCCCCAAGTTAGCCTCGGTCGTTGGGCATAACCCGGCCACACAGCGGCTAGCAGCCATTTTGACGGTCTCATCGTCAGTCATGTGTGTTGCGTGAATTAGGCACCACTGTTGGTCAACCTCAAAGTGATTGAATAACCATTCAACGGGCCGTTGCTTAGACCAAGCAAGGCAGTCGTCGACTTCTTTGGTTTGTTCAGCGATGTGAATATGAATCGCGGCAAGATGGTCCTTACCGATAGAATCGATGACCGACTTGAGTAATGGTTGATCGATAGCGCGTAACGAATGCGGCGCGATACCGACGGATGTATCAGCATTGTTTCGAGACTCTATTTGTAATGCCTCGACAATACTGCAAAAGCCGTCGGCATCATTGATAAAGCGCTTTTGACCGTCTAGAGAGTTGGCGCTGCCGAATCCACCGTATCGATACAAAACTGGCAACGCTGTAAACCCGAGACCAACCGCTTCTGCCGCGTGCATACATTGCAAACTCATTTCCGCAGGATTTTGGTAGGCACTGCCATCAATATTGTGGTGCAGATACTGAAACTCGCCGACGCAGGTATAACCAGCCTTCAACATTTCGAGATACAACTGAGAACTGATATGAAACAGATGCTCGGGCTGGATGCGTTCCAAGTAGTGGTACATGATCTTGCGCCAGGTCCAGAAGCTATCCTTTGTGCCATCGGATGCAGCTTGGCCCGCGCGTTCGCCTAGACCAGACATAGCGCGCTGATGCGCATGTGAATGGACATTGGGAATACCTGGTATCAATACATTGTGGCGTTCACCTTGTTGATAGGCGGCATCGATTGAAATCTGGCTTATATCGCCATTGTTATCTACAGTAATTTCTACTGAATCAGCCCAGCCATCGGCTAATAGCGCTGATTTTGCCCATATTATTTGAGCCATTGTCTCTAATTTTCCTGTTGGTTTAATGGTTAGTCATACTGACCTTGTGAACTCATAGCTGATGAAGCAAGAGCTTGTGCACCCAGAGTAAACAAGTTAGCATACATGTATATACAAGTATAGAGCGCCAATTAAAGCCAACATGCAAAAGCATCAAACCCTGTTTACCAACGTTCGACTAGCCACTATGGCCGGTGACGATGGTTATGGTCTTGTCGACGATCATGCGTTGCTGGTCGAAGCCGACCGAATTATCTGGATTGGGTTAATGTCCGACAGGCAGAGCGGGATTGAATTGAACCCAGAGATTATCGATTGTAGCGGTCGATTATTGACGCCTGGCTTGATCGATTGCCACAGCCACCTAGTCTACGGCGGAGATCGTGCCGATGAGTTTGAGCTTCGTTTAGAAGGTGCCAGTTATGAGGCAATTGCCAAAGCCGGTGGTGGTATAAAGTCCACCGTCAAAGCCACTCGCGAAGCTAGTGAGAATGCCTTGTTATCCAGTGCAAAAAAGCGCCTGACACCGCTACTAAACGAAGGTGTCACCACGCTCGAAATTAAATCGGGATATGGCCTCGATAGCGAGACCGAAATAAAGATGCTGCGAGTTGCCAAACAGCTTGAAACAGATTGCTCTGTTCGCATACAAAAAACCTTTCTAGGCGCACATGCCTTACCAGTGGAATATGCGAATTGCAGTGATGACTACATCGATCTGGTTTGTAACCAAATGTTACCCGAAGCCCACGCGGCTGGGCTGGTTGATGCGGTTGACGTGTTCATCGAGAATATCGCTTTTACAGTAGCGCAGGCAGAACGCGTGTTTGATTGTGCTGCAGCACTTGGCTTGCCAGTCAAGGCACATGTAGAGCAATTGTCTGATATGGGTGGCGCAGTGATGACAGCAAAACGCCAAGCTCTGTCGGTCGATCATATCGAATATCTAGCAGAACAAGACGTCACCACGCTAGCCGTGAACAATACGGTTGCAGTACTGTTGCCTGGTGCCTTCTATGTGTTACGCGAAACCAAACTACCACCCATAGTGGCATTGCGTACACAGGGTGTGTCGATGGCCATCGCGACTGACGCCAACCCTGGCAGCTCGCCGGTGCATTCGTTACTGCTCATCATGAACATGGCCTGCACTCTGTTTCGGCTAACACCCGCCGAAGCATTGAGAGGCGTGACGATTAATGCCGCCAAAGCACTCGGACTCGACCACGAAGTAGGTTCGTTAAGTGTTGGTAAACAGGCAGACCTAGTGCTTTGGGATATCGATAAACCCGCGATGCTAAGTTACCAAATTGGACTCAATCCCTGCGCTGCCATCATGAGAGCAGGGGTTTGGCGCAAACCACTGGCGACACATGATGACAGCTAACAAGCCCAGTATCACTCAAGCTATAGAGAAGATAGACAAGTTGGCACCAGAGCCGATCTATCAACAAATCAAAAATAATATTGAACAGAAAATATCCGCTGGCGAGTGGCTGGCGGGACAGAAACTACCATCCGAAAATGACTTAGTGGCTGCACTCGGCGTTAGTCGAATGACGGTGAATCGAGCCTTACGTGAATTGACTCAACAAGGCCTCATCAATCGTGTCCACGGCTTAGGGACATTCGTCGCAGAGAAGCCTCGCCACGCGAGCTTGATCGAGTTAGAAGATATTGCGCTCGAAGTGACAGGCAGTGGCAAGCAGCATAGTTCGAAAATTAAGGTTTTGGAAAAGCGCCTAGCGAGTTCCGAAGTAGCCAGGGACATGGATGTTCCTGTCAATACTGAATTGTATTACTTGAATGCGGTGCACTATCAAAACGACATCCCGATTCAGCTAGAATCACGTTATGTCAATCCAGCACTAATACCCGATTTTTTGCTTCAGGACTTTAATAAAACAACCTCAACGGCCTATTTGCTTAGCCAGTTTCAGCCAGACGAAATGGAACATATTGTCAGCGCTGTCATCGCCGATGGAGAAACACAAAACAGGCTGAAAATAGAGGCAGGTGATCCTTGTTTACAGCTTAATCGACGCACCTGGAAAAATAGCCAGGTAGTAACACGGGTAACGCTGACCTATCCCGGCAGTCGATATGATCTTGGTGCCCGTTATGCCACCAGTGAATACAACAAACGCACATCTAAAAAGCGTTAAACGGAGAGTAAAATGTCGCTAGACCCTACAGAAACTGCTATTGATAATCGTATCGATAAAACACGCAATATTCGCGCCCCACGTGGATCAGAACTGAACTGCAAAAGCTGGCTTACTGAAGCAGCGTATCGGATGATCCAAAACAATCTTGATGCAGAAGTCGCTGAGAAGCCAGATGAACTCATTGTATATGGAGGCATAGGTCGCGCGGCGCGAAACTGGGCTTGCTACGATAAAATTCTTGAATGTCTAAAACAACTTGAAGACAACGAAAGTTTGCTGATTCAATCGGGTAAACCTGTTGGCGTATTCAAAACTCATGTCGACGCACCACGAGTACTTATAGCAAATTCAAACTTAGTGCCCGCTTGGTCAAACTGGGAGCACTTCAACGAACTCGACCGGAAGGGTTTGATGATGTACGGCCAAATGACAGCGGGGTCTTGGATATATATTGGCAGCCAGGGCATTGTTCAAGGTACCTATGAAACCTTCGTAGAAGCTGGTCGACAACACTTTGAAGGCAACACCAAAGGGAAATGGATATTAACCTCCGGCCTCGGTGGCATGGGCGGCGCCCAACCACTAGCTGCAACAATGGCGGGTTACTGCATTTTATGTATCGAGTGTGACGAAACCAGACTCGATTTCAGGTTACGAACCCGATACCTTGACAAAAAAGCTAACAATCTGGATCAGGCATTACAAATGATCGACGAAGCCTGCGCCAAAGGTGAGGCCTTGTCAGTCGGGCTGGTTGGCAATGGTGCCGAAGTTTTACCTGAACTACTCAAACGTGGCATTAAACCAGATCTCGTTACTGATCAAACCTCAGCACACGATCCAGTGAATGGCTACCTACCAATCGGTTGGAGTATGAAGCAATGGGATCAAGCTAGAATCAGCGACCCTGAATTAGTCGCCAGAGAAGCCAAAAAATCAATGGCCTTGCATGTAAAAGCAATGCTTGAATTTCATCATCAAGGCATACCGACAGTTGACTATGGAAATAATATCCGTCAGGAAGCCCTTAATCTAGGCGTTAAAGACGCGTTTGATTTTCCAGGGTTTGTACCTGCGTATATCCGACCCTTATTTTGCAAAGGAGTCGGACCATTCAGATGGGTCGCGCTATCAGGCGATCCAGAAGATATTTATAAAACTGATGCGAAGGTTAAAGAACTCATCCCTGACGATGCTCACCTGCACAATTGGCTCGACATGGCACAAGAAAAAATTAGCTTTCAGGGTTTGCCATCAAGAATCTGTTGGGTGGGTTTAGGAGACAGAGACCGCTTAGGGTTAGCCTTTAATGAAATGGTGAAATCAGGTGAATTAAAAGCACCCGTAGTGATTGGACGCGACCATCTAGATTCTGGCTCGGTTGCCAGTCCCAATCGTGAAACCGAATCAATGCTTGATGGCTCGGACGCCGTATCCGATTGGCCATTGCTTAACTTATTGCTAAACACATCAGGTGGCGCAACCTGGGTATCGTTTCATCACGGTGGTGGTGTGGGTATGGGCTACTCTCAACACTCGGGCATGGTGATTTGTTGTGATGGCACCGATGCCGCTGCAGAACGCATTAAACGAGTATTGTGGAATGATCCGGCAAGCGGCGTAATGCGCCACGCCGATGCTGGCTATGAGTCAGCAAAAGACTGCGCGCGCGAGCATGGCTTGAATCTCCCCAGCATTCTAAACGAGTAATAGCCACGATGAACTATATGCCAGGAAAAGAAGCCTGTCCGCTGCCCTATTCTCCTTTCAAGAGCTGCACAGTGCCAAGGCCCATTGGCTGGCTGTCAACAATTTCAAAACAAGGCGTGGTCAACCTCGCGCCTTACAGTCAATGGCAAAATCTGACCTTCGACCCACCAATGGTGATGTTTGCTGCCAATCAATTGAGCGATGGGCGCCGCAAAGACACGGTCATCAATGCCGAAGAAACTGGCTGGTTTGTCTGGAACATGGCGACGTATGACTTGCGTGAGGCGGTCAATATCTCTGCGGTCGAGTTCCCATCTGATGTTGACGAATTTGAAAAAGCGGGGGTGTCCCAAGCGGCCTCGGTTGATGCACCCGGACCCAGAGTTGCAGAAAGCCCCTGTCATTTTGAATGTCGTTACCTGTCGACCCACCGGCTAAGCGGTAACTCTGCAGCTGGATGGGTTGACGTTGTTTTTGGTGAAGTCGTCCGTATTCATGTTGACGATGCGGTAGTCACGCCGGAGGGCAAACTGGATATTGTCAAAATCCGTCCGCTGGCGCGTTTGGGTTATTACGATTACACATCGATCACGGAAGTATTTGAGATGAAAATACCGGGTGCCTCCGATTCGGCATCGGCTGGATTGGAGGGCAAAACTTGGTGATAACGGTTTCACCAGAAGCTATCAATAAAAAAGTCATGAATACAGAATTAACCTAGAGGAGAGTACTTGTGTCGGTCAAGTCTTAGCATTCAAACACATGTTTAAGAAGGCATTTCAATTGGTACTTAGAACGTCGGTAGGATTGATTTATAAAATTCAATGGGCTTGCTAGATTTGTATGCAGGGCTAGTTATGAATACACCGTTGGAAATCATTCCAACGACCAATAGTGAACAGAGGAGAGATTCAATGAAACATGCAAAAAAAATATCGGCGATCGTCATGGGGGCATTTTTTACTATCGCCATTGGTCACGCTAGTTCAATCAAAATCGGTTTTAACGTACCACTGACTGGGTTTGCCGCTGCGGATGGAAAGTCGGCGCTTAATGGTGCAGAGCTCGCTGTCGAGCAAGCAAATGCTGCGGGAGGCATTAATGGAGACAGCATCGTGTTGGTTGTTTATGACGACCAGGCATCTCCCAAAGAAGCAGTTCCGATTGCGCAAAAACTAATTGAAAAAGACGAGGTTGTTGCGGCTATTTCTGGCAGCTATTCTGGCTCAACCCGTGCAGCCGCGGGAATTTTTCAGGAAGCGGGCGTACCCTACATTGCCGCTTATGCGGTGCATCCTGATATTACCCGAGCAGGAAACTACGTTTTCCGAACTTCTTTTGTTGGCGAAGTACAGGGACGTGCTGGTGCCAAATTGATTGGTGAAACGCTTGGCGCCAAAAGAGTAGCGGTCATCACCTTGAAGAATGATTTTGGTAAATCACTAGCGGCAGGATTGAAACAATCTGCCAGTGATTACGGTATTACCATCGTTTCTGAATACGAATATGGGATCAAAGATCGCCAGTTTGGTCCGATAGTCTCAAAAGTGAAAAGTGATAAGCCGGACGCCATTTATGCCTCGGGTTATTTCTTCACAGCTGGACCATTGGTAAGCCAACTGCGCGCCGCTGGAATTACTGTGCCGATTATCGGTCAGGAGGGTTATGACTCGCAGAAATTTATTGATATCGCCGGTGCCGCTGCCGAAGGCACAATCATTACTACATCGCTTAATAGAGACTCAGAGTCGAGTGAAACCAAAGATTTCATTCGTGAGTTTGAAAGCAAATCTGGTAATAAGGCTGACATGGTTGCGGCCTCTGCACATACTGCCGTGAAAGTCATCGTCGCTGCCATGCGCAAGGCTGGTGCAACTGATAAAGCTGCTCTTCGCAATGCGATAGCGGACACCTCGGTTGTCGCAGCGACAGGCACCATTTCATTTAATGCATTAGGTGAAGTGCTCAAAAACGTGCAAGTGCAAATAGTGAAGGATGGCAGTTGGCGCGAGCATTCGGTCATAAGTGATTCTAAGTTGTTAGCACCACCTAACCAATAGATCACAGCACAATACAACAGCGCTCCCAAGTCTATTGGGAGCGCACTCTATGAACAATAAAAATAAAGAATATATCGAATGTTATATCTCGAACTATTTATTCAGGGACTTGTGCAAGGCAGTATATACGCGCTAATCGCCCTCGGCTTGACGCTTGTATACGGCCTGTTGAGAATTTTACACGTAGCACATGCAGCATTATTCACCCTTGGTGGATATATCGGCGTGATTGTAACTAATGCTACGGGGAGTTTTACACTCGCGATAGTAGTTGCAATGCTTGTGGTTGGTTTCGCAGGTATGTTGATGTACAAGCTTGCATATGAACCGCTTTTGTCACAACCGCCCTATGTTTCGCTGATCGCATCGATTGCTTTGTTTATCGCTTCAGAAGAAATATTCCGCATTGCTTTTGGCCCTTACGGATTATCGTATCAAACGCCGCCGATGCAGGGAAATATAGAACTGTTCTCTGGTTTTTATTTGAAATATGCCGAAATATTAGTCATGGGGTTGTCAACCGTGCTATTGAGCGCTCTGGCCTGGCTATCAATGCGGACACGTACTGGTGTTGCATGGCGTGCGACAGTAACAGACCCCGATATCGCTCGAGCATTTGGAGTCAAAATTCAAAACGTACGTTACCTCAATTTCTTTATCGGCTCGTCCTTTGCTGCTGCTGCTGGCGTATTGGTAGCCCTGCTAAATAATCTGGTTGAGCCGACGATGGGCAGCGTGGCTTCTTACAAAGCATTGGCGATTATTGTACTCGGTGGATTAGGCAGTATTCGTGGCACATTAATCGCGGCACTATTGCTGGGCATACTCGAATCCTTTGGCACAATTTATATCGGCCATCTACTCGACCGTGATGCAATTGCCTTTGCTTTTCTAATACTGGTGCTGATGGTGCGCCCTCAAGGTTTGATGGGAGGTAAGCTGTGAGCTACGAAATCACCCTGATGACAACCATGGCGATTAGTGTTCTATTTGCCCTAAGCCTAAATTTCATTAGTGGTTTTTGTGGCCAGATCAGTCTCGGGCACGCAGCCTTTCTGGGTGCTGGTGCCTACACCTCGGCAATGTTGTCAAAAGCTTCTGTACCGTTTTTATTGACCATTCCTGCAGCCGCATTTTGCGCCGCTGTGTTGGGTGCTATTATTGGCCTGACTAGTTTACGAGTGCGCCACGACTTTCTGGCTATTACAACGATGGGCGTTGGTTTTTTGTTTGTCGGTATTATTCGTCAGCAGGATTTTTTTGGTGGTGAAATTGGCATTGCTGGTATTCCTAGCAGTGGCTTTAGCAAAGTCGGGTTTATGTTAATTTGCGTGGCCCTCGCAATCACATTCGCGGCATTCTCATTGTATGTCCGCCGCTCCTGGATGGGATTTGTATATAAGTCGATTGCCGACAATGAAGACGTCAGTCGTGTACTTGGGATTGATGTCTCACGCTACAAATTAATCGCATTCATTATTGGCACTGGCACTGCTGGAGTCGCCGGTGCTCTTTATGCGCATCACTTCCGATTTATAGGGCCAGACAGTTTCGGTTTTGTCGAATCGATCAGTGTGTTGGCAATGGTTATCGTCGGCGGTATTGGTTCGGTGTGGGGTGTGATATTTGCCGCAGCGTTCCTCAGTGTAATGCCGTTGCTAGTACAGTTTATTGATGACTATAAATTATTATTGTACAGCGCATTACTTTTTTCGATAATGCGTTTTTCGCCTGATGGTATTGCAGGTTTGTGTACCCGGTTGTTTTCTTCGATAGCTCGTCGCTACGGAGATAAGCGATGACTGAAATACTACATGTGAGTGGTGTGACTGTCCGCTTTGGCGGTGTATATGCTGTCGAAAATGTTGACCTACGTATTAATGAAGGTGAGCTAATCGGTTTTATTGGCCCTAACGGCGCGGGTAAAACCACTCTGATGCGAGTAATCACTGGCATTGTACAGCCGCAAGATGGCAGCGTATTTCTGGAAGGCATTGATATTACTCACAAAGCAACACACCTGCGTATTCGTGCCGGTCTGGCTCTAGCACAGCAGATTGTTCAACCATTGCATGCAATGAGCTTACTCGACAACGTCGCCCTCGCCTGTGGTGGTGACAAAACTCGCCATGCATTTAAGTCGATGTGGATGACGGATATCAGCCGCGAACGTAAGCGAGCACGTGAATTACTCACGCGTGTTGGCCTTAGTCACGTTGTCGACGAATTACCCGCGACATTACCACTGGGTTATCTCAAGCGACTGGAAGTAGCGCGAGCATTGGCACTTAATCCTAAACTACTGCTACTTGACGAACCGCTAGCGGGATTAAGTCAGAAAGAGGCAGCGTCATTGGCTGACCTGATCGCCACGCTCAACGCAGACGGTCAAACTATTCTATTAATAGAACACAATCTGCGTGAAGTGATGCGTATCTGCCCAACGCTCTATGTACAGGACAATGGAAAATCATTAGCTTTTGGCAAGGCAGAAGAAGTAATGTCTGATCCCAACGTGCGCAATGCTTACCTTGGAGTCAGTCATGCTTGAAGTTTCAGAACTGAGTTGTGGTTATGGAAATATTGTCGCAGCACGGGACATTAGCTTGTCAGTATCAAGTGGAGAAGTATTGTCGATTATCGGCGCTAATGGTGCGGGTAAATCATCGACGCTGATGTGTCTGTCTGGGCTAGTCGAGCAATACAGTGGCAGTATTCGCATCAATGGTGTCGAACTGGCTACACTAAAACCAGAGCAACGAATACAAAAAGGGATTTCTATTGTGCCAGAAGGTCGGCGCGTATTCTCCGACTTGAGCGTGCTCGAAAACCTCATTGTTGGCGGTCAAATTGTTGACAAGGAAACGCTGCATTCGGGCTGCGAGCAGGCCTTCAACTACTTCCCACGCTTGCGCGATCGGCAGCGACAACTGGCGGGTTCGCTTTCTGGTGGAGAACAACAAATGCTCGCCATTGGACGTGCACTGATGAGCCAGCCCAAAGTATTGCTGATTGATGAAATGTCGCTGGGATTGATGCCCAAAGTTGTCGACGAATGCTACGAAGTGCTTAATGACTTGAAACAAAAGAGTGTGGCGATTGTACTGGTCGAACAAAACACTGAGCGTGCGCTTAATGCCGCCGATCGAGTGTTACTGATCGAAGCGAGTCATGTTACCTGGCAAGGAAGTACCGAAGAGTTAAGGCAGGTCCCAGAATTACTCGACTCATTGCTCGGAGTCTGACAAGGAGAGTGAAAATTTGTAAAGAATTATTCCATGGAGTACCGCTATCCTTTGCAACTCAACCGAGCGTCGAGCTAGAAAATAATCAGTAAACGTTGTGCATCTAGATTCCTACCCAATCGCCAGGCTCGATTAGTCACACTGAATCGATGCTGGATGGCTCGGAGCAATATCTGACTAATTTATTGCTCAGCACCGCTGTTGGCAAAAAGGCGCCTGGGTATTTCTCTATCACAGCAGAGGTCTTGTTATGGGTTACGCCCAGTGCATGCAGGTATGATGACTTGTTGAGATTGAACGGTAAATATTGCGCCTTAAGGGTCAGTAGTCTCTAAAACCTCAGACACCACTTGAGTTATCACCTCAGTCTTAACGGAGTTCGCAATAAAGCATTGCTCGTGTGACTGATGGTGCATTTTTGTTAACTTCGCTAGGCTTGGTTTTTTGTCACCCGAGAATGAAATCTTAGGCCTGAGCGTTACTTTTGACATCCACATTTTTCCAGTGTCATTCAATTCCATTAGGCCAATTGCGTCATCGACATACTCATCGATAACATACTTATTTTTAGCTGCAATCGATAAAAAGAACAGCATATGACAACTGGAGAGTGAAGCGATAAAAGCTTCTTCTGGGTCTACATTTGCCTCGACTGAATAAGGTAGCGGCACAATATGTGTCGAGGATGAGGCTGGCACGGTGACGCCACCATCGAAATGCCATTCGTGACCACGGCTGTATTTGTTATCGATATAAGCTTCGTCTGCACCGCGAGACCAGCTAACCGTTGCCATATATTCAGACATATTATCTCCGACTAAATTGACTGAAAGACTTTAAGTTAGTTTTAGAGGTGGCTGGTTGTCAATTTATTTCAATTAATGATTCAATGAAAGCGTCAGTTTTATACAAGCTTGTCACCAACGTCGACTATTTTGGTGGGATGTCAATTGAAACTCAAAAGACGGCTTCTGGGCAGAACCCAATTATTAGGTATGCCACACTCGATTCTCCGGTATCTTTTTCAAATGGATTGGACCAGCCGCGTAACCCACTCAGGAGTTACCCTTAGGCTTTAACTGGCGTATTCGATACTTCGGTTCGAGTGTGCAAGGTTCTCCCAGTTTTCGACATCTACGCCCTTAATCACAAGCCAAAGTGGCAATAGTAATTCTCCGATAAAAGTAAACTCACTAAAGGTCACACCAAAGTCGGGTAGCAGAAAGTGGGTAACAGAATCGATCAAATAACCCACGCAGCCAATCATCAGTAGAACGCCCAGAAACTTAGGCAGGAATCCTGATTTGAAGACTAAATAGCCCATGGGAAACAACCAAAGACCCCAAAAAATATGCGAAACAAAAATTCCATGTTCATGTAACTCAAGGAATAACGACACTAGCTCGACAGATGGCTCGGCGTTGTTCAGTAAAACCAGCAAAGCAATGTGGAATAGCTCATTGATAAATGTAATTGGGACAGAAAGCAAAATAAATAGCGCCATTAACGCAGCATGGTTCTGGTTAACCGGTTTGAGTAGTTTGTATAAAAACAACACCACAAAAACATTGACCAGTTGCACCAGAAAAGCACTCAAAATGCTAACTCGGAATAGCATCTCATTCGCCACAATATTTTTGATAGTCGACGACACATCGCCAGCTACAAACAACGTGGCAGGAACATAGATAATTCCAAGGATACCCAGTGGAACTAGAAGCAGATAGAGCCATCCTGCAATTTTTGCCGTGTTTTGGATTGGGTGGATCTTTTCATTCATAGTCATAATGGTGTTTGAAAACTAGTTGCCTCGGATCTAGCTATCGTATGCCATGTAAATTAGAATGGAAATACTCAAATTTCGCATCAAAGGTATGCAGTATCGTATGGATTGGAAATCAGTGAAATTTGACTGGAATCGCGCCCGTGCATTTCTGGTCACAGCAGAAGAAGGGTCGTTATCAGCCGCTGCGCGAGCTTTGGGGATGACTCAACCAACACTCGGTCGTCAAGTTGCAGCGCTGGAGCAGGAGCTAGGTGTCGTACTGTTTAGCCGTGTTGGAACTGGGCTTTTGCTTACCTCGGGCGGTCTGGAGCTGCTGGATCAGGTACGTGCAATGGGCGATGCAGCGAATCGAATGTCCTTGGCTGCGTCAGGGCAGTCGCAAGATATCGAGGGCAGTATCTGTATCTCTGCTAGTGAGGTTGATGCGACATTCCGTCTACCGCCGATAATCGCAAAGCTGCGTCAGATGGAACCTGGCATCGATGTTGAAATTGTCGCAAGCAACGCACCTAGTGATCTGGGGCGACGCGAGGCGGACATTGCGATTCGCGCCTTTCGACCTACTCAGCCAGAACTCATTGCGAAAAAAATAAAAGACATGTCGGCTAGGTTATATGCAACCCCTGATTACCTAAAGCGCATCGGCATACCAAGCAATGAGGCGGATCTCAATCAAGCAGATTTTATAAGCTTCGATAGCACCGGCGGGCTTCTCAAAGCGCTTAATGAGCTAGGGCTAGATTTGACACCAAAGAACTTTCCGCTTATTTCTGAAAACTATATTGTGCACTGGGAGCTAGTCAAACAAGGTTTGGGGATCGGTATCATGCCGTCAGACATCGGCGATGCTGAACCTTTGGTTCAACTAGCTCTGGAAAAATTCGAACCCATCATATTTCCTATGTGGCTCACTGCCCACCGCGAATTAAAAACCAGCAGGCGAGTTCGCATGGTATTCGACCTTCTTGCTACCGAACTGAGCTGAATGGCCGAAATTCCATACCTTGATAACGTCTAGGGGTTCTATGTCATGGTCTGAATCAAGAAAGCCTAGAAACAAAAAAGTCAGTGCTCGACATTAAGACGACGTTAGCTTTTTTCTATTAGTTTATCTATCAGGTTTTGCGTTAGTTTGCGTTAATTACCAGCCTTCATGAATATGATTAAAGCGATGGAATAGGCAATGAGCGCAAAGTAAATAACGTTGTATGCTTTTCTGAGGGTGTTGCCTTTGTCAGAAAAATTGTCCGAATTCCAACAAGGGAAATGACTATTAGGCAAAACACTTCTGTGACCTATGACTTCTTTTTCCATTCGAAGCCGTGTGACGATTGCACCTGCAAACAGTGCAATACCAACGACTAAAAATACCAAACCCAACAAAACACGTGATGTTTCCACTGCCATTTGCCCCTATAGCTAAGATTATTCAACCGTTCAAATAACCACTGAGTGCTGTGGTTAAAGAACGTCTATCGCATTCAAGTCAGAGAAGGCCTTTTCGAGGCGGTTAACCATCGAAGATTGCGCTTCACGTAACCAGGCGCGAGGGTCGTAATGCTTCTTGTTAGGTGATTCCTCCCCGTCTGGATTGCCAATCTGACCTTGTAAGTAGTCTTTCTTAGTGTCGTAATAATCTTTAACGCCTGACCAAGCAGCCCATTGTGTATCGGTATCGATATTCATTTTGATCACGCCGTAACCGATAGATTCGCGTATATCAGCTTCGCTGGACCCTGAACCGCCATGGAATACAAAATTTAGACTATTGGCAGGCAGATTAAATTTTTCTGATACGAAAGCTTGTGAATCACGCAAGATTGCCGGAGTCAGTTTGACGTTACCCGGTTTATAAACTCCATGAACATTGCCAAAAGAAGCCGCAATGGTAAAACGCGAGCTCACTTTCATTAGCTCTTCATAAGCGTAAGCGACTTCAGACGGCTGGGTATACAATAATGAAGAATCCATGTCGCTATTGTCAACGCCATCTTCTTCACCACCGGTGCAGCCCAGTTCGATTTCGAGCGTCATACCCATCTTTGACATCCGCTCAAGATAGGTTTTGCACGTCGTAATATTGTCTTCAATAGGTTCTTCGGACAAGTCGATCATGTGTGAACTGAACAAGGGCTTGCCAGTTTCACTGAAATGCTTTTCAGAGGCATTGAGCAGGCCATCGATCCAGGGTAGTAATTTTCGTGCTGCGTGATCGGTATGCAATATAACGGGGACACCATAACTTTCGGCCATGCAATGGACGTGCTGTGCGCCAGCAATGGTGCCGAGAATAGCGGCCTGATGGCCTTCCATTTTGAGCCCTTTACCCGCAAAAAATGCACCACCGCCCTGGGAGAATTGAATGATAACCGGTGCTTTGACCCTCGCTGCTGCTTCAAGCACAGCATTGATCGAATCGCTACCCACGACATTGACAGCAGGTATCGCAAAATTATTTTGTTTGGCGAAGGCAAATACATTTTGTACATCATCACCGGTGACGACGCCAGGCTTGATTAGATCAGATAGTTTAGACATTGAAATCGGGCTCGTTAGATGGATGGAGAAATAAAACGCTATTGTAATCGAAACGTCTGGACTTGTTGATGCAATTTCAATTTAATAACGGCATGTCATTACGCCTTCTAAAGTATATTTGTTTTCTCGCGTTTGCCGGTCAGGTAATTGCGGCTCCCAGTGTGGTTAAAACCCAACGACTGGGCGAACTTCTGATCGAAAAAGCCTTCGCCTCCCCTGCGACCGCTATCGCAGTGAACCAAAGCAGAATCAGTGCTGAGCTGTCAGCGCGTATCACACAAATTAAAGTACAGGTCGGTGATGTCGTTAATGCAGGTGATTTGCTGGTCAGACTTGATTGCCGCAATTATGCGAATGCGTTGGCCAGTACCGAAGCACAAACGCAGTCACTTGAAGCTCAAGTGAGCTTGGCGCAGCAGCAATTAGAACGCGTCGAAACTTTACAACAAGCGGGCAATATGTCGGCCGATATCCTCGACCAGCGCGTCGCTGATGTCGATATTGCGCGGGCGAACCTGAAAGGGCGTTTAGCTGCGGGCGCCGATGCCAAACTGGCAATACAGCGATGCTCGATCCGTGCCCCATACCGTGCTGAAATCATCAATCGACTCGTTGGTGAAGGTGCGTTGGCGACACCAGGGTTACCACTATTAGAAATTGTAGGGCTGGATAATGTTGAGCTTTCGGCACAAATCCCTGTCGATTTGGCAGAATCAGTCGTGCAATCTAAGTCGCTCATTTTTATCACGAATGGACAACGGCTAAAGGCGAGCATCCGTAACTTATCACTGGTGACCAATGCCACTTCTGGTAATCGAGAAATGCGATTAACCACAGAACAAGATTTAGCACCAGGCACGAGTGGCCGATTGGAATGGTATTCGTCGCCCATGTTGCCAGCAAGCCTGTTAACTCGACGTGAAAACGTGCTGGGTATTTTAATTGTTGATGCGAGCAATGGTGAAACTAAAGCGACATTCGTAGAATTAGAATCAGCTCTGGAAGGGCGTCCTGCCCCCACAGATTTACCCGTTGATACCGAAGTCATTGTCGAAGGTCGTCATCAGTTATCATCAGGTGATGAAATCAAACTCGTTAACTAAGCCTAATTTCTGATCAATTAGGTTACGACTGTTAAGTTACATATCCTTAATAAACTCTAAGCTTAAAAATCTAAATGTATCAACGCTTCATTGAAAATGGCGTACTCGCCAACCTTACCTTTTTGCTCGTGCTGGTCATCGGCACCATGGCGTATTTTTCGATGCCGCGTGAGCAGGACCCTACGATCAACTTCAACTGGATTGATATCACCACTATCCTACCAGGCGCCGCAGCACAGGATGTCGAAAAACTAGTCACAGATCCCTTAGAAGATGCGATCAAAAATATCTCCGATATCAAGTTTGTCAGCAGTACGAGTCGCGAATCGATCTCCCGTATTTTAGTGCGCTTCGAGGAGATTGACGAACGCAACTTCGATAAGCGCCTCGCCGATTTACGCCGCGAAATTCAGGCCGTTGAAGATGAAATCCCAGCGCAGGCGTTATCGTCAACCATTACTGAAATCACAACGGCGAATGCATTTCCCACCGCAATTTTAGCAGTGGTTGGTCAGGCTGATGACGAAAACCTCAGGCGTCAGGCAGAGCAAATAAAAACTGGCTTGGAGAATATAAAAGGTGTTTCTGGCGTGCGCCCAACCGGGCTGCGTGGCCCCGAATTGAAGGTATCGTTTGAGGTTGATCGGTTACGAGAACTTGGCATAACCCCTGCCGATATCGCGGATACGGTCGCGGTTTATTACCAAGACATATCGGCAGGCTCGGTGGAAGTTGGCGGACAACGTTGGCTGGTCAGGCTAGATGGTTCGTCAGCAAGCCCTGACTATCTGGCGAGCTTGCCGGTAATACGAGCGCAGGGCGAAACGTTATTGGGTGAAGTAAAGCTAGGCGATATTGCTGACGTTGTGCGAAGTCGTGAGCGTGCAAGCCAATTGGTGAGTTACAACGGGCAGCCAGCGGTCATGTTTTCGATCACCAAAAAAGCCGGAGCCAATACCCTTGAGCTGGTTAAATTGATTGACGCTTATTTGCTGCAGCAAAACACCAATGCAGATATATCTGGCGTCGACATCGTATTGATAGACGATCAAACCGAGATCACTCGCAGCGCACTGAATGTCATGGAAACCAATATGCTATTGGGTTTGCTGCTAGTCCTTGTTGTGACCTGGTTGTTCCTCGGTACGCGCATGGCGCTGCTCACCAGTGCGGGCATTCCTTTCATTCTCGCGGGTACTTTCTGGTTTTTACAATCAGCCGATCAGACCTTGAATGTCTCGGTATTGCTCGGTGTGGTGATTAGCCTCGGCATGCTAGTCGATGATGCGGTGGTCATTGCTGAAGGCATTTCGTTTCGAATGCAGCGTGGTGCGGAAGCGGTAGTCGCCTCGGTCGAAACCGTGAAGGAGCTATTCCAGCCGGTGACAACAGCAGTATTAACGACCATGGCTGCATTTTTACCCTTGATGTTGTTGCCCGGTATTCTCGGAAAATTCATGTTCGTCATTCCGTTGGTTGTGACGATTGCTTTGGCGCTGAGCTTAGTCGAGGCCTACTGGATGCTACCATCGCACACGATGGATTGGGGCGTACCGAAGAAAACCAAAATTGGGCCGGTGAATAGCATAGGGTCAGTCATAAAACTGCCGTTCAAGTTGCTCATGTTGTTGCTTAAACTACCCCTAAGTTTTGGCGACTGGATAGACGAACATGCCAATCCGGTTCGTCAGCGCTGCTTGCGATGGCTACGCCGAAGCTATACCCGACGACTCATTAATGTATTACGCCATCCGTTCCTGACGATATCCGTGATTTTTATAGTGGTGGTTTTGTTAATGTCGATCGCATTGAAGGCGAAAACAATTGCTGAGTATTTGCCACAAGCGCTTGGGGATACAGTTGCCAGCCTAGAAATCAAAGTGGATTTCTTTGCCAGCGACCCAATTCGACTTTATTACGTCAATGTGCAAATGCCGGTAGGAACACCCCTCAAAGACACTTTGAGTCTGGTGCAAGAGATTGAGAGCAAAGTGCGGACACATATTCGGCCGGGTGAAGTACGCCAACTCATCAGCTACAGCGGATTAGTCTTCACCGAAACCGCACCATTTTTTGGTGATCACTTTGGGCAGATAGTCGTCGCCTTAAACCCCAAAAAAGGTGACATGCGAGGCGTTGCGGAAATGGTCGAGTCAATGCGTGCCGATGTGGTGAACACCGCTGGACCCGATAGCATCTATTTCCTAACCCTTGCGGGTGGGCCGCCAACCACTAAGCCGATTAGTGTAAAAGTCAGAGGTAATAGTTTCGACGATATACGCCCAGCGGTAGAAGCCCTAAAACGAACACTGGCCACTATCGACGGCGTCAAAGATATCAGCGACGACGCCACGAGTGGCCAACGCGCATTAACCCTTCAGGTCAATACCGATGCAGCTCATCGCGCTGGTATTAACCCATCATTAATCGCGCGAACGCTCAGGCTTTTAGTCGATGGTGAAATAGTCACCAGCCTGCGAGACCGTGGTGAAGAGCTCAATGTACGGGTGCTCGCCAAACAAAACAAACTGAATAGCATCGACGAGTTATTACAAGTCAGCCTGCCGTCTGCCAGCGGCCAACCAGTCGCGTTATCTACCTTGTTAAATGCTGAATATGGCGTTGGTCAAAACAGCATTCGGCACTATGATTTTCGTCGTACTATAACGGTAGAAGCTGACATTGATAAAAATGTAGTCAACACGGTCGAAGTGAATAAGCAAATTAAGGACGTCTGGGAAGATCAATTACAACGTGAACATCCCAGCATCAACCTCGATTTCTCTGGCCTGCTTGATGATATCCAGGAAAGCATCAATGCCATGGTGCTGTTGTTTGGATTTGGCATAGGATTGATTTACGTCATACTCGGAACTCAGTTCAAAAGTTATTTCCAACCGTTCATAATTTTATTCACTGTGCCGATGGCGTTCACTGGCGTCACCGCAGGGTTACTATTAAACGGCAACCCGCTGAGCCTGTTCACATTGTATGGGGTGGTAGCATTGGCCGGCATCTCGGTGAATTCAGCGATTGTACTTATATCGACCGCAAACAGGCATCTTGAGAATGGCATGTCCGTAAAACACGCCACCCTGTTTGCAGCACGAAGGCGGGTAGTCCCCATTTTAATTACATCACTCAGCACGATAGCAGGATTGTTCTCGCTAGCCACTGGGCTTGGTGGGCATTCGCTGTTATGGGGGCCAGTAGCGACCTCGATTGTATGGGGCTTAGGGTTTTCTACTATCCTGACTTTGTTTTTGATCCCACTGATGTATAACGTTTTTATGAGGCCGAAGAGCGTTAAGTTGGGTTAATGAAAAGTTGCTCCTGCATGGCGAGCAGCCCGTAGGGGTTATCTTCCGGCTGTCTAGGGTTGAGACTCGCTTACCAAGTCGGCGCTAACTATGAAGTGATGAAACCATTGGTGTTCGACAGCGCTATGGTTAAAGCGAGGGACTATAGTCCTAGCCGACCTCTCTAGCCTTGTCTCTCTGTGGCAACCTGCGACCGATGGTTCCTCGGTGAACTGCCAAAATACTTCCGGTAACATGCGGTAAAGTAAGACTGCGTTTCGAAGCCGGTAGCAATCGAAATATCAATAACACTACGATTAGTATTCAACAATAATTGTTTGGCGTGCAGCAACCGAAGCGACAGATAATATTGGCTTGGTGTCACGCCTCGATATTTATGAAACAGTCGTTCAATTTGGCGTAGTGAGACGTTACATTGCTCTGCGATCGAGGGCAGTGACAGTGGTGTCTCGATGTTTGATTCCATCAAGCTAATGACATCGATTAACTTGGGTGCGCTCATCGCGAGGTCAATTCGATCGGCCATTTGCTGGGAGTCGATATCGGTTCGGATTCTGTCGTGTTGAAATTGCTGTGCTATTTCCTGAGCTAATACCCGTCCATGCTGGGTTTCGATGAGTTTTAACATCATGTCGAGCGCTGCTGTGCCGCCAGAGCAAGTGAAGCGTTTGTTGTTGATTTCGTATAGGGTGAATGTCACCTCAAGGTGAGGGTATATTTCCTTGAATACGGGGATGTTTTCCCAGTGTATGGTACAGCGACATTCGTCTAGTAATCCGGCTTTTGCGAGGAGAAAACTACCGGAGCTAACGCTGCCAAGGTTGACACCCTGATTGCCGAATTTTTTTAATGTTTTGAGCACTCTCGAGTCGTCGAAATGCTGCGCAGTATTGGGCGCGCAGATGACAAGGGTTTCCAAGTCGTCTGCTTCACTAATTGGCGTAGTTGGCAGGGTTATACCACTGCTTGACGTCACTGGCTTGCTATCAGGGGAAAAGTATTGCCAATCAAACATTGCAGCACCACTTAAGCGGTTCGCTGTTCGTAACGAGTCAACCACGCAGCTGAAAGGAATTAGCGGGTACCCTTCAATGAGCAAGATTCCAATTTTCTCTGTTTTCATGGAAACGGCGATTCCTCCTGACGATTACTATTAGCTAGTCGTTTTTTATTATTGGCAGGTCTTTGCCTAAGACTATTCTAGCTGGTTGGCATTTTAACAACAACACTAATCTTATTAGAGTCAAATGGCGCGGGCGAACACTTGGATGTCGTGCCTAGGCTCAATCTACTCAAGGGGTAAGGTGCTATGATCATGCGCATAAAATACAGGCTTTAACGGGAGTTAACTAATGAGTGAATCTGAAAAACCAAGGCGTCGTGGACGTGGCGGACGAGAAGAAAGATTGGCGCGCGGCGAAGAAACGGCCGCAACCAAACCATACGTAACACGTAAAATACCTTTTTTTGAGGTGCTGGATGAGGCGGGTTATCAACTAATTGAGGAAAACGCCGATACCATTCTGGAAGAGATTGGTATCGAGTTTCGAGATATGCCTGAAGCGCTCGAAATTCTCGCCAAAGGTGGTGCTTTAGTCGACGGTGAGCGCGTTCGATTCCCGCGTGGCATGTGTCGCTCTATTATTCAGGCATCTGCCCCTTCCGAATATACCCACCATTCTCGTAACCCCGAGAAGAACGTTCAAATTGGCGGAAAAAACACGGTATTTGTGCCAGCCTATGGTAGCCCATTTGTTTTTGACTTGGATAAGGGCCGACGTTACGCTACATTAGAAGACTTCCATAATTTCGTCAAACTGGCTTATTCATCGCCTAGTTTGCATTTGTCTGGTGGTACGATTTGCGAGCCTGTCGATGTGCCAGTCAATAAGCGTCACCTCGATATGTTATATGCCCATATCAAATATTCAGACAAAGCCTTCATGGGTTCAGTGACCGCACCTGAGCGTGCTCAGGACACGGTCGACATAATAAAGATCATTGCCGGTGACAGCTACATCAACCCAGAAACAGGCCGCCCTCGCACTTATGCGACAAGCCTCATCAATGCAAACTCACCCATGACTTTCGATGACACCATGCTGGGTGCCGCCAAAGTCTATGCTGAAAATAATCAGGCTTGCATCATTACACCATTTATTCTGGCGGGTGCTATGTCTCCGGTGACGGTTGCCGGTACTGCGGCTCAGTCGCTAGCGGAAGCGATGGCAGGAATGGCGTTTGTACAATTGGTTAACCCTGGTGCGCCGGTCGTATTTGGTAGTTTCGCCAGTTCAATGTCAATGCAATCCGGTGCCCCAACATTTGGCACGCCAGAGCCAGCATTGGTACTTTACACGATGGCTGGATTGGCACGTAGACTAGGTGTTCCATTTAGATCAGGCGGTGGTTTATGTGGCTCTAAATTACCTGATGCACAAGCCGCATCAGAAGCGATTAGCACATTAATGCCAGCCGTTATGGCCGGTGTAAACTTCGTACTGCATACCGCAGGATGGATGGAAGGCGGCCTTGCCATGGGATATGAAAAATTCATTATGGATGTCGATCAAGCGGCGATGATGGAAATTTTAATGGGTGGCGTCGACTTGTCCGAGAACGGTCAGGCGATGGATGCCATTCGTGAAGTAGGCCCAGGTGTTCACTTCCTCGGTTGTGCACATACGCAAGCTAACTTTAAATCAGCTTTCTATCGATCACCTATTACCGATAACAATAGTTATGAGCAATGGGAATCTGAAGGTAGCCTGGATCATGCGCAAAGAGCCAACGCTCGTTGGAAGAAGGTATTGGAAGAGTATAAAGCACCCTACTTAGACCCAGCAATTGATGCGGCGTTACTAGAATTCATCAAGCAACGCAAAGATTCGATGCCAGATGCCGCCTATTAGATCAGGGTATTCTTAGCTTTACCCTCGGTTTAAAGTGGCTCGAAATGTTGTTGTTGCGTTTCGAGCCACTACTTGTTTTCAAACGAATAAATAACTCGTGCAATAAAACCGAATAGAGACTAGTATTTTGGGTGATGCCGGTATGTCGCTAATCGGCGTCGTTCATTCAACTCCTTGTGATTGTTGCCTATGAGTACTGACTATTCTGACCGGCTACCTGAGCACTTCGGTTTCTTACTGGTTTCAAACTTTTCATTAATTGCTTTTTCGTCAGCGATTGAAGCGCTGCGCATGGCCAACCAATCAGCAGAAAAAATACTCTACCAATGGACTGTTTGCTCGCTGGATGGAACGCCCATAAAAGGCAGTAACGGGGTAGAAATTACACCAGATTGTAGCGTCGATGAAATACCTAATCTATCCACTTTCTTTGTCTGTGGTGGCATCGAAATATCGGATCAATGGACTAAGTCGATGCAGGCAGCATTGCGAAAAATTGCAACGCAACGCAATCTTATTGTCGGTGCGATATGTACCGGTAGTTATCTTCTAGCCAAAGCGGGACTATTGAATGGTTATAAATCGACCATCCATTGGGAAAACATGGCGAGTATGCGCGAAGAATTTCCAAACGCTCAATTTACCGATGATCTATATCAGATAGACCGTGATCGAATCACTTGTGCCGGTGGCCTTGCCGCTCTCGATATGATGCTTAACTTGATTGGCAGTAAACACGGCGCGAAATTGACAACGATGATTTCTGAGCTTGCGCTGTGCGAGCGAATTCGAAATGCTGACGACCGGCAGCGAATTCCGTTGCAACTGCATTTGGGTTCAAATCAGCCAAAATTAACTGAAGCAGTCACCTTGATGGAGGCTAATTTGGAGGAGCCCATCAGTCTCGACGAATTATCCGGTTATGTTGGTATCTCTCGGCGCCAATTAGAGCGACTTTTTCAAAAGCACCTAAGCTGTGTACCGACCCGTTACTATCTCAACTTGCGGTTAAAAAGAGCACGCCTCTTGCTATTACAAACTAGCAAATCGATAGTTGATATCGCACTTGCTTGTGGTTTTATTTCGGCACCACATTTTAGTAAATGTTATCGAGATATGTTTGGTATTCCACCCAGAGATGAGCGGCGTAAGTAGGCGTTTTTGTTTTAGGGGTGTCCTCTAGACGGCGGACATTTTCGGGCATGCGCCGAACCCGTTTCATTATTTCATCCTAAGGAACAAAGTATTCTGCTGGTTCTCGTTTACTGTTGATCCCATTAACTATAGTTTTGGAAAAGGATACTATATCCCAAAGCCATAAGAGCAGAAATGGCAGGCCAGCCCAAAGCATTGCCATGGGCACGACTAAATAGGGTTAGCTTGGTTAATGGGTTAAAAAATATTCACGCTATACCTGTGAGTTCGATACCTCAATGAAACCTACGTGCTAAACTCCTTTACTCATGTACGATTAAATAAGATCTGATAGTTGCCCATTCAAACAATAGAAAATTGGAATATTCATGAAAGTAGCCTATATTTTTTCAACCCAAGGACACTCCGTTTCATTCAAGCTCGCAAAAATGATCTTGCCCCAACTTGAAGAAGGCACGCATGGCGTGGAAGTCGTTGGTATGTTTTTCTTTGAAGACAATAATTATGTTTTGCAACAGGGTAATCCGATCGGAGAGAGGCTTGCCGCTTTGGCTAACACAAAAGGCATGTTACTAATGGGTTGTGACCAGTGCTGTGAAGAGCGCGAAATAGAAAATGGTTTAGTGGAAGGTGCGGTGATTGGTTGCTTTCCAAAACTTTATGCCGCTTTATCGGGCAACATGCCAGATCAAATCATTACCCTATAAGCTTCAGCGTTATCTCGTGGTTCGCGACAGAAAATTTTGGGGTCGAAACTTCAAGACCCCGCTTGTTACTATTTAGGATTCGACTCCAAATATTTTTTTTCTATTTTCGCTAAACCGTATGAAATATAGTTGCTCTGTACCAGCCCAAGGGCTATAGCATTGCCTTGATCCAGCGCTCGTGCAACTTCAGTTGTTTCGCTTACTAGAGCATCAGCCACGTTTTCTGGATCTATCCTTGCCAACTCGTACCAAATGCGCGCAACCAGAAAATAGAAGTGATCCCACATTTGTTTGAGTGCTGAGTTGCCGATAACTTGACCAATCAAATTATGCTGGTCGTGATTGACGAGCCAGTAATCAACGATGTTGAACTGCTGCGTTAACAGGTCCGCCCTTTGCTGCAGTTCGTGGGCTGTGGTTTTAATTTTATCGCTAATTTCTCGCGGGTTCATCTGCCCGATACATTCGGCGAGTTTGATGCGCATACCGTAAATGTCGCGTATTTCCGACAAGCTGAGCTCAGTTACCAGCGTGCCGACACCATCTTTCGATTCAACCAGACCGCCGTGTGCCAATTGCTGTATTACCGACCGTATTGGTGTCCGGCTGACGCCAAATTCCATTGCTAGATCTGACTCTCGAAGGATAGTCCCTGGAGGGTAGTCGAGCAGGCAGATCCGATGACGGATTTTTTCGAAGATACTGTCTGCTGGCACTCGGTCACTGTTTGGGTACATATTGAATGTAATTAAGTAAGAGGTTGATTTTAATCGATATATACTAATTTATCTTAATTGAAGTATACACCTTGCGGAAATCAATTGTAAATTTCGAGATAATCTTGTACATTTTGACCAAGGTGTATACACCAGTCGATCACTATATAAGGCCTAACACTATGCTAGAGCAAGCGCGCGAACGCACTATCGAATTCCAAAATCGGTTAACCGAGGCAGGCATCGACACTGCAATTATCACTGATGAAAGCTCCATTGCGTACCTTGCCGGATTTTGGGGATACCTTTCGGTCGAATTTGGGCGGCCGACTTTTTTACTGTTACGATCTGG
>JBLHID010000020.1:0-27553 GCA_047615545.1 Polaribacter sp.
AATTTTTTGGTAATGCCCTGAATCTTTATAAAAGGTTCAGCGTCAGGGTCCATCCAGGGGCGATCGACATAATTATCTTGTTGCACCATTTTCGTGATCCAGTTCGGTGATCCAGTTCAGTGATCCAATAAGGTAAAATAAATTCGGGGTTAGTCTGGGGTAATTGACACGTGATTAGAGTCAATCACCCCAGTTGTACGGCTTAACCACTGATTGAGTCAGGGGTTAAGGTAGCCCAAGAATTTTCCTTATTTGCCAGACTTGAAACTAGTCCACGCTCTGGTACGAACGCGTTCCATTTTTGGTGGCAATGGCGTCGACGTGTACATCTTCGCTACTTGGGCATCGGTTGGGAAAGCAGCAGGGCTAGATGTGACGGCTTCGTCAATCAAATCAACCGAGGCGGCATTAGCTGTCGCATACCAAGTGTAGTTACTGTCGGCTGCACCGACTTCTGGTCGCATCATGTAGTTCATAAATAAATGCGCGTTTTCAATATTTTCGGCACCCGTGGGAATAACCCAGCCATCAACCCATAACGTAGCAGCGCCTTGACCTGCTGGTAGGACAAAGTCGAGTACGACACCCGTATTGGCGTCTACTGCACCGGACATAGCGAGCAATCCATCAGGACCCCAAGTGACAGCAACACAAAATTCCTTTTGTGGCATTCTTTGGTAAGCGTAGTTATCAAATGTTTTGATATATGGACGAACTCTCTTCAACATTGCTTCCACTTTTTTATAGTCAGCCTTCTTAGTCGAGGATGGGTCAAGGCCAAGATAGGCCAGCGCCATTGGAATAATATCGGTTGGAGAATCAAGGAATGCCACGCCACATTTGGATAGCTTCTTCATGTGAACCGGGTTGAAAATCATCGACATGGATCCAATAGGTGCGTCGGGATAAGTTTCTTTTACGAGAGCTTCATTGTAAGTAACGCCATGAGTGCCCCACATATAAGGTACAACATGTTCGTTATTCGGATCCCAGTTTTTATCTAGCTGAGCCATTATTTCTGGGCGCATGTGTTTGAAGTTGGGTAATTTTGACTTATCGAGTTTTTGTAAAATACCAGCGGGTATTAATCGAGCCAGGGCTGATCCTGCATGTGAAATCACGTCATAGCCTGAATTGCCTGCAAGCAATTTAGCGTCTACTGACTCTTGTGAATCGTAGGCATCGTAAGTGACTTTAATATCAAATTCTTTTTCGAAATTGGCGATTGTCTCTTCGCCAATGTATTCACCCCAGTTGGTGACATTCAATACACCAGCTGCTGATGCGGCGGTCGATCCTACGATCATTACGGCGGCGGCGATGCTGGTCAGTGCGCCAGCTTTGGTTGCTAGTTGTTTAATCAAACTAGGTTTCGTCATTACTTCTTCCTCCCGGAGTAGGTTTTAGATTTATAGTTATAGTAGGTACTGCATGGATCTTTATTGTCTTTAAAAATACGAACTCCCTGATACTAGTATGTTCTGATCACATCATACCTTTAAAATACTTATTAT
The DNA here is from genome assembly GCA_047615545.1 of Polaribacter sp. Taxonomy (GTDB): domain Bacteria; phylum Pseudomonadota; class Gammaproteobacteria. Next base: position 1,515 of record JBLHID010000020.1, read on the forward strand.
CGTAATTGGCGTCAATAAAATATTTTATGCTAAGAATGATTTGCCTAAAGAATTTATTCTGATTACAAGGTTTTGTATTGTCAATTCTATATTATCGTTTTCATTTGGGGTTATGCTGAAATATTGTTCCATATCGTCAAGACAGACTGCCAATAATGATAACAAATTTAGTCATTTTTCTGTAGCCGCTCAATTTCATGACATCTGTCGGGGTAGATCAGTCGAAGCAGTTTAAACACTGTCGAAACCGCCTCCTTTTGTTTGAACCCCGATGAACCAATTAAAAACTCTTGCCAAAGCCCGCCGATCATACTCTCGATACTGAGTGCAGCCGCACGCGCATTCATAGTTGAAGATTCTGTGGTCTCAAGCGTTTGACACTGCTCTAGTAAGCAATTGGAATAGGCGATGTCCTGTTTACCGCATAGACTTTTGTACAGCAGGCGAGACCGAGAATCACCCCAAAAAGCATACCAGACGCCAATCAGTTTTCGAGTGCAGACTGTTGGCGAAAAAACTGCCTCGATGAGCGCGCACAACCGTGCAAGAGGCGTAATGGCCGCATTGTCATAGGCGTTCCTCCAGCAATTGGCGTAATCGTTACTGAGTCGTCGCAGTGTTTGTTCTAAAAGTGCTTCTTTGCTTTGAAAGTGAAAAACCACAATGCCTTGTGAAACGCCAGCATGCTTGGCAATGCTAGCTATGGTTGTTTGGGGGAGGCCTAATTTTTCGATGCAATCGATAGTCGAGTTGATCAACTGGCGTTTTCGGAATTCGCTTTGAAGCGCCCGATTTCTGCTGGGAAGATTTTTTTCAGTTACCTGACTTAACATGGTATTCGTTTAATTGTCCTAACTTTGAATCGACGAATACTCTACGACTAACTGAGTGTTTAGTCAACCATGCTGCTTAAGAGTTTGAAAAACTTGAATAATAAATTATTTCGAATAGAATGCAGCTTTAATAATTTATTGTGTGATTGGGGGTAAGGCTTGTGTCAAACAGCACTGGTGAGATAAAACAACGTGATAATCAGTTTATTCATCCTTGGGATGACATGGTTAAAATTGGCAGTAATAGCCGCACTGTGGTCGAAAAAGGCGACGGTGTATACGTCACCGATAGTGATGGCAAGCGTCTACTCGACGGTCCTGGTGGCATGTGGTGCGTCAATATCGGACATGGTCGCGAAGAGATGGCGCAGGCAATTTATGACCAGGTAATGCTGCTGCCCTATACATCACCTTGGTCTATGACAACTGGCCCAGCAGCAATCTTTAGTACTACGCTTGCAGCGGAAGCCCCGGGTGATTTGAATCATGCCTTTTTTACTACAGGTGGTTCGACGGCAGTCGACTCAGCACTGCGCTTTGTTCAGTTCTACAATAATGTTCGGGGCAAACCGCAGAAAAAGCAAATTATCTCTCAAATGAAGGGGTACCACGGTAGCACGTATCTCTCAGCCAGCGTGTCGGGCAAGGAGCGCGATAAAAATTATCTCGACTTCGCAGACGACCTAGTGCATCACATTCCTGCACCTCACCCATTATTGAAGGAAAACGGTCAGTCTGACGCCGATTTTCTCGAACATTGTGCGGCAAATCTAGAGTCCAAAATCCTCGAAGTTGGACCGGATCTCTGTGCCGTATTTGTAGCGGAGCCAATATTGGCATCAGGTGGTGTCATTGTCCCGCCAGAGGGTTATCACAAGCGCTGCCTAGAAATTTGTCGAAAGTATGACATGCTATATTTGTCAGATGAAGTGGTCACTTCGTTCGGCCGTTTGGGGCACTGTTTTGCATCGGAAGCCGTGTTTGGCATTGTTCCCGATATTATTACGACCGCTAAGGGGTTGACCTCGGCCTATATACCGATGGGCGCATTCTTGGTGTCAGATCGTCTGCTCGACGAAGTACGTGAATTGGGTGGCGATAGTGCAGTTTTCTCCAATGGATTTACCTATTCGGGACACCCAGTGGCCGCAGTTGCCGGATTAAAAAACCTTGAGATAATGAAACGCGAAAAATTGTTTGAACATGTGCAAGAAGTGGGTCCTTACATGCAAGCGCAATTGCAAACCTTGCGTGATATTCCGATTGTAAGCGATGTTCGTGGTATAGGTTTAATGGGTTGTGTTGAGTGTGAACTAAACCAAGGCGGAGACGACCTTGAGCTGGATTATGAAATTGGTAACCGTATTGATGAGCACTGCCAGCGACTAGGCTTGCTGGTGAGGCCCATCATTAACATGTGCGTTCTGTCACCACCTTTGACGATCACTCGTGAACAGATCGACGAAATGGTGAGTATTTTACGTCAGGGTGTGGAGCTAGCGATGCAGGATTGTATTGATGAGGGAATCTGGAAATTGGGCGCTTCTTAAAAATGCAGGCTCAACCAATCCAAACATTATTTCTTTATCAAGGGTAGCCAAAATGAACTTTACGACAGCACAGGCAGTGTATGAAAAAGCCGGCGGAAACCGCTCAGGCCTTCCGCCTTGGACCTACAACAGTGCCGAATTAACCGAGTTAGAAATAAACGAAGTCTTTCTAAAAAACTGGGTATGGTTAGGCCATATCTCGGATATCCCACGCTCTGGCGATTACAAGTGTTTCGACATTGGACACGAGCGGGCTGTTGTTATTCGCGACGAATCTGGCGAAGTCCGTGCATTCCACAACCTGTGCCGTCATCGTGGCTCACGAGTCGTTGAAGGCGAAAAAGGTCATTGTGGCAAGTCTATTATCTGCCCTTTCCATGGTTGGACTTATCATCTAGATGGCAGTCTGAAAAACATTCCAAAATCCTCAAGCTTTCCAGAAATTGATCAATCTCAATATGGCTTGAAATCGATTAAGTGTGAGGTATGGCATGGTTTAATCTTCATTCGTTTTGGTGGTGAGGGTGAGTCCATAGCCAGTACTTTTGCTGAGGCTGAAGCAGAAATTGGCCTTTATAATATTGAGCAAATGCAACCGTTGGATAAATCGTGGCGCTTCGACTATGACCTCGACTGGAAGTCAGTGCTGGATATTGATAACGAAGGTTATCACGTGCCGATTGGTCACCCCGAGCTATTCGATCTGGTTGGCGCTACCTACAAAGACGAAGTACTTGAATGTGGTTTATCACGTGCTTATGGGAGCTTTGAAAATCGAAAGTTTAAAAAGCCGCTCATTAAAAGTTACGTAGAGACATTACCCCAATCTAATTACTTACCAAAGTCGCACGAATCAGCGTGGATCTATTGGGGTATGTTCCCCGGCATAGTGATTACGTTATTCCCCGACTCGATTGAGGTGTATCAGGTCTACCCAATTGGCTATCACAAAAGTGTGATGGCGGGTGCCTGTTATGCATTGGAGGACGATCGCCCTGCAATGAAAAAAGCACGGGATTTAAACCGGGAAATCAATTCGGGTGTGGGTGATGAAGATGTCAATCTAGTTAAGTGGAGCGCTGAAGGCATGCGTTCCAGTGCGTTTCAAGGCGCCATGATGTCGGATCTTGAACTGGGCATTTGCGCTTTTCAAAATCAATTACGAAAAGTGCTTCCAGTCGTCAAGCAAGATCAGCCACCGGCACAAGGAAGCATGAGCTTAACGAATCAAGCTTTACTCGACGAAGGCACTTAATCGATGCAATCTGATAAGCGAGACCCTCGTTACGACCCCCTATTTGAGCCAATTACGATTGGCCCTGTCACTGCGCTGAACCGATTTTATCAAGTGCCACATTGTAGTGGCATGGGGTATCGACGACCACAAATGATGGCGGCGATGCGCGGTATGAAAGCTGCCGGTGGCTGGGGTGTGGTCTGCACCGAATACTGTTCAATACACCCAAGTTCGGACGATATGCCTTACCCCCACGCCAGCCTATGGGATGACAGTGATATTGAAAAACTACGCCTAATGACCGATGCCGTGCACGAGCATGGCGCCTTGGCTGGGGTTGAGCTTTGGTACGGTGGACGTTCGACCGTTAATCTGTATACGCGCCAACCCGCTTTCGGCTCCAATAGCCTGCCGAATACTGCCAAGGACGGAATGCCATTACAGACTAAGGCGATGACGCTGGAGGATATCGAAACACTAAAGGGATGGTATCAAGCTGCGGCAGAGCGAGCCGTAGCGGCTAACTTCGACATTGTTTATGTCTATGCCACCCATGAATATCTACTGAATGATTTTCTATCGCCAAAAATCAATACGCGACAGGATCAATATGGTGGCTCAGCACAAAACAGGGTGCGGCTCATTCGAGAAATTATTGAAGAGACCCGTGCCACAGTCGGACATCGTTGTGCGGTCGCGGTACGTTATTCAATACCGAGAGACGTAACTAATGACGATGATGAGTTGATCAAAATGTTTGGCATGATTGCCGAGCTACCCGACCTGTGGGACATCACCGTAAACGACTACAGTTTGGAAATGGGCAGTTCACGATTCGTCAAAGAGGCCTCGAATCAAGCAGCGGTTGCGAAGATCAAATCGATGACCAGTAAGCCGGTTGTCAGTGTCGGTCGCTTTACGTCACCAGATACTATGGTGAGCCAAATTAATTCTGGTGTGCAAGACTTCATCGGTGCGGCCCGACCATCCATAGCCGATCCATTTCTGCCCCAGAAAATCAATCAAGGGCGTCTCGATGACATCCGAGAATGTATTGGCTGTAATGTGTGTTATGCACACGATTCGTTAGGTTCACCATTGCGTTGCACGCAAAATCCAACCATGGGTGAAGAATGGCGTCGAGGCTGGCATGCCGATGAAGTGCCTAAGCGACATGCTGATGAATCGGTGTTAGTAATCGGCTCAGGCCCTGCTGGACTAGAAGCTGCTTGTACTTTGGGGCAACGTGGCTATCAAGTCACACTAGCCGAAGCGAACACCAGTTTAGGGGGTAGAGTGACAGAAGAAAGTCAGCTGCCAGGGTTTGCCGAATGGGCGCGAGTGCGCGATTGGCGTATGGGACAAATTGCGAAATTGCCGAATGTCGATGTTTACCCCGACAATCGACTCGATGCAGATGCGGTACTCGAACTAGAGCATCAACATATCATGGTCGCAACCGGAGCTAGATGGCGTGACGACGGGGTCGGCCGATGGCGAGATACCGCATTCAAAGGCTGGGACGACCCAACTGTATTTTCAATCGAAAGAGTATTGAAAGGTGAGTTACCTATCTTTGATGTGGACAACTGTGACACACATAAAGCTCATGTCATTATCTATGATGACGATCACTATTATATGAGTGCTGCCATTGCATTGAAATTATGCGCGCAAAATATCGCCGTTACGCTGATAACACCTGAAGGTCGGGTCGGTAGCTGGAGTTATCACACTCAGGAGCAGTACGGCTCAATGACCGCACTACTGGAGGCTGGCGTTAAGGTTGTCGCCAACCAAGGGCTAATCAGTTGGAATGGATCGGTAGCAACCATACAATGTGTTTTTAGTGAGACCGAATCCACCATTGACGCTGATTTCCTAATGCCAATTACCGCCAAACTACCCAATGATGATCTGTGGCTAGAACTACAAACAAGGCAAGATGAGTTCCGCGCAAAAGGTGGTTTATCGATGCAATTGATTGGTGACGGATCGACCCCTGGCTTAATTGCCGCTGCCGTTTACTCAGGTCATAAAGCTGCGCGTGAGCTAGGCTTGAGTGCAGCTGAAAAGGATAAGGTGGGTCGTGATACGACGATAGTCAATTTCCCTTAGCTGATGATTTCGTCAAAGAAGAATTTCTTTTTTGGTTTGTTTCGTGCCGGATTTTGGCATCGGCTGTTGAAAATTTCAACGTTATCGTTTCTTCTGATTATTATGCCAAGGGGCTTGTATGACATTGAAAAGTTTTGAAAGAAGGGCTGATATCAGAGCTATCGTAGAAACACTTCGATGCGATGGGGCTGTCGTGGTTAATGATCTCATTGAGCCTGGCCTGGTAGACACAATCCGTGCAGAGCTGCGTCCGCGGTTTGATGAATATGGGCTTAAGTCACAAAGTGATTTTAACGGCTCTCTTACGCTGCGTTGTTCCACTGGTGTCCTATCTGGCGCGCCCAGTGTGGTTGACCTAGTTGACCATGACATGCTGGTTGGTGTTGCGGATTCGATTCTCCTTCCGCATTGTGCAACCTATCAGATCGGAAGTATGTCAGCGATTGAAATTCTGCCAGGCGAGTCTGCTCAGGCACTACATCGTGATGATTCCCTTTACCCGATAGAGAATGCTGGAATGGAGCTTCAAATTGGTGTCATGTGGGCATTGGATGACTTTACAGCAGACAATGGCGGTACGCGTGTTGTATTGGGGAGCCACCGCTTTCTCCGCTCCTGGCATCTGCCGAGCCTGTCCGCTTGGGAGCCAGCAGTGATGCCAAAAGGCTCTGCACTATTCTACATGGGTTCAACCTGGCATGGCGGTGGTGCGAACCAGAGCAATGCACCGCGCATGGGCCTCATTAACACTTATTCGTTGGGCTGGTTGCGACAGGAGTCGAACCAATATCTGGAAACGCCACCTGAGGTTGCAACACGCTTTAGCCCACGCCAGCGTGCGTTGCTTGGCTATACGCCGCATGGTTCGGGAGACGACAGGATTGGAAATTTTCGCGGTGACTGTTCTGCGTGGGTCGAGACACCACCAGAACTGGCGTGGCGGGATGAACGTGGGCAGGTTGGAACAGCGGCGGACGCCAAAGCTCAAGGTGGCGACTGATACTGATACACCCGTCGCAGGCTTTGAACCAACTACCTGACGAAAAAATTCCTAACGTTGATAGTTAGAGGATGCCGACAAACTACAGGGCACCTCTAAAGATGCACTTTTTCCGTGATTGCGGTCTTGGCTTCGTGACCCTTACTGTTGACAGCTCTGTGCTGGTACGCCAGCCCGGTCGATCGTCATGTACTTCATGTACACTACGGTTTTCGGCGCTGGGCTTCCTTGCACTTATTGCCATGGATGGCATGTATGCTGTTTTTGCATCGTTACATGGATGTAACTAATTAGAACAATGCAGGAGCTATTGTCGAGGAGCAAAAAACAGTCACAAAGAAATTACTATTTTTAAAGATGCCCTACATAATGAGATATTTAAACGATGAGTCGAGATTCCAAATACGATATTTTATTTGAGCCAGTTCAAATTGGCCCAGTAAAAACAAAAAACCGTTTTTACCAAGTCCCACATTGCAACACTCTAGGTCATGCCAGACCACGAGCCGAAGCGGCCAATCGGCGTGTCAAAGCCGAGGGTGGCTGGGGCGTAGTTTGTTCTCAGGAAGTTGAGATCCACCCAAGTGCTGACTTAACACCTTATGTCGAAGGCCGGTTATGGGATGATCAAGATATCCCACAACACAGAATGATGACCGATGCGGTACACGAATTCGGTGCGTTGGCCGGAATTGAACTTGCCTACAATGCAAGCCATGCCGCCAACCATTACAGCCGTATTGCGCCGATGGCACCCAGTGCCACAGTCGTGCATGGTAATAACCCCATTCATGCTCGCGCAATGACGCGCAAAGATATTCGAGATTTACGCCGCTGGCATGTCGACGCAGCAAAGCGATCGAGACAGGCGGGCTACGACATTGTTTATGTGTATGTCGGCCACGATATGTCGGTATTTCAGCATTTCCTGAAAACCCAAACCAACCATCGTACTGATGAATACGGCGGTTCAATAGAAAATCGATTACGTTTAACCCGCGAAGTCCTCACTGATATGCGAGAAGCGATTGGTGGCGATTGCGCCATCGCGTTACGATTTGCGGTTGATGAATTGCGTGGCAAAGATGGATTACAGGCTGAGTGCGAAGGCCGTGATGTGATCGGGATGCTAGCCGAAATACCCGACCTATGGGATGTCAATATCAGCGATTGGGGTAACGATTCGGCGACCGCTCGTTTCGAACCAGTCGAGGGCTATCAGGAGCCATATACGGCATTCGTGAAATCATTGACGACCAAGCCAGTGGTCGGCGTCGGGCGGTTTACTTCTGCTGATGCCATGGTGTCGCAAATCAAACGAGGTGTGCTAGATTTGATTGGCGCAGCACGCCCGTCTATAGCCGACCCTTATCTGCCGAGTAAAATAGAATCTGGCCGGCTTGACGATATTCGAGAATGCATTGGCTGTAATATTTGCGTTGCACAGGATAACTTAGCGGCACCCATTCGATGTACTCAAAACCCAACCCAGGGTGAAGAGTGGAAGCGAGACTGGCACCCCGAAAAGATAGAACCCGCCGTCAGCAATGACCCCGTGTTAGTAGTCGGTGCAGGACCAGCCGGTTTAGAAGCTGCAATGCAATTGGCCAACCGTGGCTACCAGGTGACACTTGCCGAAGCCAATGAAACGCTCGGTGGTCGGGCAACGCTAGAAAGCCGGTTACCGGGGTTAGCCAGTTATGCAAGAGTGCGCGATTATCGAGAAACGCAAATACTGAAACATCCTAATATCGAAGTATATCGAGGTAATCAACTGTCGGCTGGCGACATCATTGCACTCGAAATACCCCATGTACTGATTGCAACTGGCTCAACTTGGCACCGAGATGGTGTCGGTCGTCAGCATGGGCTCCCTGTGTCGGGTATCAACACAGTGCCAGTACTCACGCCAGACGATATTTTGACAGGCGTTAAGGCCAAAGGACGAGTACTCATTTATGACGATGATCACTATTACATGGGCGGTGCGATTGCCGAGCAGTGTCAAAATGAAGGCCTTGAAGTAACACTCGTGACGCCAGACTCCAAGGTATCGAGCTGGACTGAATACACACTGGAACAGGATAAAATTCAGAGCAGGTTATTAGCGCTTGGCATCAAGATACTAGCATCACATGAGCTGCTTCATGTTGATCAGGGAAAAGCGATGTTGGCGAATATCTATGATAAAACCATTCAACAAACGATGGCCTTTGACAGCTTAGTTCTAATCACCTCGCGCAGCCCCAACGACGCGCTATATCAATCATTGCTCAAACACGAAGCGACATTCAAAACCCTTAAAGCAGTGGGAGATTGTCATGCGCCAGGCACCATTGCGGCAGCGGTTTTTGAAGGGCATCTGGCAGCGAGAAGCCTCGAATCAAATGTTGACGAATATGAGGCTCTGTTTCGGCGTGAGTTGATCTCGCTGGGTTAAAATATTTAGGGTGAGAACGAACCGCAACTAGGTCGAATCCACATACGCTATTGGTCAGTGTAATGGACCTGATAGTGCGAGAATTTTTCAAGATGTGTGAAATGAAAAGCTATGTCTTATTTTCCTCGATTGGCAGCTAATACATAGAGCATCTCCAGCGCAAGAGATGCACCAGCCAAGGCGGTTATTTCAGCGTGATCATACGATGGGGCTACTTCAACCACATCCATTCCAACCAAATTCAATCCTTGTAAGCCGCGAATAATTTTGAGTGCGCGGTCAGTCGTCAAGCCACCAACCACGGGTGTGCCTGTGCCTGGTGCATAAGCGGGGTCAAGGCAGTCGATATCGAATGTCAGGTAGCAGGGCATATCACCTACCCGCTGGTGAATTTGTTGGATAATTTCATCGGCTGACAGGTCGTTGGCCTCCGCTGCGTTAATGACCTTGAACTCGTGGCTGCTCTCGGTATATTCAGTGCGAATGCCTATTTGAATGCTCGTATCAGGGTCTATCAGGCCCTCTTTAGGCGCATGATAAAACATGCTGCCATGATTGTAGGTTGAACCTTCTTCAGCATAAGTGTCGGTATGCGCATCAAAATGGATCATGGCTAGTTTTCCATGCTGTTTATGATGTGCTCTTAGTAGGGGGAGCGTTACAAAGTGATCTCCACCCAGGCTCAGTGTGGTTTTACCAGCCTTTAAAAGCGCCCCATAATGCTGCTCGACTTCGTCAAAAAATCCTTCGTGATTGCCCACTGGGAATTCTAGGTCGCCATAATCAGCTAAACGAATTCGGTCAAATAATTTGAAGTTCCAAGGAAAACGTTTTTCTTCCCAGCGCAGCTGTGAACTAGCCTGTCGAATGGCGTTTGGCCCACTGCGAGTACCAGCTCTACCGGACGTTGCTATGTCGTAAGGCAGTCCGATGACAAATACATCGGCGTCGTCAGGGTTTCGGGTGAGCGGTATACCCATGTAGGCAAACATATTGGCGAACATTGATATACTTTGGTTGAAGTTGTAATCGCTAGAATGGGTCATTTTTTATACCATTATCACTATTTTGCACGAGGGCCAATTTAAAGGTACCAGTCATATTCTCTTGAACTGATGGTTTGTAAAAATGCGAAAGCCTCAGCTTTGCGATGTTGGCAATAGATTTCGACAAAGTCCTGCCCCAAAGCGCTGATTAAAGGCTCACTTCCGATGGTCGAAATTAATGCAGTGTTGAGATTAAGTGGTAGATTTTCATCTCTATCATTAATGGCCTGATCGCTTGGATCTCCCGGACTTAGTTGGTTATTCATGCCGTGAAGCATGCCAGCCAAGGTGATGGCCATTGCCAGGTATGGGTTTGCGTCAGCACCAGCGACTCTATTTTCGACACGCCATGCACCGTCACGTGCGAGTGGGATCCGAAATGCGACGGTACGATTCTCATATCCCCAAGTTAAGCTGACAGGTGCGCAATTGAAACCGCCGGTATAGCGCCTATAAGCATTGGTGTTGGGTGCCCAAAATGACATGGCGGCCGGCATGGTGTCGATGAGCCCCCCTATCGCATGCAGCAAATTCTTATCTGGCTGGTCGCCATCAGCAAAAATATTACGGCCTTTTTCATCCAGAACACTAATGTGCATGTGTAGGCCATTACCGGGTTGGTCGAGCAAGGGCTTAGCCATAAAACTCGCCAACATGTGGTGTTTCTTGGCGACCTCAATAACGATACGCTTAAAAAGACAGGTTTCGTCTGCGGCACGTAATACGTTCTCATGGTGGTTGAAGTTGATTTCAAATTGACCTGCACCCATTTCCGCAGAAATGGCGCCCGTTTCAATCGACTGCAGATTACAGCTACGAATGATGTCATCAATCACGACCTCGAAATCCGAAATGCGACTGCTCGACAGGACGGTTGGTGTATCTATGCGCCCTGTTTTTGGGTTACGTACCAGTCGGATCAAATCGTCGGCATTACGCTCGCCGTCAAATAAATAGAATTCGAGTTCGAAGGCAACCGTCGGGCGTAAGTTTTTCGCCTCGTAAGCCTTCAATATGGAATGCAGTACGTTGCGAGGTTCAAAAAAGGTAGGCGAATCCCCTTGATAAGACGTAGCCATTATTTGCGCTCGGGGTTTGCTGCCCCAGTCGTTTATACACAGACTGTCTGCAATCAAATAAAAGTGGGCATCGGGGTCGCCGTCATCATCACCAAAGCTAATTCCCGTTAATGATGCGCCTAAGGTGTCGAGCACAAACATGCTCATCGGCATCGCCAGCCCATCTTTGGCAAAAGATTTGAGTTTCGATATGGGGTAGCGCTTACCAAAAAAATGGCCGCATAAATCGACTGAGAGGACTTCTACTTCCTCTATAGCAGGATTGGCATTGCGAAATTCATCGACTATTGAAATTAGCTGACTGTTTTTAGTTTGTTTCATATCTTTCTCATGGGCATCTAATGATGAGAGCTAGAAAGTATTTTATGTGATCACAAAAAAATAATAAAGTCCTGATTTATATAGCCTAGGTTGGGCTGATTTTTAAATATCGTGATCACAACTTTCTTTATCTGTAAGGCGAGAGGATTATCCCTGTGGCAGTGCCTGAGTATTACCCTCGAAATAACCATGAATACCTTCTACAGACTTGATGGAGGCAATTCCATCTCGAATATCGGCTTCAATTGCGCGTAGCAAAGCAAATGTATTACGTTGTTTTAGTGCGTTAATGGCCTCAATATGGCGGTCAACAATATAAGTTTTTTCCAATTTAGCGATGGCAATTTGACAAAAGGGACCGAGCTGCAACCAAACGCTTTCAATCAATGGAATTGATATTTGGAATGGATTGGCACTATACAAGGTGCGATGAAACTCCTGATTGATGAGGCTGATATTAACGCTGTCGCCTCTTTCGATGGCGGAATCAATTCGTGCGTCAATCACTTGTAGTTTGCTGATATGTTGTTCATTAATATAGGGTGACGCACCTTCTGCGGCATGGGTCTCTAGCAGAATGCGTAACTCGCAGAGTTCATTGAATTTCTCTACTGTCATTTGCGGCACAATCACGCGGCGGTTGTTTTTTACTTCTACAGCCCCTTCGCAGGCCAGTCGATGCAATGCTTCACGTACCGGCATCGGGCTAACATCTAGCGCTTCGGCCAAACCTCTGATGGTCAGGGGCATTCCCGGTTCTATTTTGCCGCACAACAAGTTGGTGCGTAATAACTGATATACCCATTGATTGGTTTTAAGCGACTCTGACTTTTCAAGCATGAGCAATTCGAAGTCCGCTAGTTTTTTGGGTTTCATGACGTGTTTGCTTGAAGGTAGCGAAGGCATTATTTAATCACAAAATAGCCAGTCAAACCATAAGGGCTACCATTTCCCTTTTTATCGTGAGAGAATAATGTGATCACAAAAATGACCGTTACAACATTATAGAGTATTGACAACATGCAACAGCCTAGCCCTTTGAGCTCAACTCATACTGAGTCCTATTACGCTGCGACGGCCAACACCACATCCGTTCGCAATCGATTAGAGTCTGACATAGAAGCTGATGTTTGTGTGATTGGTGCTGGGTTTAGTGGTCTGTCTTCAGCCTTACATCTGGCTGAACGTGGTTATAAGGTTGTTGTAGTGGAGGCTTCTCGAGTTGGCTGGGGCGCTTCTGGTCGAAATGGCGGTCAAATTGTGAATGGATTTAGTCGTGACCTAATTGAAATTGAAGGTCGTTATGGTGTCGATGCGGCGAAAGCGATTGGCCAAATGGCATTAACAGGTGGCGATATTATTCGGCAGCGAATCGAAAAATACGATATCAAATGCGACCTAAAGGCTGGTAATGTCTTCGCAGCATTTACCCCAAAACAAATGAAAGGCCTCGATGCTATGCGCGCTAATTGGCATAAACATGGCCATGACCAACTAGAAATGTTGGATTCCAATCAGATTCGAGAACACATCAATACGGAGCGCTACATTGGTGGATTGTTAGATCGGAAAGGTGGGCACATTCATCCGCTGAATTTGTGTCAGGGTGAAGCGGCTGCTTTCGAATCTCTGGGTGGAATAATTTTTGAACAATCTGCGGTTACCAGTATTCAACCTTTGAATGACCGTCAAGTGGTGAAGACCGCGCATGGCTCGGTCACAGCCAACAAGATAGTCGTGTGTGGCAATGCTTATCTGGGAGATGTGGTGCCTGAGATAGCAAACAAAATCATGCCGGTTAGTACGCAAATAATTACCACCGAAGTGCTAGGCGAGGCAGTCTGTCAACGCTTGATGCCAGGCCAGACCTGCGTAGAAGATACCAACTATATGCTCGATTATTACCGGATGACGGCTGACCATCGGCTTTTATTCGGCGGTGGGTCCACATATGGTGGTGCTGAACCCTCGAGCATAGTGAATAAACTGCGACCACATCTCGAAAAAACCTTTCCTGAATTGAAGGGCATCGGTATCGATTTCGCCTGGAGCGGCAACTTTGCACTGACAATGACGCGGATTCCCCATTTTGGACAAATTGGCGAGAATATCTTCTTCATCCACGGCTATAGCGGACACGGCGTTACTGCATCGCATTTAGCGGGCAAGCTCATTGCGCAATCCATCGAAGGCCAGCCCGAGCAGTTTAATCACTTTAGTGACTTGCCGTTCTATCCATTACCAGGTGGACGCTTGTTTCGAGTGCCTTTGTCGGTGATAGGGTCTTGGTGGTATATTGCGCGCGACAAGCTTGGCATTTAATTCAGACCATTTCGTCCAGTCAATTTAATCTATCCAGTGCAATATAAGGACTCAAATCAATGAAAATTGGCATACTCGAAGCGGGGCTACTGAATGAAAAAGTAGCAGGCCGATTTGAACCCTATCCTGTCATGTTCAAGGCTTTACTTGATAAAGCAGGTTTACTAGATAAATTCGATGAAGCGCTAACCTACCAAACCTATTCTGTTATTAATGGTGAAATGCCTGCTTCTATCGATGACTGTGATGGTTGGTTGATTACCGGGTCGCGTCATGGCGCCTACGAAAAACTCGACTGGATGCTGTCACTGGAGTCGTTCATTCGAACGCTATACGAAGAGAAAAAGCCACTAGTTGGCATTTGCTTTGGACATCAAATTATAGCGCAAGCACTCGGCGGCTTGGTGACCAAGTCTGATAAAGGCTGGGGTATTGGGTTACACCACTATCACCTTAATGCTACGCATTCATGGATGGGGGATACAACCGCATCGGTACCTGAAAAAATCGGTATTTACGCCTTTCATCAAGATCAAATTAGCCGACTTCCAGCAACGGCTAGCCTCTTAATTAGCTCAGGTTTTTGTCCCTATGCCGGTCTAACCTATGGTGATTCCATTATGTCGGTTCAAGCGCATCCCGAGTTTGAAGCGAGTTATGAGCACGCCCTAATGGACATGTATGGCGGCAATGTTGTGCCTGAAGCAATCGTGGCTAATGCACTAGTGGGCATGCAAAGCGCCGACTCAAAGGCGGATACTCAAGTGTTAGCCAACTGGATTGCACATTTTTTCCTAAAGCAGAGGCAGACCAAGCAGTAAAGTATTCACTTTATTGGGAGTTCTTCTAAAAGTTTTTGCTGATCGACAACCGCTCATGCATTATCTTTTTGGCGAACTTCCTGCCCTAATATGCTGTCCCACTTAATGACATCTTTGTATCGATAGGCGCGTCAGCAGAAAACGGTGTAAATGCCATTCATGGCGATAAGTGTCGGGAGGCATGACCCAATTAGTTGCAAATCGAAACTTTTTGTTGCCGCTCAAAGCGATCTAATATAATGTTAGGCCTTCTCACTAATTACTTCGTATCAGGCGTTTCGTAATGAATATTTTAATTTTTCTTTGTGGTCTGTTCGCGCTCATGTTTTCAATCGCGCGCGGTTTTGCTTCCTTTCAAAAAGCAGCGTTTGTATCGGCCGGATTTCTCGCTTTGTTCACTCTTTTTGGTGGGTTTAGCTTGGTCTGGGGCGTGGCCGTTTGGGGGCTATATTTATGCCTGGTGATATTTTTTGGCACGCAAGATCTGCGGCTAACCTATGTGACTAAACCACTCCTGAAACGAGTCAAAGCAATATTGCCGCCGATGTCGGAAACGGAACGCGATGCTATCGAGGCCGGTAGTGTGTGGTGGGAATCTGAACTATTTCGCGGCGCCCCCGATTGGCAAAAACTACACAATTATCCGGCAGTAAAACTCAGTGACGAAGAACAGGCATTTGTCGATGGCCCAGTCAACGAATTATGCGCCATGATTGATGATTGGGATATTACCCACAAGCGCCTAGATTTACCGGAAGAGATTTGGACCTTTCTGAAGAAAAATGGTTTCTTCGGCATGATCATCCCCAAAAAATATGGTGGCCTTGAGTTCTCAGCCTATGGGCACTCGGCGGTGGTGATGATGCTTTCGGGGCGAAGTACCTCGGTAGGCGTTACGGTTATGGTGCCTAACTCGCTCGGCCCAGCAGAATTATTGTTGCACTACGGCACAGAACAGCAAAAAGATCATTACCTACCACGACTAGCGAGTGGCGCAGACATCCCCTGTTTTGCACTCACAGGGCCAGATGCCGGATCAGATGCAGGATCAATTCCCGATACAGGCATTGTTTGTAAAGGAAATTTTGAAGGCAAGCAGGTGCTTGGTCTGAAACTGAATTGGGAAAAGCGCTATATAACACTGGGTCCGATCGCTACGGTGCTTGGCCTAGCATTTAAAGTGTATGACCCGGATGGTCTGCTTGGTGGCGAGGTTGAACTCGGGATTACTTGTGCGTTGATCCCCGTCACTACCCCCGGCATCACCATTGGTCAGCGACACTTCCCCATGAATGCGGCCTTTCATAATGGCCCCAATAGCGGTGAAGATGTTTTTATCCCGATGGAATACCTGATCGGTGGCGCAGATAATATTGGTAAAGGCTGGCGCATGCTGGTTGAGTCACTGTCGGCAGGACGTGGTATTTCTCTGCCGGCTGTTGGCGTTGCCGCCGGCAAAACAGCGTCTCGATACACGGGCGCTTACGCACATATTAGGAAGCAATTTAATACATCAATCGGTAAGTTCGAAGGCGTAGAAGAGCCGTTAGCCCGAATCGGTGGTATGTCTTACATGATGGAAGCCGGGCGACTATTAACCTTATCTGCGCTCGATAATGGTGTTAAACCTTCGGTTATCACAGCAATTCTGAAACATTACAATACCGAGATGATGCGACAAGTGCTGAACGATGCCATGGATGTACATGGTGGAAAAGGTATTTGTATGGGGCCGAGTAACTACCTTGCACGCGCCTATCAATCGATTCCAGTGGGCATCACGGTAGAAGGCGCTAACATATTGACTCGGACTATGATTATTTTTGGGCAGGGTGCTATTCGCTGTCATCCCTATTTGGTCAAAGAGATGGAAGCGGCCACCATGAGCGACGACAAGGCGGGTGTGTTAGCTTTCGATCAAGCTCTGACTGGGCATATTACTTATTTTGTTACAAACTTGTGCCGGGCTTTCGTATACGGCATTTCTGGCAGCCATCTTGCAGAGTCTCCCGTATCTGGACGTGTTGGTGCCTATTACAAACGTTTGAGCCAGATGAGCTCTGCATTTGCCGTTACATCAGACTTGGTGTTGATGATATTGGGTGGTTCATTTAAACGTAAGGAAAAATTATCAGGGCGGTTTGCCGATGCATTGGCTTATATGTATTACGCTTCAGCGGTGCTCAAAAAATTTGAAGACGACGGCCGACAAAAAGCCGATATACCACTTGTGGAATGGTCAGCCAAATATTGTCTATATCAAGTCCAGATAGCACTGGATGAAGTATTAAGAAACTTCCCAATAAAATCATTGGGTATATTGGTCAGACTACTCATTTTCCCGCTGGGTTTGAATTTACGACAACCAAATGACGCCCTTGGGCATCGTGTATCGTCACTACTAATACGCCCCAGCGAGGCAAGAGATAGGTTGACACAGGGTATTTATATCAGTGAAGATAGCGACGATAATACTGGTTGTCTCGAAGATGCATTTTCA
This sequence comes from Polaribacter sp., assembly GCA_047615545.1. Classification (GTDB taxonomy): domain Bacteria; phylum Pseudomonadota; class Gammaproteobacteria. Next base: position 18,782 of record JBLHID010000020.1, read on the forward strand.
AAGGTGTTGTTGGCCGAACCTATTGAACGTAGATTGAAAGCGTCTGAGCAGGTCAAGCCAGACCTACAAAGCTACCAACAATGGATCGATGAATTAGTCGTAACCGGTGTTCTTGAGCGTGAAGAGGCTGATATTTTGGTGGCAGCTCAAGCCGCGACCAGGAAGGTCATTATGGTTGATGACTTTACGACAGAAGAGTTACAGAATAAGGCTAATCAATAATAAATAGACAATAAATAAAGAGTATCAAACCTAGGGGAGAGATAGATGAAGAAAGCATGGTTAAAAAGCTACCAAGATGGCGTGCCAGAAATGGTTGACATCGATGCTTACCAATCGGTAGTTGAAGTATTCGAACAGGCAGCCAGTGAGTATTCTGATAGGCCTGCATTTACCAACCTAGGAACGACGTTAACCTACTCTGAAATGGACGAGTTAACGGGGCATATGGCGAGTTACCTGCAGCGTCTGCCCAATATGAAGAAAGGTGATCGTGTCGCGATCATGATGCCGAATGTATTGCAGAATCCAATCGCCATATTTGCGACATTACGTGCCGGTTTCACTGTCGTAAACACCAACCCACTGTATACACCACGAGAGTTAAAGCATCAGCTTGCCGACTCGGGTGCAAAAGCCATCATTGTAATGGAAAATTTTTGCAGCACCTTGGCCGCTGTGATCGATGAAACTCCAATTGAGCACGTTATTACGACGCAGCTTGGCGATATGTTGAAGTTCCCAAAATCATTCATTGTTAATCTAGTGGTGAAGCACGTCAAAAAAATGGTGCCACCATTTACCTTAAAGCATAGTGTGAAATTTAAAACTGCCCTAGCCGAAGGGGCGCGTGTAGCGCATAGTAAAGTTAGCATTTCTCCTGATGACCTTGCATTTTTGCAATATACGGGTGGCACTACTGGTGTTGCCAAAGGCGCGATGCTCACCAACCGAAATATGGTGGCCAACATGCAGCAAGCATCTGCTTGGATAAAAGATGGGGTGAATGAAGGTAAAGACATCATCATCACCGCGCTGCCGCTCTACCATATATTTTCTCTCACCGCGAATTGCCTTACTTTTATGAAGGTGGGTGCCGAAAACTACTTGATTACTAACCCGCGCGATATGCCCGGGTTTGTTAAAGAGCTAAAGGCGGTTCCTTTTACCGCAATTACTGGCGTCAATACGTTATTCGTTGGCTTGTTGAATACTCCCGGTTTTGATGAAATTGACTTCTCCCACCTTAAATTAGCGCTTGGTGGTGGTATGGCAGTTCAGAAGCCTGTAGCCGAACACTGGAAAGAGGTGACGGGCACGCCATTACTCGAAGCTTATGGTCTCACTGAAACTTCACCCGCCGTGTGCATTAATCCGATTGATTTGCCTGAGTATAATGGCAGCATTGGCTTACCAATTCCTTCGACTGAGGTATCGATACAAGATGAAGATGGCAAGATCCTGCCTCAGGGTAAATCAGGCGAGCTTTGTATCAGAGGACCGCAGGTGATGAAAGGCTATTGGAATCGTGATGACGAAACCGCTAAGGTTATGACAGATGATGGTTGGTTCAAAAGTGGCGATATTGCAAAGATGGATAAGGCTGGTTTTTTTACCATTATGGATAGATTGAAGGATATGATTATAGTCTCTGGGTTTAATGTTTACCCGAATGAGGTTGAAGGTATTATCGTGGGCCATGAAGGCGTGTTAGAGGTGGGTGTTGTCGGCGAGCCTAATCCTGATGGTGGCGAAATAATCAAGGCGGTGATTGTTAAAAAAGATCAGTCGCTCACTGAAGAAAGTGTCATCGCGCATTGCCGCGAAAATCTGACTAATTACAAAGTACCTAAAATTATAGAGTTCAGGGTTGAACTGCCGAAAACAAATGTAGGCAAGATATTACGCCGAGAATTGAAAAGCGCTCCAAAATAAACAGACGCCTTTAGGCTTGTCGGCTTGCGCTTCTTAATTATCTCACTTTCCATTCAGTCGCATCGCTTACGCCATGCGACTGAATGCGTGAAATACTTGGATTTAGTGGCCGTTAAATTTTGGCGTGCTGAGGCTTGGAGTCGTTAAAAAGTTGTTTTTGCTCGTCGCTCGCTTTGGTTTGATGATTGGCTTTCCACTCGTCGATCGTCATGCCATACACTTCTTTTTGAGCGCCATTGTAGTCCATATCTAAACCCTGATTTTGGGCTTCGGCAGCATACCATTTAGACAGGCAGTTGCGACAAAACCCGGCCAAATTCATCAGGTCGATATTCTGTACGTCAGTTCTTTCCTGTAAGTGTTTCATTAGTCCGCGAAATGCGGCTGCTTCTATTTCTGTTCGCTGGTCTTTGGTCATTGGATTACACTACTCTATAATGGGCCCAAATATATTGGACCAGGGAAATGGACCAGGGAAATGGGCCAGGGAAATGGGCAAGGGAAATAGTCAAAGGAAATGGTCAATAGAATGAATCAGAAGTTTAACCAAAGCAACCTGTGCTAGTCCATCACTAATGCCGCCGATATCCTCGAATATACCTTTAGCTGCAATGACCGACTGGTTGCGCCAATTGCTGGCACAATTGCGAGAAACCAATCAACGTAGATTGCTCTGTGTTCAAGGTGAGATGCAGTGGTGTGATGATATCTCCAAGATAGTGCGCGAAAACGCTATTCAGTCGAACCAGCAAACCTATATCGCTATTTCTGATCGTCAGCTTGGATTTGAATCGGTCGCCTATTCGAAAGTCGAAACATTATTGGGAAGAGAGGCCTCCCTAGTGGTAGTGGATTTGTTTGAGGGCATTAATCCTGATGTACTTTGCATTGCCAGCGGATTGTTAATGCAAGGTGGATTGATGTTATTGCTATCTGACAAGCCAGAGAAAGGCTCGGCAGCGAATGACAAATTTGGAAGCTGGCAGAATGGCGCCAAAAAGACTGATAATTTCATCCACTATTTTTACAATGAACTACGTCAATATCAAGAAGCCTGTGTGTTTCTAAAACAAGATGAGGCACTAGCACCACTCGAAAAAATGCAGCCGGCTGACGTTATAACCATCCTCGGTGGAAAGACGCAGGCGCAGCTCGATATATTGAATCAGCTCCATGGTTGGTTAGACGACCATACGCAGTCCGTCATGCTCATAAAGGCCGATAGAGGCCGTGGTAAGAGCACCTGTCTAGGTTTTATCGTGCAGGCACTCAAGTCTCGCCCAGCACTGAAGCTAATCGTCAGTGCCTACTCAAAAGTGTCAGCATCAATATTGTTGCAACAGGCTGGCGATACCGAATTCATCGCGCCCGATCAGCTTGTTAAAGAAAAAAGGCAGGCCGATGTGCTCATCATCGATGAAGCCGCAATGTTACCTTTCCCAATGTTACGGCAGTTGGTGGGGCGCTATAAAAAAATTGTTATGGCGACAACAACGGGTGGTTATGAGGGGACAGGTCAAGGTTTTATGCATCGCTTCCTAGCGAATTTGCCACCAGAAAAGTTGCTGTCTTTAAGTATCAATCACCCTGTTCGATGGACCAGTCAGGATAATCTGGAACCTTGTCTGAATGCTGTGTTACTGCTCAAGCCCAAGCTTCATTCCATTACTAAGCAAGCGTTTACCGATAAAACCTTGGCCCAGAAACCTGCGGCCCAACAAAGCCAAAGTTCCGAAATTAATTACCAAATAGTGGATCATAAAAACGGCATTGATACGGCGCTTTTTAAAAAAGTATATGAATTGATGGCGTCAGTTCACTACCGAACCCGTCCATCAGATCTACGTATGTTAATGGACAATCCTGATTTGAGCCTTGTGTTGGCAGAACAGAGTGATCAGTTAATTGGCATTCTGATATTAAATAGTGAAGGTGGTTTTGACGCTGATTTATGCGAGCAGGTTTATCTTGGTAAGCGGCGTCCGAAGGGCCACTTGTTAGCACAAATGCTCACGGCGCAAGCGAGTGTAAAAAACTTTGCCTGCTATCGTGGCATGCGCATTCAACGAATTGCGGTTATACCATCGATGCGACGTCAGGGAGTTGGTGCACAATTGATTGACAAGGCGACTGAGTATGCCCGTGATCAGCAATGTGACACTATCGGGGCATGTTTTGCCTTCGATGCAGACATTTCTCAGTTTTGGCATCATTGCCAGTTTCCTCTAGTGCATATTAGTTTTTCACAGGGTAAATCGAGCGGCAATCACTCGGTTGCTGTGCTGAAGCCACTAACCAATCAGCTAGAGGTTGTGGTGGAGCAGCTCAAAACGCGGTTGCAAAAACAGTTGCCTGTGTGGCTGACGCATTACTTGTCTGACATGGATGTTGAATCTATCACTGCCTTACTTCGCTTCAGTGGTTTTGAAGCGCGTCATAACGAACTCGATGAGATAGAGGCTTTTGTCAGTGGCTTTAAAGGGTTTGATCTCAGTTATGCCAGCTTGCAGCCGTATGTTATGCAACTGGTCGCGCAGTCTAACGAGTGCGTCGACGTGCATGACTGGCTAATAGAAAAGGCGATACAGAACAAGCCCTGGGAACAACTCACGAGTGGCGATAATATCGTCGGTAGAAAACAATGTCAGGAAAAACTACGAACGTTAATTTTAAATTTGCGCATTCAGTCGCAAATTAATTTGAGGATAGATGATGTATAAGGCATTGGTAGATTTTTGGTTTTCTGAAGAGTCGAGCAAGTATTGGTTTAACTCAACACTTGAATTTGATCAGCAGTTATCGGCAGAGTACGGTGCGGCTTGGCAGCAGGCAAAACAAGGTGGGCTCGACCATTGGAAAGAAACAGCCATCGGCAGTTTGGCGCTGGTCATTTTACTCGACCAAATTCCGCTCAACATATTTCGAGGTAAACCGGATAGTTTCTCTACTGAATCGCAATCAATCGAAGTTGCCCGTGCTGCAATCGACAACGGATTCGATATCGAGTTAACAACGCAGCAAAAATCATTTCTATACATGCCTTTTATGCATAGCGAAAACTTGCAAGATCAAGTGCTAGCACTCGAGTTATTTGATCAGCCAGGGCTGGAAGGCAATCTTAAGTTCTCAAAACATCACCATAACATCGTCGAACGTTTTGGCCGATTTCCACACCGTAACAAAATACTGGGACGAGACAGCAACCAGTCAGAAATTGAATACCTCAATTCAAAACAGGCATTTAAAGGATGACAGTGAGTGTACAAGCATTGAAGTCACAGTTGCTGGACTACATCTGGATTTACGATGCCTGTGAGCCAGGTTTGAATCCATCCCGCTTGCGCCACTTTTTACAAATTGCTGCGATGACGGGTCAAGATTTCATGAGCGGTATGCTCACGTTAAGGGCTATGAGTCTGGTGTTTACAACACTGTTATCGATAGTGCCGTTGCTCGCAGTGAGTATTTCGGTCTTAAAAGGGTTTGGCGTGCATGATCAATTACAGCCAGCCCTGACTAGCCTGTTGGCACCACTAGGCGACCGTAGCTCCGCAATCAGTGATCAAATCGTTATTTTTGTTGAAAATATGAAAATTGGCGTATTGGGTGCACTGGGTCTTAGTCTGTTGATTTTTACAGTCATGTCACTGATTCAAAAAATTGAAGCGGCTTTCAATCATACCTGGCGTTTGGAAGGTAACCGTAATTTGATACAGCGCTTTAGTAACTATGTGAGTGTTGTGTTGGTTGGGCCTGTGCTCATTTTCTCGGCGGTTGGCATCACCGCATCACTGAGTAGTAATACAGTATTAGAGCTTCTAAACCAGTTGCCCTATATGAATGATCTGCTCCATTTAGTGGGCAAGCTACTGCCGTATCTTCTAGTGATAGCCGCTTTCATGTTTATCTACCTACTTGTGCCCAACACACGAGTGAAAATAAAGTCGGCTTTTTTTGGCGCCGTGGTTGCTGGATTTCTATGGAAGACCGTTGGTGTATTGTTCGCCTCTTTCGTGGGTGGATCGACCAGCTATGCCGCGATCTACTCCGGGTTCGCGATTGTCCTGATGTCTATGATTTGGTTATATCTAAGCTGGTTAATTTTATTAGTGGGTGCCACCATTGCATATTATCATCAACATCCAGAACGTTTAAAGTGGCGGCAAGCCACCACTACTTTAAGCGCCAGAATGAGAGAGCAGTTGGGGGTGCAAGTGATGCGTAATATCGCGCTGTGCTATGACCAACAATCTAAGATGTCACCTACGATCCACAACCTGGCAAATTATCAACAAGTGCCTGTCGAGACCCTGACGGGAATGCTAGGTGCGCTAGAGCAGGATGGACTAGTGCGTCAGTCGAATGACGAGGTTGCCCAATATTTACCTTCGCGTTCACTCAGTCAGATAACGTTACATGATGTTTTACGTAGCGCTCGCGATGCCGAAGACGCGGGTCAAACCATACAATTGCACAGCGATAAGGCAGTATCACAATTGTTAAAAAACTTCGAAAGTGACCTTGAAACTCGACTTGGTCAACAGACGCTGTCAGACTTTATACAATCGAATGAAACTGAATAGAACTAACCAGACTCAGTCGATTTAGGCTTAGTCGAATAACACGCTTAGTCGAACCAAATCCGAACAGGAAAAAATAATGAAAATAGTGTCATTTAACGTCAATAGTGTGCGAATGCGGTTACATCAGCTTGCTGCACTGATTGATACCCATAACCCCGAATTTATAGGCTTGCAAGAGACAAAGGTGCAAGACCATGATTTTCCAATGGCTGATATCGAAGCGTTGGGTTATCAAGCAATCTACGCGGGGCAAAAAACGCATTATGGTGTCGCCTTGTTGGCTCGTACCACTTGTTTACAGCCCATTTATGGTTTTCCAACCGACACGGATGAAAGCCAAAAGCGTTTTATCGGGGGCAAGTATGAAATTGATGGTAAGCCCATCTATGTTTTTAACGGCTATTTCCCTCAAGGCGAAAGCCGAGACCACCCCATCAAATTTCCAGCTAAGGCCAAATTCTATCGAGACTTAAACGACTTTGTGCAAAGCAGTGAACTAGCGGGTACGCCACTACTAAACACGCCATTAATTGTCATGGGTGATTACAATATATCACCACAGGATATCGACATTGGGATTGGCCCAGATAACGCAAAACGCTGGCTCAAAACAGGGAAAAGCAGCTTTCTGCCAGAAGAGCGAGAGTGGTATGACAAGCTCTGCGCATTTGGCTTAAGTGATGGATTCAGGCTCTGTCATCCGGCAGAGGATAATGTGTTTAGCTGGTTCGATTATCGTAGTAAAGGGTTTGATGCCGAGCCGAAACGGGGGTTAAGAATCGATCATCTATTGGTGTCTGATCAGCTGAAATCAACGGTCACGAATGCTGGTGTCGATTACTCGGTGAGAGCAATGGAGAAACCGTCAGATCATGCGCCGACCTGGATCGAGCTCGATTTCTGAATGTCCTTATTTGAACCTCGCCTAATGACTCTTAGGTAATCAGGTACTGTTCGCATCGATAGCCCTTTGCATGGCCTTAAAACTAGGCACTTGATAATCGATCAACAGTTCATCCCGCTCTGCACGTGTTCGGGAGGCAGCGATCTTCTTGATTGTATCTATGTCGAGATACGGCGCGATCATTTGCAAAAAAACAAACTGAAAAGCCGAAATGTGCCGCGAATGTCTGAAGCCAATCTTTATTGAGCTATCAGGGAACAAATGATTGGCGTCTATATAAACCAGTTCCTGGTCATCTTTACCACAGGCCATTTCTGCGATGATGCCCGCCCCAAGTCCAAGTCGAACATAAGTTTTTATGACGTCCGAATCAGTCGCGGTAAACGCGATGCGAGGGCTTAGGTTGGCTTCTTGGAAGGTTTTATCAAGTTGTGATCGGCCTGACAATCCAAGCATATAAGTCAGAATTGGAAATGAAGCCAGATCAGACAACGTAATGTTGAGCATCTTTGTTAATGGGTGACCCTTCGGCACAACAATATGACGATTCCAGCTGTAAGCCGGAATGGTGACTAGTTCCGTTAGCTCATCCATGGTTTCAGAGGCCATCACAAAATCAACCTGATTATTAGCCGCCAGCTTACACATCGAAGTGGGATTACCCTGATGAACACGTAATTCAATATCAGGATAAATAGCAGAAAAGCGTTGCAAAATAGGCGGTAAAATAAACTGTGCCTGAGTATGAGTAGTCGCAATCGTTAAACTACCACGGTTTGATTTACTAAATTCAAGGGCCGCCTGTTTAATATTTTTAGCGTTATTCAAGAGATTGGTAACATGACCCAAAATGGCTTCACCAGCGGGGGAAATATTCGTGAGCTTTTTGCCCGAGCGCTCAAAAATTTGGATGTCTAGCTCATCTTCGAGTAACTTAATTTGGTGGCTAACACCGGGCTGTGAAGTATAGAGTTCTTCAGCGGCTGCGGACACGTTCAAATTATTGCGTACCACGGCATCTAGAAAACGAAGTTGTTGCAGTTTCACCTGTCGATATCTCAATTGTTGTTGGGTATATATAGGAACAAAAAGTACTGGCTAATGATTGATTAAAGCCCAAACCGGCCTTTCAACCCTAATAGTAGTGCGTGAGTTTACAAGGAATTGATCGCAAGACAATCGGTTTTTTCAACGTTGCTTGTTTGCGCTAAACTTCCTACCTAATAGTGCTTTCAGTTCTCTCTGTTGGGCGAGAAATCGATGGATTTCACTCGCGGTGATAAGTTGATTTCATCGATCACAATATCAGCACTGGTTTGCAAAATTTGGCCAATAAGTTTTGCGACATCT
>JBLHID010000021.1:0-27524 GCA_047615545.1 Polaribacter sp.
GCCCGATAGCTTTGAAATCGAAATCATACAATGGCCAGCCCAAGGCTGGCGTCCGATAGATGCAGGCACAGGTGACGAGGGTGGGGTGGTCGAAGGCGTGTTTCACAGCGAATGGGTAGGCGATATACTTAAAGGAAATAACGATGCCGTGCAGGGTGAATATGTACTCGGTTGGCGCACTAATCCGGATGATATCAAGCCAGGACAAAGTTCGGGCATCGAAGACAGCATGTTGCTATGGCATATGAACTATCACCCAGATGGAGGCCAGTTATTTTTCCCACAACAGCCTAAGCCCTTTGTTGTGCCAGTGGCACTACCAGGCGACGATTTGACGCTGGAGCGCATCGTTGCGTTTTGGTGTGATGGCAGTCAGGGTTTATATATACATCCAGGTATCTGGCATGAAGGTGTATTCCCAGTGATGCAGACTCAGTCATTTCAGGACCGGCAAGGCCGTGTTCATGCTCGGGTGAGTTGCAATATATGTACAGAGTTTGGTGTGTTTCTGAAGATGCGATTACCCTCAGAGATGACTGATGAGCTGCCTGATGAATTCCTTGATAAGATTGGCTAATACGACCTAAAGCAGCAGTGAAATATTTAGGTTGATTTGATTAGGTAGCCGAAATATCCTGTTTCTCTCGTACGATTTAAACAGAGAGGTCGGATAGTCAATTGCGCCGCCAAAACACACTCAAAAAACTCCGTCGTTGGTCTGTGTACCTGTTTGGTAGCCTGCTAATACTGAGTATTCTCCCAATTGTGTTACTGCGCTGGATCGACCCGATTACATCATCATTCATGTTGCAATATCAATGGACACATTCGGCTGATCAGGCTCTAGATTACCAATGGCGAGATTGGGGTCAACTGTCGCCGCAATTAAAAATAGCCGTAGTCGCTGCAGAAGATCAAACCTTCCCAGACCACTATGGCTTTGATTTCAAATCGATTATAGATGCACTGGAGCAACGTCAACAAGGGGGCAGCTCACGTGGTGCGAGTACCATCTCTCAACAGGTTGCCAAAAACCTGTTGTTATGGCCAGGTCAATCCTGGGTTCGTAAGGGACTTGAAGCTTGGCTAACCCTCGTAATCGAAACGGTGTGTTCGAAGCAGCGAATCCTCGAAATTTATTTGAATATTGCACAATGGGGCAATGGGCAATTCGGTGCGCAGGCAGCGAGCAGGGTTTATTTCAATAAAGATGCCGTTCAATTAAACAGATCTGAAGCGGCATTGTTAGCCGCGGTACTGCCGAACCCAGTCCGATTCAGAGTCGATAATCCGTCAAAGTATACGCTTGACCGACAACGCTGGATTCTTCGTCAAATCAGAGGACTTGGCGGGCCACGGTATTTGTCCGATTTGACACGGTCTCAATAATTACAACTTACAGACCCTCAACCCACTAGAGATGTCCCACCTGTGGACTCATTGCGCAGTAAATTGATTCTGCGCCAGCTTCCGTCGCTTGCATCGCCTCACGGAGTGCTTCTTCGGCTGACGCTTGTTGGCCCCACGCGAGACCAAACTGAAAATGTGAATCGGGCACTAGTTTAGCGAAATGCCGTGTCTCTAGTCTGAAACCGGTGCCAATCATATCCATACCGGCGGTGGCTGCCGCTATCGCTTTCTCTTCACGAGCGACCTGTACAAACGAGATTTTGCGAACACCTTTAAGCTCAAGTAAATCTTTTACAGTCAGTTTAGGCATGATTTTTCTCTTTGCGTCTTTGAATAAATTGTTGATGCGATGCATCGGTACCATCATGAAAGTTGCCAGTCCATTGATCCAGTGGCACTTCTAACCCACCATAATTACATTCGAAATATCGGTGGTGTAGCTGGTGATGGAAAGTACCTAGCCCAAGTGGCATTTTGTTACCAACATTGAGTCCTTGAAAACCGGTATGCGTAGTTGCAGCCGTCAGGGCGTAATACTGAAGGTGAAATATAATTAGTAACGGGCTCGATGGAACAACGAAGTGAATCAAAATAGTGCCGAAATAGAGCAAGTGTTCGACTGGGTGCATCGACAGTCCTGACCAAGGACCGACGTTAATATTACGATGATGTAAGTAATGCACACTTCGATATAGCGGTGGCCAATGAATTAGTTTGTGGATGAGGAAGAAATAAAGAGTTTCCCATATTGGAATCAACAATATCAATAGTATTAGCCAACCATTGTCATCAGGTAGCAGCGTTGCTAGGTGACCATTGGCCATAGCCCACATCATTAATATTTCGTAGGCACTCCAAATTGTGACGCCACTGGCTAGCGTCCAGAACATGTTGTCGAGGATCTGTGAATTAAACGTGAACATGCGGTTATTACGCGCTAATGGGCGTGCATCATAGTGGCGCTCGTCACCTTGCTTTTTCCATATATAAAAATAACAGTGCAAGCCGCCCGCTACCAATATCATCAGAACCAAATTACGCAGATAAATCTGAGCGATCCAGTCCAAAGCAAAATCGCGACAACGCTCAAGCTCAGGATGAAAATAAGCCCAGGAAACAATCGATAGAATCAACACGATGGTTTTTTCTGATACGGGAAACCAGCCTTTTATAAACCATTTTAGCCAGGCCAATGGGCTACTCGGAAAGCTAAAGTAGGGTGACACCTTGAGTGGTAACGGCGGAGTATAGTGCCAGGTCTTCTTTTTCTTCTTTACTTCAGATGTGGCGACTTTTGGTGTAACTTTTTCTGCCGCATCTTGTATCTTACTCATGGACATATTCCCCCCAAAAGACGATCGAATTTATTTCTATTGAGCTATTAGCTAGTGCTTTGCTTTACATAGATAGTCCGATTCGAACTATCGATTGTAAGCTTTAACTCATAGCACTATCGCTAGAAAACTAATCGATGACAAACGAGAAATGTCAGACATGCATTAACAGTATTAATGCATGTCTGTGGGACGTTTCTAAAACGGTCCCTAGGTTAAGAGCCAGTGGCGGAATTCCTCTGCAATATCCCGCAATGCAGTGTGATGCTCCCACAAAAGGTGATAACCATAACCCTCGAGGTTAATATCAAAAGGCATGACCAGGCGACCATGGGTGATCTCATCGGCCAACAAAGCATCGCCGAGCACGATACCCTGACCATCAATGGCCGCCTGTATACGTACAATCGGATCAGTAATGGTGCGGCCGTGCCCGACAGACGCCGGATCCACTCCCGCTTTCTCAAGCCAGATAGGCCATAGATCAATATCTTCACTATCCCGTAACAGGACTATATTTTTTAAATCCTGCGGGTTTTTAAGCCCCCCATTAGCCGCTAAAAAAGACGGAGAGCATACTGGCATCATTGGCATCGGCAGTAATTCCTGCGATGCGACATGACGCCACGGCGCCTTACCCCACCGAATAGCCAGATCATACTGGCCAATATCAAAGTCTTTTTCGTTGATGTCGTGGAGCAGCTGCAAACTGATATCGGGATGCGTGTCAAGATACAAATTCAAGCGACTCGATAGCCACCGAACCGCCACGTAGGTACTGACTCCGATAGTCAGACGTGGCGTCTCTTGAGAAGAAATGAGCTGCTGAACTTCCATATCGATAGCTCGCAGGGCGTTACGGGTCACCTTATAAAGACGCTCACCACTATCGGTCAGACTGATTTTACGAATCGAACGGTGAAATAGCTTCACCTCTAATTGTGTCTCAAGCTGACGAATTTGATAACTAACAGCTGCTTGTGTCACATGCAGCTCAGTGGCAGCCTTGGTAAAACTGAGGCAACGCGCTGCAACCGTAAAGGTCCGTAGACTATTGAGTGATGTGATTTTTTCCAGCATCGAAAAATTATGGATTAATACAATTAGTTTTTCAAACGTTTGACATCATTTAATGATTACTCTTTATACAACTATTGAATTCAAAAAAAGTTGCGCTTTTCCCAAATCGTATCAGTGGTATTAAAATGTTATTTACATTCACCTGACTAAAAGCTTCTTATGGCCTTCGATATGGATGTCAGTGTCTAATAAATAGCCTTGTGATGACTCGCTTATTTTGGTGAATTTCCAATGCAATACAATCGAGATAGGCAATGGTATAGACTGGATCCAACAGCCTAATTTACTATATCTATAACTTGATCAATGGCTGCTTTAGTATTTTGTTAAGCTAGACTGGCTGAAATTCCAGCGCCGTACATTTCATCAAAGATATCGACGATATCACATGTACCCATGCTCTTAGCGTTCAAGTTTAAGATCTGTTTATCCATGCTCGTAATGGCGGTTACCTCTCTTCGATTAGTTTAGGGTAATACGTGGTACCTGGCGTTGTGGTAAGGGGGCATCAGGACCGATTTTCATCATCGGCATAGATCGGTTTCCAACTCGACGTGATAAATAGCGCTAGCATATTCTGGCCTGCAGTGTCCTAGCCACCATGCGAAAGTAATATTATTGATGCGATATAGCAAGACCATAGGTTTTCGAGTGAACATAATTCCATCAACAACTTGGTGTTGATTATGCCAATTACCTTACCTATTATTAATTATTGTTATGACGTGCTAATGTCTGACCCTTACCTAAACGTTTAAATTTATAGCTGAAAGCTTAAATCAGAGCATCGTTCATATCGAAAAATTAAGAAATTACAAAATGTACCAGAAGTGGCTTAAAGCCATAAAACTCGGTATCTCTGGCGACTCTTGGCATCAAGAATCTGGCATTCATTCTGTAGGCAGACAGGACTTTAAATAGTATGGTGCAAAAGTAATTTTTTTAGACGCCTAGATTAATAAAAGACTTTTGACTCAAGAAAGATGGTTTCCCAACTGTATTGCTAACTATTAACTGCTGGTTTAAAATCGATGCATCGTTATGGTAGACGATGAAGTTACAGGATTCACACTGGTTCTAACGATTGTCTAAATCTGGCTCTATCGAGTGACTTAGGCGAAATGTGAAACTTGTGTGAGTTTATTTGATAACCTTAAAAATCAACGAACTGCTGAAATGACTTTGAAATAATAAATCAATGCATTTTAAACTATAAAACTGAAGAGGAAATTTGAATGAAATCAATGAAGAAATTTGCAACCTGTGCAGCCGCAGCTGTTGTTGCCGTTAGCTTAGGTATGTCAGTAGCAAATGCTGCTGCGAAAGAAGTTAAAATAGCGTTCTTTTTAGAATGGGCAACACCAAACCAGGAAGCAAAAATTAAAAACGTCTTTGATAAGGCTCTTGGTGTCCCTGTTAGATGGACCAATTTCGCGACAGGTGTTGAAATGACTGAAGCAATGCTTTCAGGTGATATCGACATCTCATACTCACAAGGTATGGCACCATTTGTGAATGCCGTTAATGCTAAAGCCCCAATCAAAATGGTAGAAATAGCGGTTACATATGGCATGAATGGTACTACTTGTGTTGCTGACAAGAGTATTTCAAGAGCCAATGCAGACGACCTAGAAGGTATGAAAGTAGCAGTTCCACTAGGAACAATGGCCGACTATGTCTATCAGGAAATGATGAAAGTTTTAGGTGTTGATGCATCTAAAATCCAAGTAGTTGACATGGAGCCAGCAGATGGCGCCATTGCTCTAATTGACGGTAACGTTTCTATGGCTTGTTTGTTTGGTAAAAACTCGATTGATAAAGCTTTGGAAGGTGGTCATTTAATACTAAGTGTAAAAGAAGCCTACGACGCCGGTATTTCAGGCATTGATATTACTTCCGTTACTGACAAGTTTGCAAAAGAAAATCCAGAAATGGTTAGAACTTTCATTGAAGTTAACCAGGAATACAATGCTAAATTCGCAGCTGGTAAATCTGACATGAAATCAATCGCCAAAGACGCTGGTATGACCGTAGATAAAACCAAAAATCAGATGTCAGGGTTTGGTTTCCCAACAGTCAGTGAACAACAATCAGAGTATTTCAATAAAGGTGGCAAGATAATAAACCTTCTAGACTACATGGGTGAAATGTTTGCTTCTGCTGAAAACCCTGCACTTAAAGACTATTCAAAAGTAGTCGATACTTCTTTCTTAGATAGCATGTAAAGAAACGGGAACATGAAGTAACAAATAGGCACCAATTTATAGTTGGTGCCTATTTTTTTAATTGGCAAGTAATCAAATTATGAGCGATTTAGTTTCCCAAGATCTCAACATGGTTTTTCCATCTGTTAATGGAGCAGTTGTTCATGCCCTAAAAGATGTGAATTTCACACTCAAGCAAGGCGAATTGTTATCAGTTTTAGGCCCTTCAGGATGTGGGAAAACCACGTTATTAAATATCGCTGCTGGTTTTTTAAGGCCTACATCAGGAAAAATCAGCTTAAACGAAAAAGAAATTGTTGGCCCCGGCGTTGAAAGAGGAATGGTGTTTCAACAAGGTGCCTTGTTTGAATGGTTGACAGTTGCTGAAAACGTAAACTTTGGTTTGCGCATGAAAAAAGAAGATCCGATTAAAACTGCAAAAAAAGTTGAAGAATGGCTCGATATTGTCGGACTAAGAGGATTTGGTGAAACACCTACCTATCAATTATCCGGTGGTATGCAACAGAGAGTGGCTCTTGCAAGATGCCTGATTAATAATCCTGACTTGATTTTAATGGATGAACCATTGGGCGCACTTGATGCGCTCACTAGAGAGAAAATGCAGTCTTTAGTTTTAAAAATATGGAAAGAAACTGGGAAAACAATCATTCTTATTACTCACTCGGTAGAGGAAGCCTTATTGTTAGGTGAACGCTTATTCGTAATGGCACCAAGACCTGGACGTATACATAAAGAGTACCAGCTCCCGTTTGCATCAATGGGATTAACAGAAGATCTAAGGACAATAAAAAATAATAAGGAATTTGTATCTATGAGAGAAGAAATTCTGACAATGATATGGGATATGGAAGAAGAAATAATGGGTAAAGAAGCATAATTATGGTCACTGGACTCATTACTGTTCTACTTATTTTAGCAATAATAGGCGCGTTTTTTTACGAATCTAGACTAGTAAAAAATGAAAAAATAGATGCCGTATTTGGAGATCCCGAAAAGTCAAAAGGTGGTGTTCACTGGATAATTGCTGGCTCCAGCACCATTTTGTTATTGTGGTTATTTTTTTCGTGGGACGTCGCTAAGTCTTTTTACCCAACATCCGCAAATGAATTATGTCAGGTTGCAAAGGTAAGAGACTCACTGGTTGGTATAAAGTATATCTTCCCGATAGACGAAAGGCAGCTTAAAAGCACATCTGTCATCGATCGTGAAACGACGATCATCAATAATTACAAAAAGATAATTCAAAATTCGGAAATACAAAGTTCAGATAAGAATAAATTAACTAGCTTACTGATAGAAGCTGAGTTAATGATCATTACCTTAACTAATGGGGAAAATGTAGACTCAGAGGTTAGAGTCAGAATAGAAAATATAGCGAACAGAATTACGCAGCTAAAAGAAGAATTTGTCAAAGCAAGTTATCCGCCGATCAAAAGCGCCGAAGAAGAAAAAAATCGAATTGAATTATTAAAAAGTCAAACCTCATGGGGAGAAACAGGGATGGAAATCCCGCCTCACCCAGAGACTAAATCGGGTTTAAAATTTGATGCTGCAGCTAAGGAATTAAATCTAATTGCTGAAGAGTTTTTTGAAATTAAGAACAAAAACCCAGTATTTCTTGCACATTTTGAAAAAATAGATAATGCAATAAAAAGCTTCAAGAGCAGTTTAAATGATGGTCAGGAATTAGAAAAAGACTATATCCGACAGGTTAGCAAAATTGTAGGCCGGATATCCAGAGCGAATATCTTCCCACCAAATGCATTAGATTCTGTTCAACAATCAATAGTAGACTTTGACGACGTTCAACGAAATGAGCAGGGTAGTATAGCTGTGCTTGATGCTTTGTTATTCCCTGGTGGAACAATAGTTGCCAGTGGTGATGTTTGCAGTGAGCAAGGGCCAGGTAGATGGTTACCCAAACCGTCCGATACCTTTAATGTTTTTGTAAATCTTTTAAAACCGAGTGTAGGATATAAAAACGTCCCGCTCATCTGGTATGAAATGATGGGAGTTAACCAGATAGTTGGATTTATGATGCCTGACTGGATAGCTGACATAATACCTGGGAAATATCCTGTCCACAGTTCAGATGGGCAAGTCGAACCTAATCTAAAAAGTTTCGTTTTAGACGTCGCTACTGGCGAGTTTAAAGCTTTTGCAATCCCCATTCCCTCAGGTCATATCTGGGATTCTTTTTTAAGAGTAATACTGGGCTTAGGTATTGGTATTATATGTGGTGTTCCTTTAGGTTTGTTTATGGGGTTATCAAGATTTGCAGCCGGTTACTTTGATCCAATTGTAGAACTATACCGACCTGTTCCACCCCTTGCCTGGGCACCTCTAATTATTACAATATTTGGAATAGATAATTCTGGAAAAATCTTCCTGTTATTTATGGTTTCTTTTGCAATCATGGTTATATCGGCAAGAGCGGGCGCATCAGGGACACAACTATCGAAAATACACGCTGCCCATTCATTGGGCGCTTCGAAATGGCAGATACTGAGAGAAGTAATATTGCCAAATTCACTTCCTGAAATATTAACAGGTGTCAGGGTCGCAATTGGTGTTTGTTGGGGAACCCTAGTAGCTGCAGAATTCTTAGCGGGCACGACGGGTATTGGATTTGTTGAAAACGTTGCCAGAAAATATTCGCAATATGAGGTTATCTGGATCACGATATTTGTAATGGGTATGCTGGGACTTTTATTTGATATAGGAATGAGAAAAATAATACAAAAAACCATTCCGTGGCGTGGAAAAGGTTAAGTTACCATTACCCTCGGTATTGGCAGTTGGAATAGCAGGGGTTTTCGTACTTCACCGCAACCTTCGAACCAGTGTGAACGAATGTAGATTGTGGTGAGGCACGAAGCCAAACAAAAAGCGTCAATTTCTAAGAGTGGATTCAGAACGGCTTGCGTAGATAGCTTTGACTAAAGACCAACTGTGTCATCTTGCTGACCACTTTCTTAATAGATCGTTTTAATTAACCCACTTTCCTGATAACAGTACGATCTACTCAGTTCCTACAATCGCTAATATTGACTTCATATTGTCGTTATAGTGCGATCTTTCTCTGCGTTAATCACGTTAAAATACAATCCCTGATGGAGTGACAGCTGTATACTTCCTTTCGTCTATATCCATCAATGTATGTGTCACTAACCCTAAGGAGTTGGTAATAACGTGAGTACTCTTAAGCATCTTTTTGACAGTAACCGACAATGGGCGGCTGACGTAAAGCGTGAGAATCCTGAATTCTTTAGCGAGCTATCCAAGCAACAAGCGCCAGAATATTTGTGGATTGGTTGTTCCGATAGCCGAGTGCCAGCTAATCAGATAGTCCGCCTGCCGCCCGGCGAAGTCTTTGTCCATCGCAATATTGCTAATATTGTCGTGCATACTGACTTGAATTGCCTATCAGTGATTCAATACGCGGTTGAAGTAATCAAGGTCAAACATATTGTTGTCTGCGGTCATTATGGTTGTGGTGGGATCAAGGCGGCTATGGAAGACGATGACCATGGTTTGATCGACAATTGGTTAAGCCACATTAAGGACGTCGCACGAATCCATGCTGAAAAATTAGAGGGGTTAGCCTACCAAGCCAAGCAGGACTTACTTTGTGAACTCAATATAATCGAACAAGTAAGTAATGTATGCAACTCTACGATAGTTAAAAAAGCCTGGAAAGCAGGTGCTGAGCTGACAGTGCACGGCTGGGTTTACGGTATCAACGATGGCATTATAAAAGATCTGGATACCAGCATATCGTCGACAGAGCAGCTAGTAAAAAAATAACGGCTCCATCTATATCGAGGGTGCTAGTTTGCCTTGCAGGTAAAGGCTTTTGCCATAGAGTCCTCGCTCCTATTTTAATGATTAAACCTCATCATCACTAAATCTATGACATCGATTGCTCAAATTATCGCCCAAGAACTCAATGTAAAACTCATTCAAGTTGATGCTGCTATTGTACTGCTCGACGAAGGTTCGACAGTGCCTTTCATTTCGCGCTATCGAAAAGAAGTTACAGGTGGATTAGATGATATTCAATTGCGTCAGCTCAATGAGCGACTGAGTTATTTGCGGGAGCTAGCGGAGCGCCGTTTAAGTGTTCTTGCCAGTATCGACGAGCAAGGGAAACTAACCCCAGAATTGAGCACTGCAATAGAACTGGCCGATACTAAAACTCGACTAGAAGATTTATATCTGCCCTACAAAAAGAAGCGACGAACTAAAGGGCAGATTGCCATCGAAGCAGGTCTCGAACCATTAGCCGATAGCATTATGGCCGACTTCAGCCTTGACCCAGAAGTGCTTGCTGAACAGTATATTAGCGAAGAATTTGGTATTGCCGATGGCAAAGCTGCACTTGATGGTGGAAAGTTCATATTGATGGAACGCTTTACCGAACATGCCGACCTTTTGGCCAGATTACGTCAAATTATCGCAGACAAAGGCATGTTGATGAGTAGTGTGAGTAAAGGTAAAGAAGAGGCTGGCGAAAAATTTCGAGACTACTTCGACTATCGTGAACCGATCAGCAAAGTGCCCCCACATCGAGCATTAGCATTATTTCGGGGTCGTAAAGAAGCTGTACTGTCTCTAAAACTAGATATTCCAGACTTAGGCTATGCTGACTTTCATCCCTGTGAAGCTGCCATCGCCAATGTTTTCGAAATTCCTTATTGCCCTGATAGTGATTTCTCTGATAAGCCGGTTGCCAGCAAATGGCTCACTGAAGTGGTACGATGGACCTGGCGAGTAAAGCTGTTAATGCAAATAGAGAACGATCTGTTAGGGAACTTACGCGACTTGGCAGAAGCAGAAGCAATCAAGGTATTTGCTGACAATTTGAAAGATGTGTTGCTCGCCTCACCAGCGGGTCAGCGGGCCACCATCGGGCTTGATCCTGGGCTTCGCACGGGTGTTAAGGTAGCCGTGATTGACAGTACAGGGCAGCACGTTGATGACACCACGATTTATCCTCATGTGCCTAAAAATAAATGGCATGAGTCGATAGCTACGCTGGCCAGCTTAGCCAAAAAACACCAGGTTGAACTCATTGCCATCGGCAATGGCACTGCGTCACGCGAAACTGAAAAGCTGGCAGCAGAGCTGATTCAAAAGCACAGCGAGTTGAAGTTGACCAAGGTAGTCGTCAACGAAGCAGGGGCTTCGATTTATTCGGCGTCTGAATTCGCCTCAAAAGAATTCCCCGACCTAGATGTCACCGTGCGTGGCGCGATATCCATCGCACGCCGACTACAAGATCCACTAGCCGAGTTGGTTAAAATTGATCCGCAATCCATAGGGGTCGGACAGTACCAGCACGACGTGAGTCAATTTAAGCTGGCCAAGTCCCTAGACGCCGTGGTTGAGGATTGTGTAAATGCAGTCGGGGTCGAGGTAAATACAGCTTCGGTCGCGCTACTCAACCGTGTGTCTGGATTGAGCGAAACCCAGGCCAGTAATATTGTAGAGTGGCGTAATGTTAACGGTCGAATTAAGAACCGCGAGCAACTCAAATCGATACCGCGACTGGGGGCCAAATCATTCGAACAAGCGGCTGGATTTCTTCGTGTTCAAAATGGTGATGTGGCTTTGGATGCTTCAGCCGTTCATCCAGAATCTTATTCCCTTGTAGCAGAAATGGCGAAACGCCATGAATGCAAAGTGATAGAGCTGGTTGGCAACAAATCAATTCTGTCAAAAATTCAGGCGGATGATTTTGTCAGTACTGATGTGGGCTTGCCAACCGTGCTGGATATTATTGCCGAACTGGATAAACCGGGTCGTGACCCGCGCCCGGAGTTCAAGGCAGTTAGTTTCAAGGACGGCATTGAAAAATTATCTGATCTGATTGCAGATATGATACTTGAAGGCTGCGTCACTAACGTAACCAACTTCGGTGCCTTTGTCGATGTAGGTGTGCATCAGGATGGGCTGGTACACATTTCTGCACTCGCTAACACCTTCGTCAAAGATCCGCGAGAAATCGTTAAAACAGGTGATATAGTTAAGGTGAAGGTGATGGAAGTTGATGTGAAACGTAAAAGAATTGCACTCAGCATGAGGCTGGACGATTCTGCATCGAATGAAGAGTCATCCCACGGTTCGAGAAGTGACACAAAAAGTCCGCGAAGTGAAAAGCCAAAACCTGGCCGTCATTCACATCAGAAAAAAGCACAGTCTAAAACTGAAACTAAACCAGAGGGTGCGTTTGCAGCCGCATTTGCTGCTGCAAAATCAAGGCAGTAGATAGGAGACAAAATTAATGATATGGATGGCGAAGGTTCTTTTTGAAAGCGCTGATGACTCTGTTCGCAATAGTCACTCGGTAACTAAATTCGACTAACCCGTTGGTTTAGCACGTCAAAGTGTCGTGCCAGGCAAATGATCTACGCCTATACACCTATGGTTTCAACTTGATGAAACTAATAGTTCGAATTCTTTTGTAGGTACTGCCCTGGAAAATAAAAAGCCTTGACCAAAATCGCAATTAATTTCCATGAGTAAGTCTTTTTGCAACTGAGTTTCTATACCCTCCGCTATTACTTTAATACCCAGTTTATGCGCCATCACAACTATAGCGGCGCATAGCACTAATTCATCGGAGTCATGGTCGAGATTCTGGACAAAAGACTGGTCGATTTTCAAATAGTCGATGTCAAATTGGTGCAGATACGAAAGCGAGGAATAGCCAGTACCAAAGTCGTCGAGTGATATCTGAACGCCAGCATCCCGAAATTCGAGTAGGGTGCTGAGGGCCGACTTATCGGATGTCATCAATAAGCTTTCTGTAATTTCGACACCAATGGATGGCCCAGTGTTTTCAAGTGCAGCTAAATGACTTTCCAATGGAAAAGCGCTTGAATTTTCGAACTGGATGGGCGAGACATTTACGTTAATTTGGAAGTTTTTTCTCAATGTGCTTTGCCAACACAGACTTTGCTTTGTGGCCTCCCGCAATACCCAATCACCAATCTCAGTTATCATGTGGGTTTCTTCCGCCATGGGAATAAATTCAATGGGACTGATTAGTCCTCGATCAGGGTGTTGCCAGCGAATAAGTGCTTCAGCCTTAAAAATTTGGTTGCTAGCTAATTCGACTATGGGCTGGTAATAAAGTATGAACTCTTTGTTTTTTATCGCATTTCTCAGGTCATCTATAAGTGCCATGCGTTGTTGTGCAGCCAGTTGCATAGCAGGTTTAAAATAATAATAACCGTTGCGGCCGTGATTCTTTGCGGCATACATTGCTTGGTCCGCATTTTTTAAAAGATCGAAAGATTTGGCACCGTCTCTCGGGTATAGCGTGATTCCGATACTAGCCGTGATATAGGTAGTATGTTCATTCAAATTAAATGACTCGCCGAGTGTGCTAAGAATATTTAGAGCTATCGTGTTTATGGCCGATAGTGCACTTGATCCAGTTAATATGACGATAAACTCGTCACCACCCAGTCGAGCGACTACGTCGGATTCTCGAACGCAGAGACTTATTCGACTCGCTGCTTCGATTAACAGTAGATCTCCTTTGTCGTGACCCAATGTATCATTGACATCTTTAAACTGATCGAGATCTATCAACAATACCGAAAATTCTTGACCGTCTCGGCGAGCTCTTATGATCATCTGCGACAGTCGGTCCTGAAGCATGTGTCTATTTGGCAAACCGGTCAGAAAATCAAAGTTAGCTTGATACCAGATTTTCTCTTCGGATTTTTTTTTGGCAGTTACATCTTCGATAACGGCCAAGTACTGTGGATTGACAGGGTCCGGCTGAACTTCAATGATATTAACGGTCAATTCTGCCCAAACAATACTATCATCTGGTTTTATGAATCGTTTGAGCATTTTGAAATGGTCTATTTCCCCCGCTTGTAGCTGTTCAAGATTATGCGTGTTTTCGGCCAAGTCGGCTGGATGTGTTATCTTTTGCCATCCTAGTTTTATAATCTCCGCCGCACTTCGTCCCACGATCGATGTATAAGCGGGATTTATTTCAATCAGGTTCGTCGTTTTCAAATCTATTAGCAGCATTCCCAATGGGGATGATTCAAACATAGTTACAAACCGACTTTCAGTTTCCTTGATGGTCTCTTCGGCTTCTTTGCGTGCTGTGATATCAGTAAGAAGTCCGCGCGACCATCGTGGACTGCCATTTTTATTTACAACTGAGACCAGTAATCGAACCCAAATAATACGGCCATCCTTTTTGATGGCTCGATATTCGATTTCATACTTTTTAACATCTGCTTCGATGCATCTGTCACGAAAGTCTGGCACCCATAATTGATCATTTGGGTGCATAGTGCGTACCCAAAATCCTAATGATTTCCAGTCTGCCTCTGAATAGCCAAGTATTCTTTCGGCCTGGTGGCTAACATAGGTGTATTCATCAGTATTCAGATCATATTCCCAGAAAACACCGTCGACGGTATCTACGATACTTAGGAAACGCTCTTCCACGGCTTTTTGGGCTGTGATGTCGGTAACGATGGCGCCAAGACCGTTCACATCACCGGCAGCGTCAAACACTGGAAATTTTATCGTTGAGAGGGTGTGAATTTGATCGTCAGTGACGAGTAATGCCTGATCTTCACTACGCTGAATTCCCCCTCCATTCAGTACAGAAAGGTCTTGTTGACGAGCATATGCAGCAACTTCAGGGTGGTGCGCATCGGTTGGTAGTTTTCCAACGAGATCGCGGCTTTTGACACCAAATATCTTTTCGAACTCCTTGTTGATTTTGAGGTATCGGCCTTTTTTGTCTTTCAGGTAGAGTTCTACCGGCGCATTATCAAAAATAGCGTCGATTTGTTGCTTGTGCTCGAGCAACTTTTTTTCGCGAGAAAGTAATTGATCTATTTTTCTCGTAAGCTTCAGATTTTTTGCTGCTAACTTTTCGAGTAATAATTGGTCACTCATTTTTCATATGTCTTCCGAATCGACTCCCCACAATAATATTATCATAATGATAGGGTCAAATAGACACTAATTGAAATATTAGGCCTTGGTGTCCAAATGCTTTCATAATAGATTCATTCTAAGTCCGACAGGCTCCTAGGGGAATGGTAATCATAAAGTGACATAGGTAAGCTGTGTCGTACAAGGTGAATTTTACTATTTTATTTGATATCTTTATATGGTGGCGCAAAGCAATGCGAGAAGTCTTATCCTGTCATCTGCATGATTATGTTGAAATAGCGTGTTTATATGGTTTTGAGGTTAGCCTGCAACTCAGTAATCAGAAAACAGTACAAGGTAAAGCTATGACAACTAAAATTACGTTAAATAAATCAGAGCATTTGTTAGTTCTAGTGAACGGTCAAACTGTCGAGGTTGATACTGCTGATATTCTAACCATGAAAGCAGTGTCGCAGAATCCACACTTTGACGTAATTGAGTTTCGATAGAAATTAGGTATGAACGATAGAGACAATGAGCACTATGTTTAGAGATGCCCTTTACTATTTGCGAGGAAACCTATGAGCCAAAAACCGAAAAAAAAAGCAACCTCACCTGAAACTAAAGAAGAGGCCTCTCGGGTTGCAAAGAGTATTCAAAAGCCCGGCCAATCCAAAGAGCAGACCCGGTTAATTGCGAATGGCATACAAAAAGGCATCGAGCAGTACAAAAAGCTGCATAAAGCAAAATCTAGGGAACTCGACAAGCGCCTTAAATTGAGTCAAAAGCAAGCCAGCTCAATGTCTGAAGTTGAGAGTGAATCACAAATTGACTATAGGCAACATTGGTTTCCTTGGACTGTGTTGGTGCTTAGCTGGTTATCAGCGGGGTTTTATTTTTTCTTCCAATGATGACATTAGGCACAAAATTAAAACGAGTCATTTTTGTTGAAATGATGGGAGTGCCTGGTAGTTATGATGCCAGCGTTTATGATCATTTCGAAGATAAGGATCAGGAGGGACTTTGGTTCGTAAAACGGTTTGGACATATTTCAGGTATATTGATTGATACTTGTAATATCTGTGTCGGCGAGTCATTGCCCAGCCCCACAGAGGTGGACGGTATTGTACTGGCAGGTAGTTATAACTCGGTTCATGATCATACCGAGTGGCAAAAAACACTTTTGAACTGGCTTCCTGAAGTACGTCACAACAAGATACCCATCCTAGCCGTTTGCGGATCAC
This sequence comes from Polaribacter sp., assembly GCA_047615545.1. GTDB lineage: Bacteria > Pseudomonadota > Gammaproteobacteria. The sequence goes on from JBLHID010000021.1 coordinate 16,216, forward strand.
ACCAGCTAATGGCCCATAGTCAGGGTGCGGGCGTTATTTACGTTGAAGATGGCCCTTTCGCTGGTACCTTCCCGGTTCGATTAACTGAAGCAGGAAAGCTTTCTCCCATTATGAGTTCGATCTCTGACAACGCCAGTTTTCAGTATGCGAACAGCGAACATGTCGTTGGTATACCCGAAGGATGTACCTTGCTGGCCAGTAGTAGCAAGGTTCCGATAGCTGCTTTGGATTATGGTGATCACTGTTACTCCACTCAATTTCATCCTGAGGGGAGTCATAAAACGCTGGGGGCAGTTTGGCGGTATTCTCAGCCTGAGTTAATGCAAAATTATCATGCTCAAGAACAAGGTGATCAGTTGGTGGCTAATTTCCTGCAGATTGTTCTGGGCAACAACCATTTCGAACGAGAGCACGCAAATGATTGATCTCGTGATTTTTGATTGCGATGGCGTGCTGGTTGATTCAGAAGTTGTTAGTAACCGAGTTTATGCAGAGTATCTAACTGCTCAGGGGTTTCCACACTCAGCCCAAGAATGTAATGCTAAATACCTTGGTATGTCGGATGTTCACGTGCAGAAATTGTTTGAGGATAGCGGGCGAAGTCTTCCTGACACTTTTTTGAGTGATATCAATATAGTTATAAATGACGAATTGTCGAAAAGCCTTGAGCCAATACAGGGGGTAGAGACAATACTAAAGTCGATTGATATACCTTACTGCGTGGCATCATCGGGCACACCGACCAAAATTCGGAATTCGCTAACAAAAACAGGCCTGATTACATACTTTGATGGGAATTTGTTTTCGTTTGATCAGGTTGAAAATGGTAAGCCTGCCCCAGATCTCTTTTTGTTTGCTGCATATCAAATGGGTGTAGATCCGGCTAGCACAATAGTGGTCGAAGATAGTAAAGCCGGCGTTATGGCAGGGGTATTAGCTGGGATGATTGTTGTTGGGTTTACTGGTGGTTCTCATATTCCAATGGGGCACGCCGAGAGCCTGCTTGACCTGGGCGCACACTATATACTGACGGATATGCGCAAGTTGAAGAATTTATTGGCCAGTTTTTAGTCGTCGTAATTGGCGCTATTTGCTTATAGGTGACTATCTAAAACTCATATCCAATTCTGACGTAAGTTCTACTGCCACCTTTTTCATCGTCAAGCCCATACGCATAACCCAGATTGGCTGGTAGTGCAAAGTTATAACCAATGATTAGCTCACTTCTTATTTCAATACCGACAGCACTCAGATAATTGATTTGACCGCCTTTGCGCCATGCAGCTCCATCTTCTATAAATACAGTACTACTGATTTGACCTACGCCAATCGGAGTCAAATTCCAGTTCCGTTCGATGTTAGTGACTGGAAAACGATATTCGATAGTATTGGTTTGAATTCGAGTGCCTACCTGAACGTTATCGTCATAGCCCCGCAATGCCCAGGTGTTGCGACCAAATAGTGGTTCAATAAGGATAGAGTTTTCACCACCAAGTGAAAAAGGTTGAAGGTTGTCAGTGCCGTATGCGCCGGATATATTGATCGCTAAAACATGATTTCCGATTAAATCAAACAACTGGCTAATAGTGGCTTTATATACTTCGCCGGTGAAATCACTCTCGAAGGCATCATTGGTTTCAAAAATAAGAGACGAATGATTACCCCAGCTAGGGCTCATGGACTGCCTGTAGGTTTCTCGATTATCAAAATCGAGACGAATACCAAATGTGGCTTTGTTGCTATCAGTGAACAGTCGGGTGAAATTCGGCCCGGCTAAATCCGTTTGTTCACTAATTGATATACCGGTACTAAAATCGAGCGTATTTTCAAAGGCGTTTAACAGGTTGACGCGGACAAGTTCTACGTTATCTCCTTGTCGCACATTCAAACTACCTGCATTTGCGAGAGTGGTGTAATAGTGGCTACGTTGCGCCAGCAAAATCCACTTATTATCATAAACGTAGGTTGTGCCGATTGCCGTTAAATCGTTGTCAACATCATGTGAAATTGAGGCAACATAGCTGTGCCGTGACAGTGCATCGGTTCCTGTCGTGACGACGCCAATTTGAGTTGATTGACCATTTGCGACAATGATTGGAAACCAACTACTAGGGGTTAACGTAGACCAAGGACTGTAATCCTCAGGCTCGCTTCTGTTGGGTGGTTGCTGATACCAATCTGTATAATTGTAAGATCCATTTTGACTCGCTATGTTGAACGTTTTGACACTTTTTTCGGTCGGCAGTTGATAATGATTGTAGCCTCTAGCAGTATAATTTTGATAGAAAATTTTATTGCCAACCTGTGCTGGTTTAATAGCACCGCCCATGACATGGCTTAATTGTTGTAGTTCGCCACTGGCGAGATTCATACGATAAATATTAAAAACATCATCATAGTCTGCACTGAAGACAATGTTTTTGTCGGCTTTGTCGTAGCGAGCACCACTTTCAATAGCTTTAGTGTTGGTCAATTTTTCCCACTGGTTAGAGTTCAGGTCGAACTGTTCCAGGTTCCAACCCTGTTGCTTTCGTTTTACGCTGGCTATCAATTTTGTGCCATCATGCGAAACTGAATAGTCTCCGACAACGTCGTCTAGCGTGCCTTGCCAAAGTTGTTTTATGAATTGACCTTCGGCTGTCAGTAAGTCTAATTGGCTGAATCCACCAATGATTCGTTTAGCGACGATATGCTTGCCTTGGTTCGTATTCTGGGGTCGCCATATTGCAGCGCGATATCGTTGGCCCTGTGTTAATCGCTTTTCATAACCATCGCTCAGTTGAAAAATATCAGACCATGCACGGCCATCACCATCTAAAACAGTGCGGGTTATGAGTAAGCGGTCTTCATTGGAGACATCCATATCGATGATATTGCGCACTGACATCACTTTGCTTTTATTGCCATCGGCATCGATTTGAACAATCGATCGTCGATCCATTCCGTTGTTGTGCAAATAGTAATAGTGATCATCGTTGGCTGTGACGGGGTCGAACTGCAGCCCTTCATTGGTAACCGCTGTTCCTGAGACTAACGGCTGCATTTCAATTTGTTCAATTTGAGGTGCAAACTTAAGTTTCAGCCATGCCTTAAATTCAGGCCATAGCGTTTCGTGACTTTTACCAAACGTGCTTCTTGCCGTCCTGTTTTGTTGGATAAAAGGTAGCAACTTACGTGAGTAGCTATTGAGGTATCGTGTTATTTTCTGTTGACCATAACGCTCAGCAAGAAACTCATAATAATAATAACCATAGAGATACTGCTTGCCGAAAGGCCAGTCGCGCAACGGTATCGTTACCTGCGATAGATCATCGATTCCGTTAATCACTTCCTCGCGCATGAGCATTGTATAGCGGGTGCTTTGGCCTCGGCCATAACCGGCTTGATGATTTGTTTCTTTGTAGACCGCGAGCCCTTCGATCATAAATCCGGGCGTAAAGGAATGTGGGAAAGTAAAGGCATTACGCCCCAGAAATTTTCTCAATACAGAAGGCGCACCCATCGCCATATCCAGCTGTACGACATGGGTTAACTCATGGGTGATCAGCAGATTCATCCAATCATCATAAGGTGCTAAACCGCTCATATTTTCTGGCGGACTTAGAAATAGACGAATTTGGTTGTAGGGCATGGGACTGGCAAACCCATTCGAGAAATCAAAGTCATCCACGATGACAACCTGAACTCTATCCTTGGGAGCCCATTTCAAGTCTGACGTTATGACAGGCCACGCTTTTTCAGCAATGACAGCGGCTCTATCTGCTTGAACTTGATGGGCTTCGAGGTAGCTGAACTGGAAGTGCTCTGTTGTGAAGCTCAACCACTTATCGTCTTCCTGTTGCCAGACGCCTGCTACTGAGTCATCGGCGAGTGAGTGGGTCGAAAAAGTGATTATCACTGCTAATAGAGTGGCAGAGAGCCAGTTATTATTTTGCCTGTTCATTAACATCCCAGTATTAATAGCTGTTGTTCTAAGAGTATTTCTACCCGCATTTCAGAAATATTATGACACGTCATTATGAACAATTATTAGCCATATTAATATCGAGTAACATTTGTGACGATACTATTCGCCGATGCGTCGATGTTGTGAGATGCCATTCTAATCCAGAAGACCGCCAGCCCCGCATCATTTTTAAAATGAACTTCTGTGACTTTGCAATAGAGATTCTTAACACGATACAGACTGCCAATAACACCTGGTTGTTTAGTAAATGACATAATAAGTGGCACCCAGTCTTCGTGCCCCGTGTTTCAGTGGGCTCCATCTTAATACGAATCACGCAATAGGGTAGTTTTAGCTTAGGTGAGGCTTTAAATTCGGTCAAACGGCATATTATTCGTTATTTGACAGTTGCTTGATGATTCGGTTTCTTCGATTGTTAACGATATCTAAAACGATGTCTAAGTTGTATTTTTAGGACTTCGTGAATTGAAGATTGGGTAAAAGTTCCAATAATCGTTCTCGTACTACGTTACTGCCGGACGTGCTCTCCTGAAGCTTATTAGTTAGGGCCCCCGGACTCTGGCAGGTATCGACAACGCGAGTCATCATTGCATCTATACAGTAGCGCCATTGCTCTATCTCTGGTGATTGCGAACTGGCGAGAAATTCTCCCCGATACATCAACATGGCTTCATTGGCTTTTTGTTGATTCAGTGCTTCCCAAATACTGATGAAGTCAGCCCAATATGGCATCGTGAGTCGATAGGGTCGAGAACCTATCTTACCCCCCAGAAAATGCCGTAAGTGTGATACGTGGGTCTTCAGTGTTGCAGTTGAAACGTGATAATCATTATAAAGCGCTGTATGCAGTTGTTCCAACGTTAGGCCTTCAGGATTTAATGCGAGTAGGCATAAAATTTCCAACTCCCGCTGGGGGATTTTTATCGTCTTGCCCTGGTAGATAACGCTTGGTTGTCCTAAAGCACGGATTTCGAGTTCAGCACGAGATTCGGTACATGGTAAATTCTGAGCGATTGAATTCGCGATCTGCGCGATAGCCGATTGACCAAGGGGTGTATGTTTTTTCCAGGTTGTTGACATGTCTAATATACCAACACATTCACCAGACCGAGGGTGGATGATTGGAGCAGCGTAACAAACCCAATCCTGGACAAAAGGTAGGTAATGCTCAGAAGAGAAAACGGTCACTGGTCGCTTAAGTTTGAGCGCTAATCCGACGGCATTGGTCCCCACCACCAACTCATTCCAATGACCTCCAGCGATGAAGTTAAGATTTTCGGCTCGGTGACGCATATGATTACTGGCATGGGTCCATAATAGTCGTCCGCAGGGGTCGGCGATGGCGACGACCAAATCAGCCTCTTTGGTTAGCTGAATCATATTGCTTTGCTCGAGCTGTGCACCAATTGATAGAGGTGATTGTCGCCAAAGATTTTCGACTAGAGATGCATCATCCAGAGGTGCGTGCTGAGGCATTTTTTCCACAGCATGCGCACTTCGTTGCCATGAACGAAAAATATCTTGAGGCACACTATCCGAGGTCGATTGACTAATTTTAAAATTGCCACGTTGCTGCTCAACCTTTTCACGACGCCGTGATAAATTTTCAAACGTCCTGGACATGTACGATTAACCCCTTAAGTGGTTCGGAAAAATACAATAGCACCTAACTTAGGTTTAGAACAACTCGTACATGCAGTGCATCAGGTCTTTCACGACGCACTAAAGTCCATAAAGGCTGGCTCATAGCTCGTCAAGGCTCGCCTGAGTTCAGCGGGTGTTATTAAAAGTGATAGCGCTCGAGCTAATACATTGCAATTCCAAAGTCCTATTGTGGGTTGTTGTCCAAATGCATAACGCCCTTTTGGGTCACTCAGACTAGCGATAAAGTTGTCATCGAAATCTTCGGTGAAGGTGGATTCACCCAAGTCTAAACTCAGGCCAAGAATAGACTGATTGTCGGTATTCATCATGCCATGGACGAAACCAACCTGCTGCCAATGTGCGATTAGCTGAGCAGTTTTTATAACGACATCTTGGAAAAATTGTCCATAGTCATTATTTCCTTCAACGTTACTACCCAGACAATGAGGAAAGTGGTGCTGTATTACATAGTCAGTCAACGTTTTAAGTGCGGGGATGTCTTTCTTAAAATAATACCTTTCGAATGTTCCGAAACGGACGTGACTAGGCGTTACTCTGGTGAGTATCGCAACCGGCTCAAATCCGCTGCGATAGATTTTTTCACTACCCTCGATAATGCACAGGCATCGTGTGCTAGGCACACCTAGAGCTGCAAGGCGTTCACTAATATCGTACTCGTGTTGGCATTCAGTCAGGCTAGCCCGTCCGTCAGACGCAAAAGTGAAGGGGGTTTTACCGGCACCTTTAAGTGAGATTTCCCAGTTTTCATTTATGGTTTCGTTTTGTGCTGTATTTTGGACTGCAACGTCGCCCAGTAATATCGTTCGTCCATCACCTAGAAAAGGATTGAATTTTCCAAACTGGTGTCCTGCATAGGCCTGGGCTGCGGGCGTAGAATTTTGGATGAAGCAATTACCGCTAAAAGTGTCGAGGAATGGTTGTGTGTTAAACAACGCAGGTGACAGCCCAAGTAGTGCAGCCACGCTAGGGCTTTGTATTACTAGATTGGCATCGCTAATTCCCTGTGGCGATACCGGGATAGAAAAATCATCACCTAGTTGACGAAACTGACTTTCGAAGATGAGTGGATCAAATGATTGATTGGGTGATTTCAAGCTCATTGCTATCTATTAAACCGCTAATAGTAGAGGCAGACTAGAGCAAAGCCCTAGTCTGCACATCAGCGCTAGAAGAAACCCAGTGGGTTGATATCGTAACTAACGAGTAAGTTTTTAGTTTGCTGATACTGCTCTAGTGCAGTTTTGTAGGTATAGCGACCCATACCTGATTTTTTATAACCACCGAACGCCGCATGCGCTGGATATAGGTGATAACAGTTAGTCCAAACTCGACCCGCTTGAATACCTCTGCCCATACGATAAGACCGATTCATATCTCGAGTCCATACACCTGCGCCCAATCCAAAGTCGGTATCATTGGCTATAGTTAGTGCTTCTTCTTCCGTTTTAAAGGTAGTCACTGAAACTACTGGGCCAAAAATTTCTTCCTGGAATACGCGCATATTATTTTTGCCTTTCAATAACGTAGGTTCGATGTAATAACCTTCGTCGTAATCATCTCCAATGGCAGCAACTTTGCCGCCTGCGATGACCTCTGCACCCTCATCAATGCCAATTTTGATATAGTCCAAAATTCTGTTGTATTGCTCTTCAGAAACTTGAGCACCTACCATGACCTCGGTATCGAGAGGGCTGCCTCGCTTAATTTGTCCTGCTCTGTCAATGACCATCTTAATGAATTTTTCATAGATTGACTCTTCAATCAATAGCCGCGATGGACAAGTACAGACTTCGCCCTGATTAAAAAATGCTAGCACAGCGCCTTCAACAGCCTTACTGATGAATGCATCTTCCTGATCGAGTACATCGGCAAAGAAAATATTCGGTGACTTCCCGCCTAATTCGACAGAGGATGGAATCAGGTTTTCAGCGGCACATTTCAATATGTGTTCGCCAACGGGTGTAGAGCCAGTGAACGCAATTTTTGCAATTCTCTTGCTTGTCGCAAGTGCGTGGCCAGCTTCCTCACCATAGCCATTAACAACATTCAATACACCTGCTGGTAGTAAGTCACCTACCAATTCCATCAGCATCAAAATAGTGGCGGGTGTTTGTTCGGCAGGCTTTAATATCACACAGTTTCCTGCCGCTAGCGCAGGTGCCAAATTCCAGATAGCCATTAACAGAGGGAAGTTCCAGGGAATGATTTGGCCTACAACACCCAGTGGTTCATGTATGTGATAGGCAACCGTGTTGTTGTCTAATTCACTAATCCCACCCTCCTGTGCACGTAAACAACCCGCATAGTAACGAAGGTGATCGACACATAAAGGTAGATCGGCATTCAATGTTTCTCGCACAGCTTTGCCGTTATCCCATGTTTCCGCCACTGCCAGTTGCTCCAGGCTTGCCTCCATGCGATCAGCCATTTTCAACATGATATTAGACCTCTCGGTCACAGATGTTTTACCCCAGGCATCTTTTGCTGCATGAGCTGCGTCCAGAGCCTTGTCGATATCTTCTGACGTAGAGCGGGGTATTTTACAAAACGGTTTACCATTGACGGGCGAAATATTATCAAAATAATCCCCCTTAACAGGTGGAACCCAGGCTCCACCAATGTAATTATCATAGCTATCTTTAAAAGAGACTATTGCCCCATCTGTATTTGGGTTTTTATATTGCATAATTCCACCTTTGACTATCATTGTTATAATTAAGCTCATTATAATTGATGAGCGGCTGACCTATCGAGCACATTACAGATGTAAGGTTGTTTTAAGGTAGGTATTGTTGATTTGAAGGTGTCGTTATTGAAAAACTTGCGGTGTTGAAAAGCAGGTGAATATAGATGTCGTAAGACCACTGATAGATGTAGCCGTTTTTCTTAAACACATTTGCCAATTGAGGGTGGAACTTCAAGTATGAATAGTGGTGATTAGCAACATCACTTGCCTACAGGGGAGAGTGGAGTTTAAGTTGGCAGAACAATCCATCTAATCGTGCAATGATATTGGTTTAGCCCCTGTAATTGATACGATTTAGCATGTAGCGGTTTTCATTGATGAAAAACTAAGCCACCTTAATAATACCTAACATTCACAACTCACCAACTGATTCCAAATGCAATTCTGATTAGTAGTAAATAGTGGTTATGATCCTGACTTAGTATTCGATTTTCAGATCGAGGCGATCGAAAAAAATGGTTACAGTATTTCTTAAGGCTAGATTACAGTGTTTGTCCAAACCAACCCTAAAAGTTATAGCTAAAGTACATGACAGCATCGACACTATCTCCATCGCAATCAGTCAATTTAACCTATTTCAATGGCGTTCTTCTAGTGCTTCTCGCCGGTGTTTTTTGGTCGTCGATGGGTATTGGCATCCGTAGTATTGAGGCTGCAAACGTGTGGCAGATTTTACTCTATCGCTCCTGTTCCCTTAGTCTGTTCCTTTTTGTTCTGATTGCATTTCGATCTGGTTTCAAGCCGATTAAATCAATCAAGAAAGCTGGTGTTGCTGGAATTATTGGTGGCTGGGGACTAGTGGTTGCATTCTCTGGTGGTGTTTATGCAATTCAAACGACCACAGTTGCGAACGCTATGTTTCTGTTTGCTTCGGCGCCATTTTTTGCAGCGATTTTCGGTTGGTTCATATTGCGTGAATCTGTTCGTAAAAGCACCTGGATAGCGACATTGGTTGCGGCACTGGGGGTTGCTGTAATGGTGATTGATGGATTTTCCGCGGGACACATGGTCGGTAATGTTAGCGCGTTGTTATCAGCCTTGGGTTTTGCCATTTTTACGATTGCGCTACGTTGGGGCAAGCTAGAAGACATGCTACCTGCAGTTTTCCTCGCTGGTATTTTTGCAGCCGTGACATCTGCAATCATTTGTTACTTTAGTGAGTTTGATTTTGTACTCTCCGTCAATGATGCGTCTATCGCATTAGTGATGGGGGTTTTCCAAGTAGGCGCAGGACTCGCTATCTATACCATTGGTTCAAAGGTTGTACCCGCTGCCGAACTGACTCTACTGTCACTGACTGAAGTTTTATTAGGACCACTGTGGGTATGGATTTTTGTAGGCGAAACAGCTAGCTTCTACACCTTGGCTGGTGGCGTTATTCTGTTAATTGCCATCGCAGGAAATGCGCTTTCGGGATTAAGGCGGAAGCCCTTACCTCTAATTTGATTAGGCACTTTCCCTGTGCCGCTCAAATATATTCGACCGTGCAACTAATTAAACCAGGCTTGGAATATCGGCTGCAAACGTTGGAAATGCATACATTTCGTTGCCTAGTTGATCAGCACTAATGCCATGCCGCATCGCCAGAGCGTAGAGATGGATTAGCTCCTCACCGTGATGCCCGACTAAATGAGCGCCGAGTATTTTACGTGAGCCTTTTTCGATAATGATCTTAGCCCAAGCAATGGTTTCAGCATAAAACCTAGCCGAGAACCATCCAGACATATCCGAAGTTAATACTTCAATATCCAGTCCCGAATTGTTTGCCTCGGCTTCGCTCATGCCGACTGAACTCAATGCGGGTATAGTGTAAACAGCACTTGGAATAACCGAGTAGTCAGGTTTCTTGTTGTCATTATTGACAATATTCTGACCTACTATGCGACCTTCGTAAGTAGCCAGAGGCGATAATTGGGCCGAGGTCACGAGGGCATCACCCGCCACCCATACTGATTTATTGGACACCGAACGAAGATTCTCGTCTACTTCGATACGAATACCATCGTGTTGAACATTTCCGGCACGTAATGCCAGCTCACTCACATTGGCTATTCGTCCTGTGCCATTAATAATGCGATCCGCTACGATAGTGTGTTGCTGCCCGTCATGATTAAAGTGCACACTAAATTTGTCAGCTACCTTTTCGATTTGCTTAACGTCTACACTTGTTTTCATCTTGATGCCAATGCGTTCCCCTTCGGTGCGAATGGCACAAACAGCATCGGTATCCAGCCGAGGTAATAGTTGCGGCATCATTTCAAGAATAGTGACCTTAGTACCAGCACGAGCATAAACATGGCTGAATTCCATTGCGATGACACCGCCACCGATGAATACAACTTCATTTGGCTGTTCGCGTTCTGACAATACGTCATCCGATGTGATCAAGTATTCAGCACCAGGAATTGATAATGGACGAGTGATAGAGCCTGTCGCGATGACAATATTATCGGCTTCTAGTATTTGACCATTAACTTCGACAGCGTTTGGGCTGACAAATTTGGCCTTACCTTTGTATACAGTGCCACGTCCTTTAGCCATGTCTTCCATGGCACTGGGAATAAAATCGATCATGTCAGTTTTACGATCCATTAGTTTTGACCAATGGAGTTTAGGCTTGCCTACTTCAATGCCGTGGGTATGGGCAATTTCGATTTCGTGCATTGCGTGCGCTGCTGCTACCAAAACTTTCTTTGGCGTACAGCCACGGTTTGGACAGGTGCCACCGAATTCATCTGATTCGATAAAAGCGATAGATTTTCCTGCGGCGTGTGCCATTTGTGATACGCCAAACCCGGCGTTTCCACCGCCAATAATAATTATGTCGTATTTATTGGGCATGATTAAAGTCCTCTGTTTGAGCTTCTTGTTGTGAAATGGGTGTATTGATCAAGTCATGAAAATCACCACTCTGGACCATTTCAAAAAGGT
>JBLHID010000022.1:0-26950 GCA_047615545.1 Polaribacter sp.
ATGTGGGTGGACTATCGCCATTCGAATTAAGTCGTCAAAGCGAGCCGCCAGCTTTCTAATATGCTCGATGCTATTGACCACCGCGTACAGATTGCCAATAAATAGGGTCGCACGCAATGGGCCAAAAATAGTGAACGACGAAGAGTAGGTTTCCTTGCCGTCAAATAGATACCAACGAAAGCCGGGGTATAGCTCTTCATTAAGTTCGATCATGCGCTTCAATTGTGCTTTGCGTTCGGTGACGCCTAGGTCCTTCCAAATGCCCTGGCCATTGGCAAACAATCGCAGTGATTGAATCGTGGTGCAGGTTTCAAGTTCACTACCTGGGTGACGTTGCTGCAGCAAAAGCAGTTGATTGTCGCGCACACTCTGGTTCACTTTACCCGCGCCATAGCGATTGAATTCATACTCGGCAACCGCCTCTGTTTTGAGTAAGTCAGGCAGAGTTGTCGGTACATACCTAACTTTGTAGCCAGTTGCCTCACGATGCCATTGCAGGTATTTGTCAAAAATAGTGTCGGCAAAGTCACTAACGTCAAAAGCTTCTTCGACCATTTGAGTCGCTAGTGCGCCCTGTTGTGTCAGACCCAGTAGCCAGTCGATACTGATTTGATGCACTTCGGCGATTGAGGCGATCGTGTCTGCACGTGGCAAACGGACATTATCTACCGACAGTAACTGCGAGAGCGTAGACCTATCGACCGAGATAGAAGTCGCAAATTTAGAACGATTCATGCCACTTTGAGCAATCACCTGTTCGAGCCGATTTTGAAATAGCGTCACTCTTTCTTGTAATCTCATGGACGCAATCTCATAGACCTGATCTCATAACTGCGGTCTCATCGTGTTTTTTCTAGCGCCTGTCGTCGCTGCGATACATACGATTCGAGCGAAACCCTGATTTGATCGTCCATTTCTGGTGGCTGAAAGCCTTTCAAGCGTTGTCGATAGATTTTATTGGCGCGTTCGAAGGCTGTTTTCGAACCATTTTCCTCCCAACTTTCAAAGTTGCTCCAATCAGACACGATGGGTTCATAAAAAGCAGTCTTGTAATTGGCCAGTGTGTGTGTGGTGCCAAAGAAATGACCGCCATGCCCTGCTTGTTTAATGGCATCGAGCGCTAATGTCGCCTCACTCACCTCTATGGGTTTCAGGGTTTGCGCCATCATTTGTAACATATCGATATCGATAATGAATTTTTCAAACGAAGCACAAAGCCCACCCTCTAGCCACCCAGCGGCATGTTTGATGATTTGAGCATGTCCCATCACTGCGCCCCACAGTGACATTTGGGTTTCCCAAGCTGCCTGAGCATCAACACAGTTTGACGCGTTGGGTGCAGATGAACGAAAAGGTAGATTATAGCGGCGCGCCAATTGACCACTGGCTAATGCGGCTTTGGTATATTCGGGCGTGCCAAATGCAGGGGCACCTGTGCGCATATCGGCATTCGAAGTAAATCCACCCATCACCATTGGTGCGCCAGGTCTGACCATTTGCGATAGAATAATCACGCCGAGCGCTTCGGCGGTTTGTTGCGCCAACGCACCTGCCAGAGTAATTGGGCACATCGCGCCCGAAAGCGTAAAAGGTGTCACAATGGTTGGCTGTCCGTTTTGTGCCATTTCAATCAGGCCATCCAACATCGAATCGTCTACTAATAAAGGGGAATTGGTATTCACCACCGTAATAATACTGGGTTCATTTTTCATGGTTTCACGATCGACACCACGAGCGATGGCAGCCATTTCGATGCCATCGTTAACACGGTCACCGCCAAGGCAATACAAGCTAAATGCTTTGTCAGTTAAGGTGTAGGCGGCTAATGATGCATCCAAATGGCGAGTAGCAGGTGGGATATCAATAGGCTCTACCGGATAGCCACTGAGAAAGTCGATGACATCGGCACCCTGAGACAGTCGAAGAAAATTACAATAATCTTCGAAGTTTCCGGTGCGCCGCCCACCTTCGAGATCAGAACTATTCGGGGCACTCGCAACCGAGGTGAAGTTAATCGCATTGCGGCCTACCAGTCTATTTCGGTCAGGGTTGCGGGCATGCATGATGAATTCTGAGGGCACTGTTTGCAGGCGTTTCATAACGATTGAACGGTCAATAAAAACATGCTGCTTGTCCCAGTCGACCTTCGCCCCATCCTTTTCATACAGCGCCAACGCCCTTTCGTTCATGACATGAAGGCCGATTTCTTCCAGAATCCGCATCGCGCCATCATGAATCAGATCAAGGTCATCCTCGCTGAGAACACTAATGGGTGCATAGGGATTAAATAGCTGCTGCGCTTTCTCACCCACTAGTTGATCAGTCGTGGTAACGGGCTTGCGAGGTCTTCTTCTACTCATAGGGAATACTCTAGTACGATGCTCATTCGAGATGTCCAATCGGGAACATTGATGCTTAGCTGTTAGGATAGTATTGCATTTAGGGTTAAACGGTCTACTTAGTAATTGTTGTTTCTTATAAACCACTTTGGTGATTTAACACAACATATTGACATCGTTACTTCGTGCCTCACCACCAACCAACAGAACAACATCGATTTCCAAACCAGAAATCAAAACATGACGAACGCGTTTTTACTATCTACTAACTGAGTCACCTTGTTAATCACCTAACGATATTGATGACATCTTAGACCGAGCCCCACGCTTCGACACGGCTCTGACGACGCTGTGCATGGCCACCTATTTATGGACACACCGACGGCTACATCAACATCCATAATGCCAGCGTCTTATCGCGTTGGTTGATGTTGAATCAAGCCCCACATCAATAACGCCTACCCCACTTTAGGACGTCGCATTTAAAACTGTCAAATGACCAAAACACTACTAATATTCGGTCATTCTGAATTATCAGCATAGCCAGTTTCAAAGGGCCTATTTTTAACGGCCGGTTTCAAACAACTAATATCAATCGAGTTAATTTTATGTGGAAAGATCTGTCAGCATCATGGGCTATTTTGCTCGGTATTGGATTCATGATGCTTGCGAATGGCTTACAGGGCACCTTATTGGGTGTGCGGGCAGGCGTAGAAGGGTTCTCAACCTTTACCACTGGCATCATGATGTCAGGTTATTTCGTTGGCATTTTCATCGGTTCGTTCCTGGCGCCCTATTTGGTTAGACGGGTTGGGCACATCCGTGTTTTTTCGGCACTCGCATCGCTTGCCTCTATTTCAATCTTATTGCACGGGGTCTACATATCACCATTGGGTTGGACCTTGATGCGGATCATCACCGGCATCTGTTTCGCGGGCATTTTTGTCGTAACCGAAAGCTGGTTGAATGATCGTGCGAGTAACGAAACACGCGGAAAAGTACTCTCTGTCTATATGGTATTAACGACACTCGGAATGGGCTCAGGTCAGTTTTTACTGAACTTGGCTGAACCCAGTGCAATTGATTTATTTATTCTGACATCGGTGATTATTTCCCTTGGCTTGATACCCATGTTGCTAACGGCAAAACCTGCGCCTGCTTTCGGTACATCGGGGTCTATGTCTGTCATCGAATTGTATAAGGCATCTCCACTTGCCGTGATTGGCAATGGTTTGACAGGTATGGCTCATGGCACTTTTTTTGGCTTGGGTGCAATTTACGCCAGCACGGTGCTAGTGGATGTTAAGTCCATTTCGATTTTTATGGCTTGCTTTCTGGTAGGCGGCTTGATTACACAATGGCCAATTGGTTATATTTCAGATCGAATGAGCCGCCGTCTCATGATGTCCATCATTTCAATTATAGCTATCGTCGGTTGTATGGCTGCAATAGTGTTACCAAAAGGCAGCCTCGCCTTTTTTGCAAGCATCGTATTGCTCGGTGGCGCGGCTATGCCGATGTATTCAATCTGTATCGCTTACGCCAACGACCGCCTCGAACCACAGCAAATTGTAGCGGCTAGCGGCAGTCTGGTGATGATATCGGGTATTGGGTTGAGTACAGGCCCAATCATTATCGCTTTCTTTATGGAGCGCTACAATGCGACGTTTTTCTTTTGGGGTATCGCGTCAATATTCGGCTTAATTTTGCTTTTCACACTAATCCGAATTCAGTCTCGTGCTGGACTGGATATCAAAGATCAATCGCCGCTCATTGCTACCGGTTCAATTGGTACGCCCATTGCAGAATTTAACGCGCCCGACGCCGTAGATTATGCCGAGGCAGTTGCCAATGATGAGTTAGAACAGCTCGATGAAGCTGAAGAATTACTAGAGAACGTCGATAAGGAGTTGTAAAAACGAGGCGTTCAAAATATGAACAAGGCGGATGCCCGTAACATGACAGCATTGAAGCTATACAACGACTCACTACCCGCAGCGTCACCTGCTGCAGGTAAAGGCACTTATCTTTTTAGCCTACAAAGCTGTCGATCCGGACTCACTCGTCCTTATACGCACTGCATTTTCGAGATTAGTCACAAAAATCTTCCCGTCGCCAATTTTCCCTGTTTTGGCGGAATCAACTATAGTGTCAATTACCAGATCAACCTCGTCGTCGTCGACTGCGATATCAAGTTTCATTTTCGGGATATAATCGACAACGTATTCGGCACCTCGATAAAGCTCAGTGTGCCCTTTCTGGCGGCCAAAGCCCTTCACTTCGTAGACCGTTAATCCGTTAATGCCTATGTCTGACAGAGCGGCTCGAACATCGTCGAGTTTGAATGGTTTTATTATTGCGCTGACTATTTTCACGTCGCCTCCGATATGTTTATATGCTTGAGTGGTTATTCAGTTATTCAGTTATTTAGTGAAAACAGCCATCGATTCTACATGGGCTGTTTGCGGAAACATATCCATAATACCTAGGTGTTCAAGCTTGTAACCATGGTCGCAAATAATTTTGCTATCACGCACTAGGCTAGAGGGCTGGCAGGATACATAGACTATCTTTTGTGCTTTGAATCGTTTGACAATTTGAGCTATTTCCATCGCGCCAGATCGAGGTGGGTCGATGAGTATTTTGTCGAACTTTGCGCCCATCCAGCTGGCATCCGGCTCCGGCTGGGTCAGGTCAGTCGCGAAGTATTCTGTATTTTCAATCTGGTTATCGACCGCACTTTGTCTGGCTCGGCCTACCATCGCTTCATCACCTTCGACACCGGTAACTTGAGCACATCGGCGGGCCATTGGTAACGTGAAGTTGCCTAATCCGCAAAATAAGTCTAGCACTTGATCGTTTGGCTGTAAGTCCAGATGATGTAAAGCCTGCGCAACCATTTGTTGATTGATCTCGGTGTTGACTTGCATAAAATCCGCAGGGCTAAACCCTATTTTAATATTGTCGTCTTTCAATGGCGCAAAGCTTAATACTTGATGTTCCGGATATAAATTAACAATGGTGCTTGGTCCTCCTGATTGCAGTTGTATCCAAAACCCGGTGTTTTTGGCAAACAGTGTCAGGGCCGCACGGTCATGTTCGGTCAAGTCTTCGAGATGTCGAAATACCAGTGCAATGTGGTCACCATCGGCAGCGACTTCGATCTGAGGGATAGTTTCTTTTGCGTCTAGTCCGTCTATTAGCGTGCAAAAGTCCTGTAGATGGTGGCCGACTTCAGGTATCAATACTTCGCACTGTGCCATATCTGCTAAAAATGGTGCGCTTCTTTCTCGAAAGCCTACTAAAAGACGCTCTTTTTTACGTACAAACTTAACGCCTAGACGCGCTTTTTTACGATAGCCCCAGGGATGAGAACGTAACGCTGGCATCACATTACCGATGGTGACGCCAGCGTGCTGCATGGTGTCAAGTAACGATTGTTGCTTTAATGCGACTTGGTCGTCACTGCTCAAGTGTTGCAGGCTGCATCCACCGCACACTTCGAAGGCAGCGCATTTTGGCTCGACACGAGCGTCAGCAGCTTGAATGACTTCTAGCGTTATTGCTTCGTCATACTTTCGATTCGACTTCCTAATCTGAATTTTGACTTCTTCACCAATCAAAGCTCCAAACACAAATACAGTTTTGCCATTGATGTGCGCTATGCCGCGCCCTTCATGCGACATGCCCTCAATCGTGACAGTTGTGGGTTCGGGTAATCGATTACGCTTTTTACGACCAGACATTTATTGATCCTCTACTGGTCAAGCCAGGCTTTTTCGAATGAGATTAAGTGCGATTGATCTGATGCGATAAGATTGTCTCGCACCATTCGACATTCAGTGTCGTATTGGGCTTCATCAATCACGCCACGATTGCGCTGTAAATTGAGATACACCAGATAAGTATTGAGCACCTCTGTTTCACACGCGTCACGAATATCTTTGACTCCGCTGGCTTGGTAGCTGTCCCATATCTGTTGATTGGTATTGATGTCCCCCATATCGACCATGTGACCAGGAAAACCACAAAGCGTGGCAATTTCGTTTAGGGGGGCACTCGCACTTGTTTGAAACCCCGATAGGAGATCCATTAAATCGGTGTGTCGATCGTTATATCGACTAGGGTAATTATCATTTTGAAAACTATTGTCGCTCTGTCCTATTTGCCAATACTGATCTGCATTAACCGGATATAACAATGAGCGGTAGTGTATGACTGGTAAATCAAATCCTACCCCACCCCAGGATACCAATTTGGGCGTATAGCGTGCTAACCCGCTATAAAAACGCTGTAATAAATCCTGTTCATTGGATTCCACTGTACCCAATGACCATACTTTAAATTGATCACCCGTTCGCAGCACCGCAGAGATTGCAATCACCTTATGCAAGTGATGGCGTAGTAGTTCAGTGTTGGCTTCCTGTCGTCGTTTATGAAAAACAGCTTTTGCGACATCGTCATCAGATAAGCCATGCAAATCATATAGCTTGCGACAACCGTCGATGTCAGGAATAGTTTTTAGTACAAATGTTAATACGTTCATGTTTGCATTATTGGGTTGTTATTGATCGTTTACTTAAATGGTTGGTTCAAAAATATCGGTTGAAACATAACGATCACCACGATCGCACATGATGGTGACGATATGAGCATTAGTCACTTGCTCAGCTTCGAGCTGCCGTGAAACTTGCAGGGCGATTGCGACACCGCCACCTGATGACACTCCGCAAAAAATGCCTTCCTGCGACGCTAACTGACGAGTGGTTTCTTCTGCCAGACCCTGTGATATATCCATGACACGATCAACATTAGTCGGATCATAAATTTTCGGAACATATTCTTTAGGCCAACGACGAATGCCGGTGATAACCGAACCATCCTCCGGTTGAACACCAATAATTTGAAGCGACGGATCGATCTCTTTGAAGTAACGCGAACACCCCATAATTGTACCGGTTGTTCCCATTGAGCTAACAAAATGAGTCATAGTTTGATTGCTTTGCTGCCAGATCTCTGGTGCGGTTGTCTCATAGTGAGCCAGTGGATTATCGAGATTAGAAAACTGGTCAAGCAATTTACCCTTGCCCTGCGCTTGCATCTCGATGGCCAAGTCTCGAGCCCCCATCATGCCCTGCTCTTTGTTTACTAGTATGATCTCGGCCCCGTAAGCGCTCATGGTAATATGGCGCTCTCGGGTCATATTATCCGGCATGATCAGAATCAAATGATAGCCCTTGGTAGCCGCTACCATTGCTAGCGCGATACCTGTATTTCCACTGGTTGCCTCGACTAGAGTATCACCAGGAGAAATTTCTCCCCGAAGCTCTGCTCGCTTTATCATGCTGTAGGCAGGCCGGTCTTTGACCGATCCCGCTGGGTTATTGCCTTCCAGTTTAACCGATATTCGGTTGCCGCTTGGATTACCCATTCGTTGTAATGTAACGAGAGGCGTCTTTCCTATATAATCTTCTAAGAACATCATTATTAAAGGTGTCTGGTCTGGGCGATGGGATGCTTATCAATACAATGATAAGTACACTTATTTTACTTGAATGAAGAATCGCTTGCTACGCGATTTTGTCAGTAATATTGTTTGAATTTATAGGCTGGCCTTAATTAGATGTCTAAATTAGTTCGTGAAATTATATGTTTCTAACTCGGTTATGTAATGGATTAGCCGTCACGGTCTGGAGGAATTTATATTGTTTTTTCGTCATTTTAATAAAATCAGTTGTGCCTGTTTGCTGCTTTGTTCTTCACCACTTTGGTCTTTAGAAAACGATACTGCGGCGGAATTGGACTTTTTTGGAGACGTACCATTAGTCCTCACGGCTTCACGCATGAGCAAACCATTGCTCGAAGCACCAGCGACCGTCAGTATTATCGACAGGGAAACCATCGAATCTTCCGGTGTGCGCGAGATTGCAGACTTATTCCTACTGGTGCCAGGATTTGTCGTTGGCCACTCCAATGACGGCAACACGAAAGTGGTTAGCTACCACGGCTTAGGCGGACAATTTACTCGGCAGATACAGGTGCAGGTTGATGGTAGGTCGGTTCTTATCCCTTCTTTTGGTGGCGTGTCCTGGTCTAACTTACCGCTATTGATTGAAGATATTGAGCGCATAGAAGTCATTCGAGGGCCTAACGCAGTGACTTATGGCACGAATGCATTCCTCGCAACTATTAATATTATTACCCGTCACGCAGTCGAGGACTACGGTACTCGATACTCAGTAACGACGAGTGATAATGCTAGTGCAAATATTAAAAGTGGCTATGTCCGACATGGCTATCATCATGGCGACCTTGACTGGCGCCTCAGTTTAGGCATTAACAACGACGATGGTTTTAGAGAAGCTTATGATTCGAAACAAGTCTACAAAATAAACTTCAGGCTGGATCAGGCTTCTCAAGACAATCAATTCTGGACGGTTCAACTTGGTAGGAGCGGTAATACGAGTGAAGTAGGCTCCGTAAAGAACACCATCGATATTGAGCGAGAATTCGAGGTAGAGCATACCTACTTCAACCTTCTATGGGAGGGCATCGGTGATACCAGCAGCACCATTGTCCAACTCTCTCATACCCAGCAAGAATTCACTGACCGCTTTGATCCGAGCCCCGCGACCTTGAATAATGTTCCTGGCTTCAGTTTCGTTATAGATCAAACTAGGCATTCTGATCGAAGCAACCTTGAAATCACCCATACCAAAGAACTAGATCCCAGTTTACGATTCGTATACGGCGCCGGACTGCTGCATGACAGGGTAAGCTCTATAGCATTATTAAAGGGTAATGAGACACATTCGGTAGATACGAGTCGACTCTTCGCGAGCCTGGAATGGCGGCTTAACAACAATTGGCTGCTGGACATTGGTACATCCATCGAGAATTCCACATTGTCTGATACCGAGGCCTCCCCTCGTTTCTCTATAATCCGTGAATTTTCGAATAGCCATGCTCTTCGCTTTGTTGCGTCAAGCGCGAAGCGTAATCCGGTTTTATATGAGCATTCGGCCCTGACCTTGGTTTCTGCTACCCACCCTGGGATAATAGGCCCGTTCGATATAAAGCTCGTGGAAGGTAATCCCGACATTAAGTCTGAAAGCATCGATTCTTATGAAATCGGTTTACGCAGTCAGTTAATCACGTCAGGCATTTCAAGTGATATCAAACTCTTCACCTATAAAATAACAGATCAGGTCCTCGAGGTAATCATCCAAGAAAACAACCCTACTTTAGGCCCCCTACCCGTCACTACCTATAATAACCAAGGTGAGACTAGAGTACAGGGCATTGAATTGTCACTTGATTTCAGCGTAAATACAAACCTAGAATTTAAAACAGGAGTTAGCGCAATTGATGTCGAATCAAATGATCTCCGTGTATTAGCTTCATTCATTGAAAAAACCGGATTTATACACGCCCTTTATCATTGGGAAGATCGACACAATTTATCGGCATCATATTACTACCTAGATGAGGTCACTTGGTATGCAATAGGAACACCAAGGCCATCATACGAAAAACTAGATTTACGTTATACTTACCTAGTCTCAGGTACAAATGATACACGCATAGAACTCATTGGACAGAATTTACTCGGTGATCATACCGACGATAGGGTCGAGAACATTGCAGAAAAGACAATTTTTTTGAAGTTTGTTAGCGGATTTTAAATACAAATGGGAATAAGGAAGATATCAGCCAGGAGGCTATCGATTTGCATTAGCAAACCACTATTTTTAGGGTTGCTATTAATAATTCCGCGCCTAGTGCTGCCAGTCGCGGCGGCCAATGTTCAAATTACCGTTATCCAGAGCAATAGTAATGCTTACTTTGAAAAAACTAATCAAAGTCTCATTCGTCAATTAGGTGATACTTTTCAAGTAACCGTCATTAATGCTGACACCATTGACAAACAACGTCGGACACTTCAGTCCAGCGACATCATCATCACACTCGGCATTGATGCTGCGCTTAAAATAGCAAAAAAGTACGACACTAAAAATATAGTAAGCGCCTATGTCACATTGAATCAACAGCAACGACATCAAACCAAACTTGATAATCACAACATAGTTTTACTAGACCAACCATTATCACGATACCTAGCTTTCACTGCGTTGATGTTACAGCCGCGCTCTGCGGGTATCATTTGCTCAAAAAAATTAACACTAAACAAAAAGCAGCAAGATATACTACGAAAGTTCGATCTCAATCTTCAACAATACGAGTTTCAAAAAAAATCTAATCTATTAACAATGGTCAGACAACTCTTGAAAAATAATGATGCCCATTTATTGCTACCAGACGACAATGTCTATAACCCTAATACGCTCAAAGGTATTTTGTTAACGTCATACCGCAGCAGAAAACCCGTCATCAGTTATTCACCATCACATGTTAAAGCGGGCGCACTAGCCTCAATATTTTCATCACCTTCAGACATAGGCTCTCAATTAGCCTCTGTTATCAGACGCTTGACCGATAATCCTGCGCAAACCAAACCACTTCTTAAATTCGCACAGTTTTTTTCAATCGCGGTAAATCGCAGAGTAGCCCATGCCCTTGGCATCAAACTACCCGATAATGTAAAAATAACTGAAAGATTAAACGAGTTGCCTTAATGAAAAAACTGGGCATCAAGCATATAGCTTGCGACAACCGTCGATGTCAGGAATAGTTTTTAGTACAAATGTTAATACGTTCATGTTTGCATTATTGGGTTGTTATTGATCGTTTACTTAAATGGTTGGTTCAAAAATATCGGTTGAAACATAACGATCACCACGATCGCACATGATGGTGACGATATGAGCATTAGTCACTTGCTCAGCTTCGAGCTGCCGTGAAACTTGCAGGGCGATTGCGACACCGCCACCTGATGACACTCCGCAAAAAATGCCTTCCTGCGACGCTAACTGACGAGTGGTTTCTTCTGCCAGACCCTGTGATATATCCATGACACGATCAACATTAGTCGGATCATAAATTTTCGGAACATATTCTTTAGGCCAACGACGAATGCCGGTGATAACCGAACCATCCTCCGGTTGTTCCCATTGAGCTAACAAAATGAGTCATAGTTTGATTGCTTTGCTGCCAGATCTCTGGTGCGGTTGTCTCATAGTGAGCCAGTGGATTATCGAGATTAGAAAACTGGTCAAGCAATTTACCCTTGCCCTGCGCTTGCATCTCGATGGCCAAGTCTCGAGCCCCCATCATGCCCTGCTCTTTGTTTACTAGTATGATCTCGGCCCCGTAAGCGCTCATGGTAATATGGCGCTCTCGGGTCATATTATCCGGCATGATCAGAATCAAATGATAGCCCTTGGTAGCCGCTACCATTGCTAGCGCGATACCTGTATTTCCACTGGTTGCCTCGACTAGAGTATCACCAGGAGAAATTTCTCCCCGAAGCTCTGCTCGCTTTATCATGCTGTAGGCAGGCCGGTCTTTGACCGATCCCGCTGGGTTATTGCCTTCCAGTTTAACCGATATTCGGTTGCCGCTTGGATTACCCATTCGTTGTAATGTAACGAGAGGCGTCTTTCCTATATAATCTTCTAAGAACATCATTATTAAAGGTGTCTGGTCTGGGCGATGGGATGCTTATCAATACAATGATAAGTACACTTATTTTACTTGAATGAAGAATCGCTTGCTACGCGATTTTGTCAGTAATATTGTTTGAATTTATAGGCTGGCCTTAATTAGATGTCTAAATTAGTTCGTGAAATTATATGTTTCTAACTCGGTTATGTAATGGATTAGCCGTCACGGTCTGGAGGAATTAGTATTGTCTTTTCGTCAATTTTATAAAATTATTTGCGCATGTCTGGTTCTTTGCTCTTTACCACTGTGGGCAACTGAAAACAGTGCTGAGACGGAACTAGACTTTTTTGGCCATATGCCAATGGTCCTCACGGCCTCTCGCATGAGCAAACCAATACTCGAAACACCTGCGACAGTCAGTATTATCGACAGAAAAACAATTCAGTCTTCGGGGGTACGCGAGGTCGCAGAATTGTTTCGACTGGTACCCGGGTTTATCGTTGGCTTTTACAATGGTAATACGCCAGTGGTTAGTTACCACGGTTTAGGCGGAAAATATACTCGGCAAATACAGGTTCTGGTTGATGGCAGGTCGGTTCTTATACCTTCTATTGGAGGCGTGTCATGGCCTGATTTACCACTATTGATTGAGGACATTGAGCGTATAGAAGTCATTCGAGGACCCAACGCAGTAACGTACGGTACCAGTGCATTCCTGGCAACTATTAATATTATTACCCGTCACGCAGTCGAAGACTACGGCACCCAGTACTCGGTAACTACGAGCGACAATGCCAATCCAAATATTAAACATGGTTATGTCCGACATGGCTATCATCATGATGATCTCGACTGGCGCCTCAGTGTTGGGACCAGCAACGATGATGGTTTTAGAGATGTCCATGACTCGAAACAAATCAACAAAATAAACTTCAGGCTAGATCAGGCTTCTCGAGACAATCAATTCTGGACGGTTCAATTCGGCACTAGCAATAATACCAGCGACATAGGCGATTTAAATAACCACATCTTTGATATTGGGAGAGAGTTCAAAGCTACGCACAGCTATTTCAATCTTCGATGGGAAAAGGTCGGTGATACCAGCAGCACCATTGTTAAACTCTCTCATACCCAGCAAAATGTAACTGATATCTATGATGCCGGCCCCCTTACCCTGTTTGGTATTCCTAACATCACTCTCATTCTTGATCAAAGTCGGTATTCTGAACGAAGCAATATTGAAATCACACACACCAAAGAATTAGATGCCAATTTGCGATTTGTCTACGGCGCCAGCCTACGTCATGACAGAGTGAACGCTAAACTGTTGACTAAAGACAATCGGACGCATGAGGTTGATACCAGAAGACTCTTTGCTGGTATTGAATGGCGGCTTAACAGCGACTGGCTGCTTGACGTTGGAACATCATTGGAAAACTCTTCCTTGTCTGATAACGAGAGCTCCCCTCGCCTATCAATCATCCGCAAGTTTTCGAATAGTCATGCGCTTCGCTTTGTTGCCTCACGGGCAAAGAGGAATCCGATTTTATATGAGCATTCGGCTCTGTCTGAGCTTACTCCTATCTTCCCCAATGTCGGCCCGGTAGATATAACGCAGCTAGAAGGCAATCCCAACCTCAAGCCCGAGAGCATCGATTCCCATGAAATTGGTTTACGCAGCCAGTTGATCGCACCTGGTATTTCAAGCGACATTAAACTCTTTACTTACAAAATAACAGATCAAATCATCGAGGCTGTCTTCGAGGAAATACACCCTCTTTTGGGGCCTAGAGATGTCAATACCTATAACAACCAAGGAGAGACTAGTGTACAGGGTATCGAGCTATCATTTGATTTCACAACGGATACAAGTCTCGAATTTAAATCAGGACTTAGCGTGATTGATGTCGAGTCGAATGATCCCAGTATATTGAGGTCATTCGCCGAGAGAACCGGATTTATACACGCGATTTATCACTGGAATGATCGACATAATTTATCAGCATCATTTTACTATCTGGATGACATTAGGTGGTTTGGTGGAGGGTCGGCTAGACCATCATTCGAAAAGCTAGATTTACGCTATGCTTGCTTAATTTCTAGTGCAAATGATACTCGCGTAGAACTCATTGGACAGAATTTACTCGAAGAATACACTGACTATAGCTCCGATAACATTGCCGAAAAGACCTTTCTTTTAAGGTTTAGTAGCGGATTTTAAACATAAATGGAAATAAGGAGGAGATCGGCCAGGAGGCTGTCTATGTATATGATCAAACCACTATTTTTAGGGTTTCTCTTAGTAGTAGTAGTGCCTAGCCTATTGCCAATCGCGGCAGCAGCCAGTATTCAAATTGCCGTTATCCAGAGCAATGGCAACCCTTACTTTGAAGAAACTAACCAAAGTCTAAATCATCAATTAGATGACACTTTTCAATTGTCAGTCATTAACGCTAATACAATTAACCTACAACATCAGACACTTCAAGCCAGCGACATTATCGTTACCCTCGGTATTGATGCGGCTCTTAAAATAGCAAAAAAGTATGGCTCTAAAAATATAGTAAGCGCCTATATTACTTTGAACCAACAACAACGACATCAAGCCCTACTTGATAATCACAGCTTAGTTTTACTCGACCAACCATTATCACGATATCTGGCTTTCACTGCTCTGATGGTACAGCCACGCTCAGTAGGTATCATTAGCTCAAAAAAATTAACGCTGGACAAAAAACAACGCGATACGCTCTCAGAATTTAATCTCAATCTTCAACAATATGAGTTTCAAAAACAGGGTAATCTATTAACAACGGTCAGACAATTGCTGGTGAATAATGATGTCCATTTATTGCTGCCAGACGGCAGTGTCTATAACCGAAATACGCTCAAGGGTATTTTGCTGACCTCATATCGCAGTAGAAAACCGGTCATCAGTTATTCACCATCACACGTTAAAGCGGGTGCACTAGCGTCTATATTCTCATCACCTTCAGACATAGGTTCACAACTAGCGTCTGTTATAAAACGCTTGGCCGTTAAACGCCGACAAGACAAACCAATCATCGAATTTGCTCAATATTTCTCGATCGCAGTAAATAACAGAGTGGCTCATGCTCTCGGCATCGATCTACCTGACGAAGCAAAACTGACCGACAAGTTAAACGAGCTGTCACAATGAGAAAACTGGGCATCAAGTATCAAATATTGCTCATCGCACTGATTCCAGCTCTATTAGTTGACGTGTTTTTTACATACACCTACTTCACCAATAATGTAGACCAAGCACACGATCTACTGCAAAGTAAAGGTCAGATTATTGCCAAACAACTGGCGGGAGCTTCTGAGTTTGACATGTTGTCAGGTAATTACCGACAAATTCAACACTTGCTTAACCAGACTATAGACACGCATGCAATTATTCTCGCGTCGGTATATAACGAGAACGGCAAGGCGATTGCCACATCAATTTCAGCCGAGTATGACCCCACAAATACCGCCCAATATTTTTACTATCGGTTACCCATTCTTTTACAAAGCATTCACGACTCTGATGTGTTTTCTCCCTATCAAATCCACGATGATGAAAATCGGGTGATTGGTTGGGTACACCTCAACATTTCTCGCTATCAACTTGAAGAAACAAAAGAAAATATACTGTATACCTCAATTACATTTTTCATTGCGATTCTACTTGTTGCACTAATACTGAGTGTCATTATAAGCGGGGGAATTACTCGTCCAATATTCAAATTACTGGAACACTTAAGAAATGTTGCGAAAGGTCAACTAGGTGAGGTTATCGATTCATTGGAACGCAATGAAATTGGTGAACTACAGAAAGGATTTAATCGGATGACTGAGGCATTACTGACCAATCAGAATGACTTAAATGAAAAAATTCAGTTCGCGACAAAACAGTTAAGTGAAGCAATTGATGATTTGAAAAGTAAAAATAGTGAACTTAAATTAGCTAAAGATGAAGCCCAACAGGCTAATAAAATAAAGTCCATCTTTTTAACTAATATGAGCCATGAAATACGAACGCCAATTAATGGCATCAAAGGTTTCATTAACTTGATGTCACAATCTGACCTAAATTCCACTCAAAAGCGATACGCAGATATCATCTTGAAATCGACTAATGATCTGACTAGTATCATCAGCGAAATTCTCGACTTTTCAAAAATGGAATCAGGAAAGCTACAGATAGTAAATGACGACTTCGATCTCTATGACGTTATTCAACAAACCAGAGATATTCTTTTTATCAATATATTGTCGAAAAACATCGATCTTGTTTTGATTATTTATAGCGATACCCCTCGTTTTGTTTGTGGTGACAAGCTTAGACTTAAACAGATACTACTAAACCTGATAGGCAACGCGATCAAGTTCACTGACGAAGGAGAGGTAGTGATCAAAGTAATGGCGGAACAACAGACGGAGTCCAACGTAACTATTCTAATCACTGTTGAAGATACCGGTATTGGCATATCTACACCAGATCAGAAAACTCTATTTGAAGCATTCAGCCAAGTTCACACCGCGACTAACCGACGTTTTACCGGTACTGGATTAGGACTCGTCATCAGTAAAAACTTAGTTAAATTAATGGATGGTGAAATATTAATGGAAAGCAAAATAGATGTAGGGACCAAATTTTCAGTCCGTCTACCTTTTCTATTAACGTCACCACCAACTGAAATTGCCCCTGTGAATCATCTGGACAATAGAATAGCGCTTATATTATCTAGTAGCGAAACTCGCCTACAAGAAATCACATCGCTGTTTGACAGAGCACAAATTGCCACCGAATCAATGTTAGTATCCAAGTCTGATAATGCTGAATCCATCAATTCAAACATTCGGAAAAACTTAGACCACATTGATTTCCTTGCGATTGATTTGCGCCATTTCGATTTCATCTTAAGTGAAATTCTGGAAAATATTTCTGTTGAACAGACTCGTGTCATCATCATGCATTACGACCAAACCATGATTAATGCACAATTGGGGCCGAAATTAGATTCGAAATTAGATTCGAAATTGGATTTCATTTCTACTACCACCAACAGTCAAAATTTAAAAAGGGCACTTAATACACCAAAAAATCAAAGTTCTACTACATCACCTGTATTTTCCCTCCCCGTCATTTCAAAAAAGGTTTTACTGGTTGATGATAATAGAATAAACCTCAAACTAGCCAGCGAGTTAATTGGGCTATGGGGTCACCAGGTTTATGAAGCTGAGAATGCGCTACAGGCAATGACTCTTTATAAAAAAGAGTCTTTCGACCTCATTGTCCTCGATATACAAATGCCCGAAATTGATGGTATCGACTTGCTTAACATGATGCGTAGTGAAAAGGCACTGGACCAAACACCTACTGTGGCGTTGACAGCGAACATTCTAGATGATGAACCCCAAAGATTATTGCAACTAGGCTTCAATTATTACCTCAGTAAACCCATTGATGAAGAAAAGTTTCGTAGTATCCTAGATGGTTCAAGCCACATAAATAGTAATTTGACAAAACTAACACCTGTACAAGAATTTGGCCAAACTACTAGCATTGCGATGTCTTCAATTGATTTCGAACAGTCGTTAAAACTATGTCAAAACAACAATATTATCTTGTATAACATACTTGATATTTTAGTTAGTGACATACCTAGCTTACAGCTACAGTTGAAATCGGCTGCATTTCAAAATAACAGAGAAGAACTATCCGCAATACTCCACAAACTTCATGGAACCGCCTGCTATACAAACTTGCCCCGATTGACACAGCAAGTTACTTTATTGCAACGATCACTGACGACGTTTTCAAACAGCCAACAGCAAGATGCCGCAGTGAAAATTCATGATGAATTAGGCAATATTAGAAATGAAACACAACAATGGCTGGAAGAGATGGATAACGGAAAAAGAAATTAACTGTTTGCGTGCGAAAGTCTCTCAATTTATCTAGCAACATGGAACTGTAGACTACAAGTGATTTTGAATTTGCCGGTAAATGGTTCGGGACTTCAATTGCCTTCCATGTAGATTAAAGTCAATAATACAACGCATCACGGACTTGGCCATTTGCATGACGACTGGACTATCATAATTTTTCTCATTCCAGGCAATAATGGATGCCCCATCGACTGTGTTTTGTTTTTCCTCGCTGCACATGACAAATCCATCACTCGCCAAAAACTGATAATGCCCACTGGTGTCAATTGGCATTCTGGTTTTGGCCTCAACCTGGGTGTCGGGTAAGTAGCCAAGAATACGCATCAACTCCCTTTCAAATTCTCTTAAATCTGCTTCTTTTTGATCAATGCTCTGTAATAACAGGCCATACAACTGGAATAATTCTGGATTGGCTTCGTGGGCGGGTAGAAAAACGCTAATCAGTTCGTTGATATAAAGCAGGGGTAAGTACTGGTGCTCTGCAACCGGCAAGCTAACACCGTCTATATCAACCAGTGTTTTCAGCTCATGCCGTCCAGTCCAACTGACCGACAACCGTGTGAATGGTTGATAAAAAGCTTTGGACCGACTATTTTTACCACCCTTTGCTAGCACACTAACCCTACCAAAATCACAGGTTAGCAAGTCAAGTATCAAGCTAGTATTTTGCCAGTCGCGTCTATGTAACAGGTAAGCTGGCTGGTCAGAAACTCTCGTTAGCATCACTGTAACCAAACGCGGCTAGTGAGCGTTCGTCATCGGCCCAATCTTCCCTGACTTTTACCCATAGCTGTAGATAGACTTTGGCGTCTATGAGACGCTGAATATCCGTACGCGCCTGTATGCCAATTTTCTTTAGTAGGCTGCCATTTTTACCAATTACTATCGGTTTTTGTGACTTTCGTTCAACCCAAATAGTCGACGATATTCGCGTGATATCAGGCTCGACTTTATAGTGATCTATACTGACAGTAATCGAATACGGTAACTCTTGCGTTAATAAACGAAACAGCTTTTCTCGGATAATTTCAGAGGCTATAAAGCGCATCGACTTGTCGGTTAACTGATCATCTGGAAACTGTGGCACGCCTGGGGGCAAGTAACTAACCATTAGCTCCTCTAACCTATCCAAGTTCTCATTCTCTAATGCTGATATTGGTACAATTTCACTATCAGGCATCAGCACAGATATTTTCTGCATGACTGGCAAACACGCCTGCTTACTCAGTAAATCTATCTTGTTAAGGACGATGACGACATTTTCATATTTACTCACACGTTGTAAAATCTTTTCATCATCGCCATTGAAGCGCTTGATATCAAGCAATACGCAGATAAGATCCGCATCAGGCAACATACTGGTGGCGGCTCTGTTCATGTAACGATGAATCGCCTTATGATTGTCATCGTGCATGCCGGGTGTATCGATAAAGATGCACTGATAGTTTTCAGTTGTCTTGATGCCAAGAATTTGATGGCGAGTTGTCTGAGGACGGGGTGCGGTAATACTCAAATTTTCGCCGATCAACGCATTCATCAGCGTTGACTTACCCGTGTTAGGTTTGCCAATTAGTGCGACATAACCTGTCTTGAAAGAATCATTCATTTGTTTATTTGTTTATTTGTTTATTTATTTACTTTTAGGGCTTCAATGGCTTTTTCCGCAGCAACTTGCTCAGCTTTTTTACGACTTGATCCGATGCCACTGGTTTCAATATTCAGGGAATGAATACGGCAAGTCAAAGTAAATGTTTGATCGTGCGACTTGCCAATGGTCTTCACTACAACATACTCTGGGATATCAATTTTTTCACTTTGTAAATATTCTTGAAGCCGTGTCTTAGGGTCTTTTAAACTGTCCTGATGCGGAAGGTTTTGTAAATATTCTCGATAGAGATACAAGATACTGGTCTGCACCTGAGTAAAGTCACTATCCAGATAAATGGCACCTAAAATCGCTTCCATTGTATCGGATAGTATTGATGCTCGGCGAAACCCACCGCTTTTGAGCTCACCACCACCCAGAAATATATAATCGCCTAGATTGATGTCACGCGCTACCCGAGCGAGTGCCGCCTCATTTACCAGCGATGCCCGAATACGACTCAGGTCACCTTCGCTAGCATCGGGCTGTTGCTCATAAATACTATGGGATATAACCAGACTCAGTACGCTATCGCCTAAAAACTCAAGTCGCTCATTATTCGTTCCACGACAAAAACTACGATGAGTAAGGGCTTGCTTGAGCAATTCTTCCTGTTTAAATCGATAGTCTAATGTCGACTGCAGCCGATTCAAGCTCACTGGCCAGTTACCACCGATTCATTAAATTCTGCACCAAAAAATAGGTTAGCGATAGATGGCTCCATTGCCTCATTAGAGAATGCAAAAAAATCGTCTACAATTATCAAACCGAAATTTGATACATCTACTTGTTTGATTTTCGATCTAATTAAACTTTTCATTCGCCTCCATCGTTAATACCTTCTAAACAAATGGCCTTCAAAAGACAACCCCACACAACTACTTAGAGATTCTCGTCCCAATTCTAGAAACATCCAACCCGTTGCCATTGCTACGCCAATCCCAATGCATCCAGATCATGACCGCCTTCCCAACCAAGTTCTCTTGTGGGACAAATCCCCATACACGGCTATCACTACTGTGATCTCGATTGTCGCCCATCACAAAGTAATGCCCTGCTGGCACAACTAATTCACCATCAGCACTATAGGTGACCTGCAAATTATTCATTACGGCATATTCAACTTTATCCTGCTGTTCGATTAGAACCCTACAGCTGGCACCCACTTTATCACAGCCATGGCCTCCGATCAGGCCATTGAGTTCGCCAAGGCCTTGATACTGCTGGTCAAATTTAGTGGGTAACGGCTTTCCGTTTATCGTTAAACGACGGTTGTAATATCCTATATTATCACCCGGAAGGCCAACAACCCGCTTGATATAATCAAGCGATTCATTGCGAGGATAACGAAAGACAGCAACATCACCGCGCTTTGGTTCATCGCCATCAGTTAGTCGAGTGTGAATCACGGGCATCCTTAAGCCATAACTGAATTTATTCACCAGAATAAAATCTCCGACTAGCAGCGTTGGCATCATTGAACCTGATGGAATACGAAAAGGTTCGAACAAAAAGCCTCGTAAGACTAAAACAACCAGCAAAACTGGAAAAAATGATTTTGAATATTCGAGCAAGAGCGGTTCTGAAAAGGCCATTCCCTTCGAGTCTTTTTGCCTTTTTGATGAAAAAAACAAACTATCGATCAGCCAGACAAGTCCCGTGACTGACGCTGCTAGCAATAGAAAAAATTCAAAGTCATAATGAAACATTAATATCTACTCTCTTTATATTTGCAGGGCTAGTTACTTACTATCAACTTTTAGTACGGCCAGAAATGCATCCTGTGGGATCTCTACATTGCCGACTTGCTTCATGCGCTTTTTACCTGCCTTTTGTTTTTCTAATAGCTTTCGTTTACGCGAAATATCACCGCCATAACACTTAGCCGTCACATTTTTTCGTAAAGCCTTAACGTTGCTTCGAGCCACAATATTGGAACCAATAGCAGACTGAATAGCAACGTCAAACATTTGTCTTGGAATCAATTCTTTCATTTTTGAAGCCAGTTCGCGACCTCTATAATCTGCGTTGTTACGATGTACGATCAATGACAAAGCATCGACTTTTTCTGCATTGATTAGGACATCCAATTTGACTAGATCAGCTTCATCGAATCGCAACAATTCATAGTCGAATGACGCATATCCTCTGCTGACTGATTTTAATCTGTCAAAGAAATCGAGTACAACCTCGCTTAACGGGATCTCGAAAGTTAACGCTACCTGGCTTCCCATATAGCGAATGTCTTTTTGTACACCTCGTTTTTCAATACACAAGGTAATGACAGCACCAATATAAGCCTCAGGTAATAAAATATTCGCCTGGATAATAGGTTCTTTTATATGGTCGATTTTATTAGTGGCCGGCAAGTCGGCAGGGTTGTGTATTTCGACCGTATCACCCGCCGTCGTCACAACTTGATAGATTACGGTGGGTGCCGTCGTGATTAAATCAAGATCATATTCCCGCTCCAAACGTTCCTGCACGATCTCCATGTGTAACATGCCTAAAAAGCCACAACGAAAACCAAAACCCAGCGCTTGCGACGTTTCGGGTTCGAAGTGCAAAGCAGCATCGTTCAGCTTCAATTTTTTGAGTGCTTCGCGGCAATCTTCATAGTCATCTGAACTAATCGGAAACATCCCGGCAAATACTCGAGGTTGAATCTCTTTAAAATCAGCCAGCGCTGCGTCTGCAGGGTTTTGACTGAGTGTTATCGTATCTCCCACCTTGGCTGAGTCGATATCTTTTATGCCCGATATAATGAAGCCAACATCACCTGCCTGCAAGCTGTCGGTATTAGTTCTTTTAGGCGTAAAAATTCCAACTTTTTCGACGAAGAATTCCCGCCCAGTCGACATCATTTGAATTTTTTGTTTTGGCTTAATACTGCCTTCGACTACCCGTACTAGTGTTATGACACCGACGTAACTATCGAACCATGAATCAATAATAAGCGCCTGAGTTTTGTTCGTCTCTGATCCTGCTGGAGCTGGAATTAAATCGATCAGTTGTTCTAGTAAGAGCTCAATACCAATACCAGTTTTTGCACTAATTTCGATGGCCTCCGAAGCATCTAGACCTATCACCTCTTCGATTTCCTGTTTCACCCTATCGGGTTCAGCAGCAGGCAAATCAACTTTATTGAGTACCGGAATAACTTCCAAATTGAGATCAATCGCCGTGTAACAGTTCGCGACAGTTTGAGCTTCAACACCTTGCGAGGCATCCACAATCAGCAAAGCGCCCTCACAGGCGGCTAGAGATCTAGATACTTCATACGAAAAGTCGACATGACCTGGCGTATCAATAAAGTTCAGGGTGTAGGTCTCACCATCTTTTGCTGTATATTTTAGCGATACACATTGCGCCTTGATAGTGATGCCACGCTCGCGCTCCAAATCCATTGAATCAAGAACCTGACTTCCCATCTCTCGCTCACTGAGACCACCACAGATCTGAATGAAACGATCGGCAAGAGTCGACTTACCATGATCGATATGCGCAATGATCGAAAAATTACGTATGTTTTTCATCCGCATTGATGAATTATTCCCATAGAGTTAAGCGAGTTTGGCGCGAGATTCCCGAACGAAAATCTAAGCCGCTAAAAATGCGCGAAGTTTACGGCAAACCAGCAAAAATCAACAGCTATTAAGGTGAAAACAACAGTAGATAGAAAAAAATACACGGATTCTACCTAGAATCTT
Source organism: Polaribacter sp. (assembly GCA_047615545.1). Lineage (GTDB taxonomy): Bacteria > Pseudomonadota > Gammaproteobacteria. Next base: position 23,220 of record JBLHID010000022.1, read on the forward strand.
GCGTCCAAGGGTGTGATTCAGGATTTAGGCGATTGCCTTTAGAACGGCCGCCTCATCGAAAAAATAATAACAAAGTTCTTCCTTTACTAAATCTGGCTTCGCTAAACATAGAACAGGTACTTTACTATCATAAAGTTCTATTAAGCTTCTATCGCGATCAATATCAATTTCGAGCCAACAAACTGTCTGTTTATCACGATTAAACACTACCAGTGCTTTACGCATGGCATCGCATAGGTGGCAATTTTCACGGTAATAAAATTCAAGCGACAATTAAGAATCTTCTGGTCTAATCGCTAGGAACACGGGGCCCGAAGCACGTTGAACCAACAGTGCTACCGATTTACCCATTTTGAGATCATTGGTAATTTCATCAAAGTCGATCAATGAGGTGACCGCTTTATTATCGATCATAGTAATCACATCACCATTTTGAATACCCGCATCTTGGGCAGCGCCCGATTGGTCAATATCGATGACTCGAACGCCGGTAGAAATTTTGAGCTGTTTCTTTTCCGCTTCTGACAGGGCTTCCACACTCATGCCTAAAGCGATGTTTTTATGCGGCTTATTTTCGGCCTTAGGGGAATAAGCAGCCTGAGTCGAAGAAGTAGGCAGCTCATCAATCATCACATCGATCCGTTTTTCTTGTTTGTTCCGAATAATGGTTACTTTAGCATTTTTACCAACGGTTGAACGCCCAACTAAAGGCGGTAAATTGCTCGACCGAATTACTTTTTTGCCATTAAAAGCAACGATGACATCACCCACTTGCAAGCCAGCCTTTGCGGCTGGGCTAGAATCCAGCACTTTTGCTACCAAAGCACCATGAGGGTTGCTCATACCAAATGACTCTGCTAACTCTCCAGTGACTTCCTGAATCAAAACACCTAACCAACCGCGTGAAACCTGCCCGGTCTCTCTGATCTGATTGGCGACGTTGAGTGCCAGCTCAATTGGAATGGCAAAAGACAAACCCATGAAACCGCCCGTGCGGCTATAGATTTGAGAGTTGATGCCAATGACTTCGCCATCCATATTAAACAAAGGGCCACCGGAGTTTCCTGGATTAATCGCTACATCGGTCTGGATAAACGGAACATAGTTGTCGCTGGGTAAGCTGCGTCCTTTAGCGCTAACAATACCGGCCGTGACACTATGGTCGAATCCAAAGGGTGAGCCAATCGCGAGTACCCATTCTCCTACTTTCAAATCATCTGAATCGCCAAACTTTAAGACTTCGAGGTTGGTCGCTTCAACTTTTAGCACCGCTACATCTGATGCTTCATCAGAACCAACAATTCTCGCAACATATTCATCTCGGTTAGCGAGTCGGACGATAACCTCATCAGCACCAGCAACTACATGATGGTTGGTGAGAATGAATCCATCTTCTGAGATAATAAAACCAGAACCTAAAGACTGTGCGTCTTGTCTTGGTGCACCGCCTTCGCCTTGATTGAAAAACTTTTCAAATAACTCACCCAGCTGCGAGCCTTCTGGAAAATTAGGCATAGGTACCGATTGTTTTGAATTTGTCTGTGGTACCTTCGTAGTGGTGCTTATATTAACCACTGAATTTTTTGAATTTTCGACAATTTTTGTAAAGTCTGGCAAGTCAGCCTGAGCAGAAAATGACAGCCCTAAAATTAAAACAAAAGCCAAACGAAGGTGGCAAATACTATTTGATCTCATGATAACAATTTCCATAATCGAACTTTATTAAAAATAACCACTATTTACCTACAGCTAAATACGCTCTACCAAATGCTTTAATCACTAATTATCGATGACTAAAGTTTAGTTTTCCGGTTTACTAATGACGGCTAAAATCTTAGGATTGAGTTGATCAGAAAACTTAGTTTTAGCAATGCGAGCAGCGATAAAAAGCCCCAAAACCAACCCACTCATGGCAAAAATAAACGAGATGAAATCAGCGTTTGATGCAATCAGTTCAGCCAACACCAAACCTATAAATAAACCCAGCAATGGCGTACCATAAATCAGTAACCCTGCCCGTAGAAAAGCCCTATCAGGCAGCCCAATTTCGACCTGGTCACCTGGTTTTAAATTTTGATCTACTTTAATTTCAACTGGTTTACTTCGCTTTCCAAGCAAGCGCCCTATCGCGCCAGTTCCACAGCCACGACTCATCTCGCAATGGCTACAAGTACTTTGGCGTTGCATTTGCACCTCGGCGAGATCACCAGAGAGACTGATGACTGTAGCTTTTTCCTTAATCATTTGAAGGTTTCATCTAGCATAATTAAATCAAACTACAGTGAGCTTTATCATAAGTCCGGCTCTTGATAAAAAACTGACTCAGCTACTTTTTGAACGGTAGCCGCAGGGACTTCGCCGATGGCCGTTATCGAAAACCCATCAACAATACGAATAAAGGCATTGACCGCACCCATCGAGGTATTACCCGAGTGTTTCTGCATGGACTCCTTTTCGATAAATACCGAAAGTGACGCCAAACCGTCAGTGAACACCATTTGATGCACATATAAACTGCTTTCTGCTACTTTACGTTTTAACACTGATTCTTGTCGAAAACCATTTGGCATCTCTTTTAAGTGCCAGGCCATATCGGACGAAGATGCCTCAGAGGGCTCTCCCATATGATAACGAACCATAGTGAAGCTCTCATCGAGTTCCAGCATGGTATTGAGTGATAATTCATGGCCGTTTGGCAACACTTCGAGATTGGTGAACATGACACGCTCTACTACTTCACCAAACTCATTAATTAAACTTGATTTAACTAACAGCCCACTCTCTTCAGCTATCCACAATTTGGTGCCATATCGAAGCTTATCTTTTGGAGAGATATGAACCACGACAGTTTCAAGCCCGGCAACTCTATCCTTACCGGCTAATAATAAATCGTAAAACCGACTAATACTGTCGATATCATCGGGGATGAACAAAGGAGAAAACCGGTTTTGTCTCGAATAATCGATTACCACAGTTCGGCTCGATGGCCAAATACAGGTGAGGTTTTTGTTGTCACGAAGGACTTCTCGCGCTTCGCCGTTTAATGAAAGTAATCGTTCCTTTACACCCTGCTCATCTTTGAGATGAAGAATCGACATGCTTTCGAGTTGATCTTCGTGCATGTAAACAAAATTACCACGATAGCTTAGGTTTCGCATCGATTCAGACATTTTCTGAACCCAGTCCATCGCTGGCATGGCGTTTACCGGTGCTGTTACAGAAAACCAGACCAGTAAAAATGTCAAAAATTTATACTTAATTTTCAATTGCTTGCCGTTTAACTCAGTGTGCGACCAAACATACGGTCAGATATATGTCGACCAACTTTAACTACTTTTCAGAACCATAGCCAGCGACACGTGCCTGAGGAATAAGAAGCCCCTGCATCGAATTCGAATATTCTGTATGGTTAATCAGATAAGCATTTAACTTTCTCTCTAATGCGGGTGCGTCACTAATTACTTTCCAGTGCATGCCGTTGTTACTATTGGAGTTGCCGAGCGTGGTTGATGCCTGCACAGCCGCTTGAATTTGTTGATTCACAAGTAAATCAATTTTTTCCTGTTCGGCACTAACGATTGATTCGCCAGAGGCCGAAGAACCAGTTGTGACCGACACTGACTGCCAAAGTGTAATCGAAACAATCGCAACAGAGGCCGCTACTGCCATACCAGCGAAGGGCTTTAGGAATTCCCAGCGCCAAATCGACTTAACCTTCTTTTCGTCAACAA
>JBLHID010000023.1:0-26539 GCA_047615545.1 Polaribacter sp.
ATCCGATGTCTTACTTTCATGAGGATCGTCCACTGGTGCAGGAAGCCGAACTGATTCATGAGGAACTGGCTGGTATCAAAGTTTTTTTCATTACCCTCGATTCTTCGACCGACAAAGCTTTTTTAGAACCGTCCAATCTACTTAAACTAGAAAAAATTCAAGACTTTGTGCGCAAACAGGCCGTATTCGATAACAGCCTGTCACTGGCCGACCACCTTAAGTACGTTCACCGCGAATTCCAGGGTCAGTTTTCACAACTAAGCCTTCCAAAGTCCCGGCAAATGGCAGCACAATACTTGTTGTTTTTCCATCGCAGCGAGCTTGAGCGCTATGTCAGCCATGATTATAGACGGACAAATATCGTGGTTCGGCACAACATTAATGACTCGAATACGCTAAATAGATATGTCCAAGAATTGGATAGCGCAGTAAAACAGATCGCTGGCCCCGATTTTGAAAGTAATATCATAGGTGAAAACTTGATGGTGAATCAGGCTGCAGAAGATCTAATGCTTTCTCAGATCAAGGCTCTGGGTTTATTGCTCGCGTTCATCTTTATTTTGATGTCAATCATGTTCACATCGTTCAAAGGTGGTGTGATCGCGATGATACCTTCGTTGATTCCTATCATACTGATGTTCGGTATTATGGGGTTTCTGGGCATACCTTTAAATCCAGGAACGGCAATGGTTGCCGTGATTGCTGTGGGCATTGCGATAGATGGCACCATTCACTTGTTAGCACGATATAACGAGCTATGCCGCCAAACGTCCGACTACCAAGCCGCCATCAATCAAGCGTTAAGCGAAGTCGCCACCCCCCTTATTGTGTCAAGTGTGGCGCTTTCCTTGGGTTTTGGTGTCCTGCTTTTTTCTAACTTTACAGTCGTTACACAATTCGGCGCACTTGCGGCCGCAACCATGCTGATTTCAATTGGCGCTAATTTGCTGATTACGCCGATTGTAATGGCAAGAGTTCGACTGGTGGGCTTGTATCAGATTATGGCTATGCAGGTTGATGAGAGTGTATTAGATGTGTGCCCATTGTTTACAGACATGACGCGCTATCAAAGGCGTAAAGCAATTTTGATTTCTGAAATCCGTGAGTTTTCGGTAGGCGAAAAAATACTGGAGCAGAATACTATAGGGCGCAGTATGTATATGATTCTTGATGGCGAGGCCAAGGTGGTTCGTCGGGACGGTGGAGTAGAACGAGTTTTGGCACATTTAACACCAGGGCAGATTGCTGGTGAATCCGGGTATGTTCGTGCAATTGAGCGTACAGCAGATGTTACGGCGACCACAGCTGTGACAGCTTTACGCTTTGACTACGAGCGAATGCAAAAAGATCTGAAGTTTTTCCCCTTTATAGTCGCTCGGTTGAACTTCAATATCAGCGCGATTTTGGGGGGGCGTCTAGCTGACGTACTGGCAGGACGGGATAACTAACCTATAGTTTTTGCCTGTTGTAGCTATTGTTGCAATGTACCCGACGGTGCCTGTTCTATTGCACGCTATACGCTATACGCTATACGCTATACGTTCTGCGGATGGGTCTGTTGTGCGCAATCCCATAGTGCTTTCAGTAATGGGTCTTTGATACGCGCCTTTAACGCACACAAGCTCAATGTAAATGGTTGAAGGTTGGTCAACCAAGGTAAAACCCGTACCGTGTCACGTTTTGGACTATGCTCGATTACCAACTTTGGCACTACCGCAACGCCAAAGCCTAGGCTAACCATTGATACCACTGCTTCATGGCCAGCAACCTGGGCGTAGATATTGGGTTTTTGTCCCATCTCTTTCAAGCGGGTCAGCAATTGTTCGCGCGCGAGACCCCGCTCAGCCAGAACCATTGGTATTTCAGCCCAGTTGGGTTCAATATTATCGGCAATGGCCCGGTCAATCTGTAGACTTAATGCACTGCGTGTTTTCGGCCCAATTAATTGTAGCGGAGTTGTTCGTAGAGACAGGAAGGCGAGCTTATCAGGTAAGACCTTTGGTGTTGCAACAATCGCACTGTCGTCCTGACCTGCTAGTATGCGCTCTACACCATCAGCCTGATCACCAGTGCGTAGTTTAAGTTCGATTCCGGGGCAGGTCTCGCGCATCTGCGATAGTATTTGGGTCAACATGCTATAGCTCGCAGTTACCGAGCCAAACAAGCTCACCTCACCATGCAAATCGCTGTGATTGGTGTTTAAATCACCCAGTACTCGTTGCCAATCGTCCACCGCTTTGTGGGCATAATCCTGAAAATGACGCCCTGCTGGTGTCAATCGAGCTTGCCGATTATTGCGCTCGAATAACTGGTGTCCAACAGCATCTTCCAAACGTTGTAATTGGCGGCTAATAGCCGAGGGGCTCAAATTGCAATGTTTCGCGGTTTGACCAAAGTGTAGTGAATCGGCTAGGTGTATAAATATTTGCAGTGTTTTCATGTCCATAAATTTATATCCATTGGTTCTTATGAAAGATTCTCACGATGAGCTTTATTGATGAATCTAAATGGTTATTCTGATTGACGACTTTCATTGATGGGTTTAACGCAACGTAACATAGCAAATATTTCATTTTACGCAACATGATAATTGGCGCATGATGCGCCAATCAAAATTTACTTCAGGAATTCCCATGCGCGAAAACTACTTCAATACCTTACCTCTACGTCTACAACTCGAAGAATTGGCAAAATGCCGATTCATGGGCAAAGATGAATTTTCCGATGGCGTCGACTACATTCGCGGCAAGAAGATTGTCATCGTTGGTTGCGGCGCTCAGGGGCTAAATCAGGGCTTAAACTTACGTGATTCTGGCCTTGATGTGAGCTACACACTACGTGCGGCAGCCATCGCCGAAAAACGACAGTCATTCAAAAATGCATCTGAAAATGGTTTTACTGTCGGCACTTATGAAGAACTTATTCCTACTGCAGATATCGTTATGAACTTAACACCCGACAAGCAGCATAGTGCGGTCGTAAATGCGATTATGCCAATGATGAAAGCCGGTGCAACGCTCGATTATGCGCACGGCTTTAACCTTGTCGAAGAAGGCATGAAGGTGAATAAAAACATCACTGTCGTGATGATGTGCCCAAAATGCCCAGGATCAGAAGTTCGTGCAGAATACGTTCGTGGTTTTGGCGTACCGACACTGATCGCAGTTCACCGTGAAAATGATCCCAATGGTGATGGCATGAAAATCGCCAAAGCATTAGCAGTTGGCACTGGTGGTCACCATGCGGGTGTTTTGCAGTCGTCACCTATCGCCGAAGTAAAGTCTGACTTGATGGGTGAGCAAACTATTCTTTGTGGCACTCTTCAAACTGGCTCGATACTTTGTTATGACAAAATGGTTGCAGAAGGTATTGATCCTGGTTACGCCTCTAAATTTATTCAGTACGGCTGGGAAACTATCACCGAAGCACTCAAATATGGTGGTGTTACTCACATGATGGATCGCCTTAGTAATCCGGCGAAACTCAAGGCGTATGAATTATCAGAAGCGTTAAAAGACTTGTTACGTCCATTGTTTCAAAAGCATCAGGACGACATCATGTCAGGTCATTTCTCTAGCGGAATGATGGCCGACTGGGACAATGACGATGCTAACCTTTTAAAATGGCGAGCAGAAACAGCAGAAACTGGTTTCGAAAAACAAGCGGCTGGCGATGTGGAAATATCTGAGCAGGACTTTTTCGACAAAGGTATTTTGATGGTTGCGTTGGTTCGTGCTGGTGTTGAACTCGCTTACGAAACAATGGTTGAAGCCGGTATCGTTGAGGAGTCGGCTTACTACGAGTCACTACACGAAACACCGTTAATCGCGAACTTGGTGGCACGTAAGAAGCTTTACGAAATGAATGTCGTTATCTCTGACACGGCCGAATACGGATGTTACTTGTTCGATCATCTTGCTCGTCCTTTGTTGGCTGAGAAGTTCATGCCTTCGATCAAGACTGACGTTATTGGTTCTGGTCTTGCCGACAACAATGCTAGCGTCGACAACAAAACGTTGGTTGACATCAATGCTGAGCTACGTGGACATTCGGTTGAAATAGTCGGTCAGAAACTCCGTGGTTACATGACGGGTATGAAAGCCATCGTATAACCATTGGCGACAGCTTTAGTGCTAGTCAAAGGGTTATGGTAAAAGGGTTATTTAGAAAGGGGAGAGGCGAGTTTCGTTTCGTCCCTTTTTTATGGCTGTAGTATTTAATGTGCTAACTTTATCGTAGTCACAATTACAACCGAATCGAACATGAAGTCATGAAAATTAAGGGTATCGAAACATTTAGTAATGAATTTGTTGGTTTTGTCCGTGTCACTGTCGACAGTGGTGAGCAAGGTTGGGGGCAAGTCTCGACCTATCATTCGGATATTACTTCAACTATTTTACATCGTTAGGTGGCACCCTGGGCATTAGGTTGGGACGCGACTGATATTGATGGTTTGGTTGACATGATTACTGAGCGTGAGCATAAATTTCCAGGGTCATATTTGCGTCGAACTATTGGTGGCGTTGATACCGCTCTTTGGGACTTACATGGCAAGCGCCAAAATAAATCAGTGTGTGAACTGATTGGCGGCAAGCCAAAGTCGATTCGGGCTTATGCATCATCAATGAAGCGCGATATCACACCTGCCGATGAGGCAGATCGATTGATACGCTTGCGAGATGAATATGGATTCGATGCTTTTAAGATACGCGTTGGCTCTGAATGTGGTCATGATCAGGATGAATGGCCGGGTCGCAGTGAAGAGATCATCCCAACTATGCGTAAAGCAATGGGAGGTGACGTAACGATTTTGGCCGATGCAAACAGTTGCTACTCACCAAAGCGAGCAATCGAAATCGGTCGCATATTGGAAGATAATGATTTTGGTCATTTCGAAGAACCCTGTCCTTATTGGGAAATGGAGCAAAGCAAAGAAGTTGCAGATGCACTCGACATCGATATATCAGGTGGTGAGCAAGATTGTGATATTCCAACCTGGCGGCATATGATTGAGATGCGAACAGTTGATGTTATTCAGCCCGATGTTTGTTATCTGGGTGGACTGACGCGTACTTTGAGAGTCGCCAAAATGGGGGAGGCCGTCGGTCTACCATTCACGCCTCATTGTGCCAACTTATCTATGGCAACCCTATTTACTATGCACCTGTTGGCGGCTATTCCAAATGCAGGTAAGTACCTCGAATTTTCGATTGAGGGAGAAGACTATTATCCTTGGCAGGAAGGCTTATTTGTCAAATCACCGTATGACATTGTCGACGGTAAAGCCACCATCCCCGATGCACCCGGTTGGGGCGTGGAGATTAGCCCCGAATGGCTCGACAAAGCCGACTACCAGATTAGCCAATAGAAAGGGCTGCCAATTGCGGTAAACTCGATTATTTCGTTTTGTCATCAAACTGTCATAATAAACTTGTATATATTTGTGCGCTTGATGAAATGATTTTATAGGGTTTATGAAGATACCAAATTTATGAAAATATTGGTGGTTGAGGATGATATCGATATTCGGGAGTTGATCTGCCAGTGTTTAACGCAGGCTGATTATCAGGTTCAAAGTTGTATGGATGTAAAATCCGCCCGCCAGTTGGTTGATGCCTTCAGGCCCGACTGCCTAGTGGTTGACTGGATGCTGCCAGATACCAGTGGTGTTGAATTGATCCGCTGGTTACGCCGACAACCAAACTATGCGCAGATCCCATGTTTGATGCTAACAGCGCGCTCGCAGGAATCGGACAAAATCATCGGGTTGGACTCTGGTGCAGATGATTATATGACGAAACCAATGTCGCTACGTGAACTTCAAGCACGGATAAAAGCCCTGTTAAGACGGCCATCGGCCTATCTTGAATCCAGTGATTTAATCACGGTCGGTCCAATAAAAATGAATGTGAGTAGTCATGAAGTCGAGATTGCTGGCACATTGGTCACTTTGTCGCCTACCGAATACAAGTTGCTGAAGTTTTTTATGCGCAACCACAACAAGGTGTTCTCACGGGACCAGATCCTCACTGCTGTTTGGGGAGATGATGCTTACATTAGTGATCGAACAGTCGATGTTCATATTTTAAGGTTACGCAAAGCCCTCAAGGGTTTCGATGTTGATGCTATGATTAGCACCGTTCGAGGTACTGGGTATCGTTTTGTTGAGCTGGAGCCTTAGTCATAAAAGTTGGTGTTAAAGTGAATAGAATCTGGATCGCTGAACGACTGACATTGTTTGTAGCTTTGTTAGCGGTAATATTTTTGACCGTATTAAGCAATGACTTGATGCTCTCTGCTTTATTGACGCTGGTGGGTTATATTGGTTGGTTATACTATCGATTGATGCGGCTTGAGACGTGGTTATCGCGAGGCACCAAAGCGAGTGAAGTGTTCGATGACAATGGCTTCATTGGTATTATCGTGCGACATTTGTATCGTCAGAAAAAACAAAGCAATGAACGGAAAAAACGAACTAAAGATATTCTCGGACGCTTGAACCGAAATATAGCTGCATTGCCTGATGCGACTGTTTTGCTCAATCAATATCGAGAAATCGAATGGAGTAACGAACCTGCTCAGTATTTGTTAGGAATACATGGCAACATCGACCTTGGGATACGCATTACCAATTTGATACGGCACCCTGAATTTTCGAACTATCTAGATGCGCCAGAAGCTCGACAGCATATAGAAGTGCGGGCGCCAGGCGATATTGGGTTAACTATTCAGATACGCGTCGTGCGTTTTGGCGATGACCAAACATTATTGATCGCCCGAAATATAAGTGATCAGGCATTGCTACAGGAAGGACTGAAAAATTTTGTGGCCAATGCATCGCATGAACTCAAGTCACCGTTGACGGTCATTTCTGGTCATTTAGAAATGTTAGAGGACCAAAAAGAGTTAACATCATCTGGTCAAAAGTCTTTGAAAACTGCGCAGCGTCAAACCGATAAAATGAAAGATCTAGTGGATGACCTGTTACTGCTATCCCAGGTCGAGAGCCACCACTTGCAAGCAGATGAAGGCAAACGAATTGACTGTCATGCAATAACCATAAATATTATCACTGCACTGGATGTTGGTCTGAATCAGGGACGAATTGACTATAAGTTTGATGAACAATTTTTGTTGTTAGGCGTAAAAGCAGAAGTCGAAGGTATTTGCATCAACCTGATTGAAAATGCATTGAAATACTCACCAGCGAAAACGAGTGTGCTGGTTAGTTGGTCGCTTAATCGACAGGGTGAATTATTGTTTAGCGTGAGTGACTTTGGCACAGGCATCAGCTCGAGCGATTTACCGCATATCACTGAACGATATTTTCGTGGCAGTTTTTCTGGTGACGAATCGTCGACTGAAGGCTCTGGTCTTGGCCTGTCAATTGTGCAACAGGCTGCGAATAAGCACGGCGCAACATTAATCATCGATAGCGAGGCGGAGCGGGGTAGTCGGTTTACCATTAGTTTCCCTAGTTATCGCGTTTTACAGTCATCTGAAAAGGCGACTGTCATTAACCTGGTAGGTTACCAGCCTTTATAGTTCGACGACTTATAATCTGCCCCAGGGTATCTCTAAAAATAGTGATTTTCGGGGTGAACCAAGCGCAGGGCTTCTGAGCGAGGAAGCACCGCGCAGACCAATGCATGGATGCAGCGGTTCGGCGCCCCGAAGGTAGGGTAACGCAGTTACCGAGAACCGCATTGTACGAGTATTACATGAGGATTCGACCGGGCTGGTGCACCGGTACTGAGCTGCAAACACTAGGGACCCCGAGGCCAAGGCGGCAATCACAGAAAAGTGCATTTTTAGATGCCCTTCTGCTTGATTGTCACATAGCTGTAACAATCAACAGTCATACTACTCCAATGAAAAGCTTATATGATTATTTTAAACTAAGAAACTCAGGAGTTAACATGAAAAATTTAATGCTCGTAACAACACTGGCTGCCATGTCGATTGGCAGCGTCCAAGCAGCTGGCAGAGACACGATTAGTGTGGTTGGTTCATCAACTGTCTATCCATTTGCAACGGTTGTAGCGGAAAAATTTGGCAAAAAAACGAACTTTAACACACCTAAAATTGAGTCCACTGGTTCTGGTGGTGGGATGAAGTTATTTTGCTCGGGGCTTGGCGTTAATTCACCCGACATTACTAATGCTTCGAGGGCGATGAAAAAATCTGAATATGACAAATGTCAAAAGAATGGTGTAACCGACATTACTGAAGTTCATGTTGGTTTTGATGGTATTGCGATTGCTAATTCAAAGGAATCTGAACAGTTTAAGTTAACTCGTAAAGACTTATTCCTCGCTTTAGCGCTACAGGTGCCTAACCCAGATGGAAGTAATACGTTAGTCGAAAATCCTTACCAGAACTGGAATGAAGTGAATCCTGACCTACCCGCCATGCGCATTGAAGTGCTTGGACCACCGCCAACCTCCGGCACACGTGACGCCTTTGCTGAGCTGGCACTAGAAGGTGGTTGTAAGGCATTTGATTGGATCAAGGCGATGAAGAAAACAGACAAGAATGGCTACAAAGTAGTTTGTCATAGTATTCGTGAAGATGGGCGTTATATCGAAGCGGGTGAAAATGACAACCTGATCGTGCAGAAGCTGGAGAGAAACCCGAACGCACTCGGTATCTTTGGTTACTCTTTTCTAGAGCAGAATGATGACAAAGTTCAAGGCTCGATTATAGAGGGTATGCAGCCAGAGTTTGAATCTATCGCTGATGGCAGCTATCCGATATCTCGTCCATTATTCTTTTATGTTAAAAATGCACATGCTGCTTCAATTCCGGGTATGAAAGAATATCTGAATGAATTCACTAGCGAAGCAGCTATGGGTGATGATGGTTATTTGCTAGATAAAGGGTTAATTCCTTTGTCAGCTGTAGAGCGAGCTAAGTTGCGAAAGAACGTTAGTGCAGGAACAAGGTTGGTAATGAATTAATCGTTACTTTTTGATAGAATAAAATGAGCATCTAACTATGGTTAGGTGCTTTTTTCGTACTGTTTTTTTAGTTTAGTGTCACTAATCAGCCATTGTTTTCCCTTAATGAGTAATCTTTAATGAGTAATCTGGAATACTAAAGAATTATGCCAACCACTTCTCTATTTTTGATCATCGTGGGCCTTGGGTTGTTTGCTTTTTTTCTCAGCTTTCAACGCTCAGCGAGATATAATGGGCCAACTCGCTTGCGGTCGTTACCGCGACACTACGCCAGCTTAACAGCGGTCTGGACAGTTTTTCCAGCCTTGTTGTTAATGGTAGCCTGGAGCATAATCGAGCCTAGTTACTTGCAACATCAAATTGAAGCTAACCTACCGACTGAAATTTCAGGTCAGTCATCGGACGTAATATCGCTTTACCTGAATAGAGTTCATCTAGCGATAGCAAGCCAGACAGTTGATTCTGACCCTGCCATCCAATCATTAGTCGTGGCTTACGAAAAAGCAGCATCGCACAGCCGCTATATAAATACGGCCATGGTATTGGTTTTATGCCTGGGTGGTATTGCAGCAGGACTTAGTAAAATCTTATTTATGGTGCATGCTCGAGCCAGCATTGAAAAACTGCTGAAGGTTTTTTTAATGGTGTGTTCTGGAGTGGCGATAGTGACGACTATCGGCATTGTATTATCAGTGTTGTTTGAAGCCATTCGTTTTTTCGATGCGGTACCGGTTTTTGACTTTATGTTCGGTACGTCTTGGAGTCCCCAAACATCGATTCGTGTGGGTCAGGTTGGCTCTAGCGGTAGCTTTGGTGCGGTACCGTTATTTTTGGGTACCATGTTAATTTCACTTATTGCAATGTTTATTGCTGTTCCAATAGGTTTAATGACAGCAATCTATCTGAGTGAATACGCAACGCCAAAGTTCCGCACAATGGCAAAGCCTGCATTAGAGGTTCTAGCGGGTATCCCAACCGTTGTTTATGGTTTTTTTGCGGCATTGACGGTAGCACCTTTTATTAGAGATGTTGGCGAATCGATAGGGCTTAGCGTAGCCTCAGAAAGTGCATTAGCCGCAGGTATTGTAATGGGCGTGATGATTATACCGTTTGTATCGTCACTATCAGATGACGTTATTAGAGCCGTACCTCAAGCGATGCGCGACGGGTCTCTAGCTTTGGGTGCAACACGGTCTGAAACGATTAAAAAAGTGATTATTCCAGCGGCCTTGCCGGGCATTGTCGGCAGCGTTTTACTCGCCGCATCGAGGGCGATTGGTGAAACAATGATCGTTGTCATGGCTGCTGGTTTAGCGGCCAATCTGACCGTTAATCCGCTAGAAGCGGTGACCACCGTCACTGTGCAAATTGTTACTCTACTGACAGGCGATCAAGAATTTGACAGCCCTAAAACATTAGCCGCATTTGCGCTTGGGTTGATGCTATTTGTCACTACTTTATTACTCAATGTCATCGCATTGCATGTCGTGCGCCGATACCGAGAACAATATGAATAATACCGAAATTGTCAAAGCAGGCTTGCAAAAGCGCTATGCTCGGGAAAAAAGATTTCAATTTTATGGCAAGGCTGCGGTCATGTCAGGGTTTGTTTTTCTGATCTTCCTTTTGTTTGATATCACAACTAAGGCTATACCTGCGTTTAGCATTACTGAAATTTTGCTCGATATACCAATGGATCGAGCTAATTTAGAATTATCAACTGATGTGAACGTGAGTATTGATGATGCAGCCCTGTCTTCTATCGATTACGCTGGGTTAGTCAAAAAAGCATTGCGATCGCAGTTTCCCGAAGTGACAAAACGCAAAGACAAAAAACAACTCTATCGTTTAATGTCGGGTAGTGCTGAGTTTGAGTTAAGTCGGCTACTGAGTGACAACCCTAGATTAATAGGCGGTGAACCTTTGTCGATCTGGTTTAAAGCCGATGACGACGTTGATACCTTCTATAAGTTGGAGCGAGTCACCAGTCGAATCGCAACTGAGCAAGTTGAGTTTATAGAGTCACTAAAAGCACAATCCCGAATTCGCACGGCGTTAAATTGGGATTTTTTCACGAATGGTGATTCACGCGAACCAGAACAGGCGGGTATTAAAGGTGCTTTACTCGGTTCATTCTGGACGCTGTTAGTAACGCTGATGGTATCTTTGCCAGTGGGCATTGCCGCAGCCATATACCTGGAAGAGTTTGCACCGCAAAATAGGCTCACTGATTTCATAGAAATTAATATCAATAACCTCGCCGCAGTGCCGTCGATTGTGTTTGGCTTATTGGGGCTGGCGGTATTCATTAACTTTTTTGGTATGCCGCGCTCGGTTCCTCTGGTCGGCGGTCTGGTGCTGTCTTTGATGACTCTACCGACGATTATTATTTCGAGTCGTGCGGCCATAAAGTCAGTACCACCATCACTGAGAGAAGCTGCATTGGGTCTGGGTGCATCGCATATGCAAACCGTTTTTCATCATGTATTACCGCAGGCAATGCCGGGTGTATTAACCGGTGCTATCATTGGCATGGCGCAAGCGTTAGGCGAGACGGCACCTCTATTGATGATTGGTATGGTTGCGTTTATCGTCGATGTGCCGGGTGGCGTATTTGATTCAGCAACAGTATTGCCAGTTCAAATATTTTTATGGTCGGATAGTCCAGAGAGTGCTTTTAGTGCATTAACTGCTGCAACTATTTTGGTATTGCTGGCATTTTTGACAGTGATGAATGCTCTGGCAATACTGCTCAGAAATTATTTTGAGCGTCAACGTTAAGCATTAAAAAACAGCATCAACATTAAAAATGGCTTCACAGTATGGATAAAAAAGTGCAACAGAAAATGAACCAAGTGGCTTCTCCCAATTTAGACCTCGGTAGTTTTGAGTCTACCATTGGCGAAAATTTGTTAGATGACGCTAAGATTTCAACCCGAGATGTGAATGTCAGCTACGGTGACAAGCAAGCAATTTATGATGCTTCTTTGGATATCGGTCGAAATCAGGTGGTTGCTCTAATTGGGCCTTCGGGTTGTGGTAAATCGACGTTTTTACGTTGCCTTAACCGGATGAACGATACTATTGCGAGCTGTAAAGTCAGTGGCAAACTAATACTCGATGGTGAGGACATTTACGCCAAAAAAATGGACCCAGTGTTATTAAGAGCGCGAGTAGGCATGGTGTTTCAAAAGCCTAATCCCTTTCCGAAATCGATATATGATAATGTTGCCTACGGACCACGTATTCATGGCCTAGCTCGAAACAATGCCGAGGTAGATGAAATTGTTATTACCAGCCTTGAAAAAGCGGGCCTATTCGAAGAAGTGAAAGATCGACTGAGTGCACCAGGCACGAGTTTATCGGGCGGTCAGCAACAACGGTTGTGTATTGCGCGTACGATTGCAGTCAGCCCAGAAGTTATTTTGATGGACGAGCCTGCTTCAGCACTAGATCCGATAGCAACTGCTATTATCGAAGAGCTGATCGATGAGCTACGTCAAAATTATACCATTGTAATCGTCACACATTCGATGCAGCAGGCAGCAAGAGTGTCACAAAGGACAGCCTATTTTCACATGGGTAGAATTGTTGAAGTTGGTGATACCAGTCGAATATTCACCAATCCTCGCCATGAAATGACCGAAAACTATATCACTGGAAAATTTGGGTAGCAGATATGAGTCAAGATACGCCATTAGGTGGACATATTTCTAAACGTTTTGATAACGAGCTGGAAGATATTCGCAATCAGGTTTTAGCTATGGGTGGGTTAATCGAAACTCAGGTTACAAACGGCCTCAAAGGCCTATTCGAATCAGATTCTGAAATAGCGCGGCGCGTGGTACAGGACGACGATATAGTTAATCGTATGGAAGTCGATATCGACGATCAGTGCCTTAAAATATTGGCTCGACGACAACCGGCTGCGAGCGACCTGCGCTTAGTCATAGCTATCATCAAAACAATCAATGACCTTGAGCGGATTGGCGATCAGGCAGAAAAGCTAGGACGAAATCAACTCGAACTTGTCGACGATGGGGGAGAGTCATCGCATTTTATGAAGCTCGAGCACCTTGGTGAGTTGGTTAGTAAAATGCTCAACAAAGCGCTCGATAGTTTTGCCCGAATGGATGTTGATGAAGCACTGAAAACCATCGCCTTAGATGAAAAAATAAATGCTGAATTCGATGGTATGATGCGTCAACTAATCACCCACATGATGGAAGATCCGCGAACTATCCGGAACGTCTTGCGGGTAACCTGGTGTGCTCGAGCGTTAGAGCGTATTGGTGATCATTCTAAAAATATCTGTGAACACGTCGTGTTTTTAGTCCAAGGAAAAGACGTACGCCATATTGGTTTAAAAGCACAGGTCGAAATGGCGTCGGAGTAAATTCTTTATAGTCCTGAAGCATTAGAGGCCAAAACTAATATTGGCCCCTAATGCAATTGTTTCGTCTATAAAGTAATGGGGTTGAAGTCGACCAAGGGACTGACGTCTGCTTCGTAATTGATACCATCGATACCAAAACCAAATAACTTTAAAAACTCACTTTTATAGAGTTGATAGTCCGACATTTCAAACAAGTTTTCACTGGTTATCTGAGGCCATAGGTCACGACAGGCTTGCTGTACATCTTCACGCAATTCCCAGTCATCCAAGCGTAGTCGGTTATTATCATCAACCATATCAGCGGGATTCAAATTGTTGTAGAGGCGCTCGGCAAACAGTCGATAAATTTGATCCATGCAACCTTCGTGAAAACCTGCCTGACGCATGACTTTAAACACCATCGACAGGTACAGCGGCATCACCGGAATAGCAGATGACGCCTGAGTAACAACTGACTTAAGCACCGCAACATTAGCACCGCCACCATTGACGGATAGTTTAGCGTTGAGTGCTTGTGCGGCACGATCAACATCTTCCTTCGCTTTGCCGAGAGCGCCATGCCAGTAGATAGGCCAGGTAATATCGGAGCCGATATAAGAATAAGCAACGGTGCGAGCATCGTCAGCAAGCACACCCGCATCGGACAGAGCATTGATCCATAGCTCCCAGTCCTCGCCACCCATGACGGTAACGGTATCTGCAATTTCGGCCTCGGTAGCGGGTTCTATTTCAGCATTAATGATGGCATCACGGCTGGTATCGATAGCGGTAGAGCGATAAGTCTCGCCAATAGGTTTGAGTACGGATCGGATTACTTCTCCACTATCCGGCATTTTGCGCACGGGAGAGGCGAGTGAATAAACCACCATGTCGATTTCACCCAAATCGTCTTTTATCAACTGAATGACCTGATCACGTGCCTCGTTAGAGAATGCATCACCATTGATACTTTTTGCGTAAAGCCCAGCTTCGGCAGCATACTTCTCAAAGGCTGCGCTGTTATACCAGCCGGCTGTGCCGGTTTTCCTTTCAGTTGCCGCTTTTTCGAAAAACACACCAATAGTCGCTGCGCCACTACCAAATGCAGCCGCGATTCGTGAAGACATGCCGTAACCACTAGAGGCCCCGATAACGAGTACTTTTTTAGGGCCATTTTCAACAGCGCCTTTCTGTTGGGTGTGCTCAATTTGCTGCTTAATATTGAGGTCGCAGCCAGTGGGGTGAGTGGTGGTGCAAATAAAGCCGCGAATCTTGGGTGTGATGACCATAAGTAAATCCTGAAGCCGATTGAAAGCAATGAAACTGAAACATAGAAGAATGATACTACAGATGACCTTGGTTGTTTAGTGTGAGTAGTACGAGTACTCAACTGGGCCGCGACACTCAGGACTTGACTACAGAGTATGAGCGAACTTCTGGTAGCGATCGTACCACTCGCCCTGTGCTATTAATACAGATTCAAGCGCTGGTCTAATTGAGATCAATGTTGTGCACCTCGAGAGTGTTTTCCTTTATTTTCAAGTGACGAACTGCGCAAAACAGCGGGCATTATTTTTTCGGCCATTACCCTAAATGCATGGGAAAGGGACATATTCTGGATTGGCTTTCTTAGATTGATATTGGCTGATAGACCTTTTATACTTCAGAAAAATTGGGAATTGAGCACCTGTCTGGTAATAGGCTATTAAGACCAAGCTGGCAGGCGTTAAAAGCGTCGAGATCGGGATTTCATGAAAGGCGTTATACCAAAAACCATTGCCTCCTAAAAGTAATGCTGGCTCTGTTTTCAGTAACCTACTAGCATATCGGTGCAGTCTTTTTTCTACAGTTAGGAATAATAAAAATGGAAGGCATTTTACTGATATTGACGGGTGAATATATTTACAGTATTGCTGCAGTTTTTAGCTGCTTAGCTTTCGTTCTAAAAAATATACTTTGGCTAAGAATACTATTTGTATTAGCGTCGATTATTTATATAGTGTCGGGGATCAGTCTAGGAATAACTTCCATGATTGGATGGAACAGTGCATACCTGATCATTAACTTGGTTCACATCGCCATATTGGCTCTTGATCGATTAACCATAGCACTACCTGCGGAAACTGTTGCGGTCTACCATCAACATTTTTCGACAATTTCGACCCGAGAATTTAAGAAGTTGATCACTACTAACGAGTTTTGTATTTATCAGAACCAAATGATAGTTGA
The DNA here is from genome assembly GCA_047615545.1 of Polaribacter sp. GTDB lineage: Bacteria > Pseudomonadota > Gammaproteobacteria. The sequence continues at coordinate 15,565 of JBLHID010000023.1, forward strand.
AGAAAATGAATTTTCGGATCACCTCTGTATCATCTTGAATGGGGCCGTTCATATTACGAAGAACGGAAAGAAACTCGCCACTCTTCAAAATGGGGACTTCGTAGGTGAAATGAGATTTCTGACTCGGGAGGCTGCATCAGCCAACGCTTATGCGGAGAACGTCGTTCAGTGCGCTTATTGGACTCATAGTGACCTCGCAAAATTGAAGCTAAAGAATGCCGTTGTTTACGATAAATTTGTTGCCATTATCGGTTGTGATTTAGTGCGCAAACTTAATAGTAAGAATGAAGAGCCGATCGACATGACGTCGAAACAGGAATGTTTAATTTAGCCTTGATTGATCGGTCAAACTAAAAGAGGGGGCCGCGACAAATCCCTCGTTTTTTTGTACGATGAATATAGTATGAGCCGCAGCTCAGGCCGACTCTTACTGTACTGACGTGGATTTCCAATTCGAATTTTTAAAGCCTATTTGTGAATATCAGGTTTGTCATGACTTAGCCGATTGCGACTATGCCTTCTGGCCAACTTGACATGATACTTATTAATCCCTATTAATCTGCTGCCTATTGGCTGCCTTTACAGGTTAAGCGAATGCGCTCTGCCGGTATGGCTAGCTGATGCAGCATGTACTTTCTGAAAGGCTCAGTATACAAAGGCTGCATTTCAAGTGCATGAAACATACACAATAGCCACGCATCGCGTTCTAACTCTGTGACCGCCAAGTGCTTATGTACCTGCGGAATGCTAAATCCGCCGTATTTATCTGCATACAGCTTTGGACCACCAAGCCAGCCCGATAAAAAGCAGGACAGTTTGTCGATTGAGACGGTTAGGTCTGATGGATGCATGTCACGAATGTGTACGGCTTCTGGCAACTCACCCATGACATGATAAAAACAGGTGACTAGTTGCTGGATACCGTCTAGTTTCCCTGCGGCTATGTAGGAACTATCTTTGTCGCCAAAGCTAGCCTCGGCTGGGGTTTCTTGTTTCACTTTATTGTCCTAGCTGTCTTGCAGTAGAGTAGAGCTTTTGCATCGTCATTAATACTTATCTCTAAAGCGTACCTCTAAAGTAAAATCGACATGAAGTAATCATCAACTGGGCGCTCATCGCTATCACGCTTCAAATACGCTCGTAGAGTGCCTTCCATTTCGAACCCTAGTTTTTTGTAAAGGCTAATGGCCTTAGGGTTGTCACTCTCAACGATTAATTCCAATCGTGTAATATTGAGAGTCTTCAAATGGTCAAAAATCTCATGCATCATCCGGCTAGCAATGCCTTTTCCCTGATGGTCTGGGAGGATAGCCAATGCACCAATGGTGGCGACATGTTTTTTACGCCACTTCCCATAGTCCAATGAAAATATTCCGACTCTAACACCATTTTCTCGATAGAACACAAATTCATCACGATTGGTCATTGCCTCGAAGCATTCTCTAAATTCCTGCTCTGATACCTTTTCAAAACTCATGTACGGATTAATCGAGTCGTCCATATAAATCGAGTAAGCCAGTTTGAAATCGGCTTCTGTTACGCGGATGAAATTATCGGGGGTAGTCATTTCAGAATCGTAAGTTAGATGTGGATTAAAGAACGGGTGAAAAATTTAAGTCATCCGAATAAGCGAACAAAGCAGGTGCTCCGCCGGTATGCCAAAACAATACATTTGCATCCTTGTCGAATTGACCAGTGCGAATCATGTCGATTAGACCACCCATTGCGCGGCCAGTATATACAGGGTCCAAAAGTATGCCTTCTAATTGTGCGGTTAGTTTAATTGCCTCGTTCTCTAGCTCGCCAACCACGCCGTATCCGTCGCCAATATAGTGAGTGTTGAGGGTTAAATCTTGATCAGAAAACAATGCGTGTAGCCCAATCACTTTGGCTGTTTTGTTGGCGAGGTTGACAATGTGCTGATCCAGTTCCCGATTATCGATCTCATCCTTATCAATGCTAATGCCGATCAATTCAAAGTCCTGCTTGAATATATGTTTACCGAGCATTAGACCGGCGTGGGTGCCACCAGAACTGGATGCAAATACAATATGGCTAAAAGGCTGGTTTGTTTGACTAACCAGTTCACCCACCGCATCGATAAATGATATTGCACCCAACTCGTTTGATCCACCATACGGCACGATGTAAGGTTTTTTACCAACGGCAATCAACTGCTCAACCAGTTCAGGGATGTCTTCTCCCTTGCGGTTCTCACCACCCCAATGAATATGGCAGCCAAAAATTTTATCGAGCAAAAGATTACCGCTAATATTATCTGGTTGTTCACCACCCAGAATCAAATGACACTCCAAGTTCAGTTTTGCAGCGGCTGCCGCAGTTTGACGGCAATGATTCGATTGTGCAGCGCCTGCGGTAATAATGGTATCGCAGCCTTGGGCTAAAGCATCACCAAGAATAGTCTCTAACTTCCTGGTTTTGTTACCACCAAGCGCCAGACCTGTCAGGTCATCACGTTTAATGAATATCCTTGGCCCGCCTAGCTTATCGCTTAAGCGAGTGAGCTCAGCCACCGGGGTGGGGAAAAAACCTAGGGACGTTTTTGGGAATTTGGAAGTGTACATTCTGATTTTCCTAGTCTTTAAACACGTGCTGGATAGTGTACCGTCTAGAGATGCGCTTTGGTTGATAAAGTGGGAATGCTGAATCTGCGTTTCACAGACGTATTTTAGAGCTCGTTTACGACAGCTCAGTGAAATGAATCCGCCCTTCATTTCAATGGGCGTCTATGAATTAGTCTTTAAATGACTTTAGAAAGTGCCTGTCATTTATAGGTTTCCAATATAAAATGAGTCTGAAATAAATTCCGAACTTGTTCAAGATCGCAGCATGAGAGCGATTGAAATTAAAGAAATTAAATTTCTCTGACCCCTATTATTCTTTGTTAGATGCTGCCTTGGCATCGAGATCTTTCCAATGACGCGCCCCATTGCCTGGAGTGCGAGTGAGGCTAATCCAGATCTCGCCGATAGTGACATTTAGCAGCCCCGCCATCCAAAATGTCGTACCAAATAATATTTCTATCCCAACGCCGGTGGTAGACATTAATACCCCTAACATTATCCGCTGTGTGGCGATGGCTAGCATTATGGTCCAGGCGCGGATCATCCATTCTCGATGCGCACCAAACTGTTTGCGGCGAATACTGCTATAGGCTTTATAAAGGCAAAGCAGGGTATAGCTGGCTATAACAACCGTGGCCATGGATTGGTTAAAGCCCTGGCCTCCTAAACCCATGAAGGGGTAAAGAGCGCCAATAAAAAATCCCGAAGCGGCGCCGATGACTCCGCAAGCTATGAAGATACGACCAGACCAGCGGTGGAGATTAATCCATTTTTTTCGTACCGCGGGGATGAACTGTATCGGGCCGATAGTGAAGATGAGCAGGGCGGGGCCAAGGTGCAGCCATGTGGCTAGAAAGTGCTCATAGTAGCGAACATCAAACCCGTTAAAGGTGGCCCGTGGATCTGCAATGGGCTGTGCAAAGCTGGTTATCAAAAAGTCAGCACGGCCAAAAATCGAACTGAGACCGGTATACAGAAGCACTGCAACCACTAGCCAGCCAATAATTTCAAGGGCCTTGCGAACTGCCGGCCATGGGGCCGCTGAAAATTCTGGTGTTTTGGCGCTGCTGGGAGCTGCAGAGATATCAGTCATGTTTGGGGCTCTATTAACAAAATCGCAGCAGCTTAAACGGCTACAAAGCTAAAAACTACTTCTTTATTTATGCGCAGCCGCGTCGCCGCTACATAGCCCAGAGGATCAATTGTTCAACTCATAAGCGATAGTGCTCACATCCAAAATAACCATGACTTATCTCTTCTCCATCTGACCTGCCGGGAGATCAACAAACAACAGCTGAGTCGGCGTTGCCTAAAAAAGACACGTTTGCGGTTTTCGCCATTCTCCAGTTTCGCTGGTTGTTCATGAGTAATAACCGGGACAGATTTATTTAATTGGGAACTAAAAGGGCTGGAGGTACATGGGAATAATTCGCAATAGTGATATCACTCAATTAACCCTGTTTAGGCCTGCCTCGTGCGATGTAACCAACTGATTTACCTAATGTCGCCTCAATCCGTTCTTTAAAAAGGTTGTTTCTGAGAGGTACCGAAAACGCCACTGATTTTCGCACATCATGGACATCTATAGCATTCAGGCCTGTACGAAATAGCGCTCGATAACGCTACATTCGTTTAATCGGTAAATATGATTAGTCATCAATACATAGGCATGAATAGGGCTGTCCTTAGCTATACCGCCTAATGACCTGATTTAGTAACTTACCCTCAGGTTCACATTATCCTCGCAAAGTATGTTCTCCCTCAAACAAGCGAACAAAGCACCTCTGCCCCCTTATGCAATTGCGCATCTGGCACGGTATAACAAATTCTAAAATGGCTACTACGCTCACTAAACACCGAACCAGGAATAATTAATACATTGTTCTTAATAGCCAACTCAGTAAACGTATCACCATCAAATCCATCGGGTGCTTTTACAAATAGATAGAATGCGCCATCGGGTGAGCTGACTTCAAAACTGGATGACAGGGCTTGTGACATTAAATTGCGTTTGAGTGCGTAGTCGGCGAGCTGTTGGCTCATATCGGTTTTGGGGGCGGCTAGAGCGGCGTGTTGCGCGACACTGGGGGCGCAGACGAAGCTGTATTGTTGAAGTGTGGCCATTGCATCTATGACTTCGATGGGGCCAGCGGCATAGCCGAGTCGCCAGCCAGTCATGGCAAAGGATTTGCTGTGTCCGGCGAGTAGCAGGCAGTTGTCGGTGAATTCTGCGATTGATCGCATTGGCGCATAGGCAAACTCACGGTAAATTTCATCAGTAATAATGAGTACGCCATGCTTGTCACAAATTTGTGCAATGGCTTTCAATTGATCAGCGGGAAAAATGCAGCCTGTCGGATTGCCTGGGCTGTTGAGTAATAGTAGTTTCGTTTTGCTAGTGATTAGGGCTTCGAGCTTGTCGGGGTTGATCGTAAAGCCATCATTATAGGTGTCGAGATAAACCGGTGTACCTTCATTCAAATTAACCAAATGCTTGTACATGACAAAATAAGGGTCGGGGATAATGACCTCGTCACCCGCCTCAACTAACGCTAGCAGCGCCAGAAATAATCCGCCGCTGACGCCAGAAGTAATTAGCATTTGGTCGAGTGAGTAATCACGCCCTGTAAACGCTTTTTCTTGTGCTATTAGCTGTTCCCTTAGCGGCACAATGCCTTGGGTTGGGGTGTAACTATTATGGCCTTGTTGAATAGCGTTGATTGCGGCTGATTTGATTGGATCTGGCACATCAAAGTCGGGCTGTCCGATGCTGAGATTAATCGGGTCTTTCATGCTTCGAGCGAGTTCGAATATTCGTCGGATTCCGCTGGAATCAATTCGTTGGGTGCGTTTGGCCAATAACGACATGTTTATTTCCTGTTCGATTGTTGTTCTGATGCTGGACTGAATTTACTGGGACTTATTGTATAGGATGCTTTTATTCTGTCACCATCAATCTGGCTTTATCCAGTTGATGAATTGATGTTAAAAAAAGGCGCTAATGAATAGCGCCTTTAGTTTAATACTCTGTCAATGATCTGCCGTTAAGATCGTGGCAACTTGTTCTCAGGGTCATACATTGGCTTGTAACCAACCGATTCAACTCTCATCGGAAATTGCTCTCCTAGATATTCCATTACCATTTCACGACCTACCTCACAATATTCGAACGGTAGGTAGCCGAGTCCTATGTTTTTGCCAATAGTCGGGCCATAGGCGATGCTGGTGAGGTACGAACGCCGACCTTTCGAATCAACGGGTACTTCACCTGTTTTAGCGTCCATTAATGGGCAATTGCCAACTGGATAACGTGCGATGCCATTAGAGTCGATGTTGTCGGTCATCGACAGCGTACATAAATAGGCAACCTGGTTTTCGAGTGCGCGTTGCTCAAGGTAAGGTGCCTTGCCGTGGAAGTCAGCTTGTTTAACCACTGGGCGAGACAGTCCGGCTTCGTACAGGTTGTATTCGGTTAACAGGTCGGCATTTTGCAGGCGTAGGCTTTTTTCCATACGGCGGCTGTTGGCGTAGGTTTCGATGCCAACTGGGCATGCGCCTTGTTCGAAGATCAGGTCCCATAGCGATAGCCCATAGCTAAATGGTACGTGTAGCTCCCAGCCTTGCTCGCCAACATAAGAGATACGGAAGGCTTCTACCGGAATGCCTTTTAATGACAGCTTTCGAGTAGCGGCGAATGGGAAGCGGTCATCTTCCCATGCGGCTGGGTCGTCGGCGACTGCCTGGACGAGCTTACGCGCATTCGGTCCCCAGACACCGAGACAGGCCATTTGGTCTGAGCGGTCATCAATGTAGACATGCCAGTTGTTGTCTTCTGCCATGCGCTTGAGCCAAATGTAGTCGCGATGACCCGCATCGGCTCCGTCGATTAACCGGTAACGGTCTTTGGCGTGACGAATGACGGTAAGGTCTGCGCGCACACCGCCGCGCTTGTCCAAGAAGTGTGTGTAAACACCCTTGCCAATGGCAGTGTCGCCGCCGACTTTTGCAGTACAGGCGAATTCCATTAACGTTTCGGCGTCGGGGCCTATTATGTCGTAAACCGCGAAGTGCGACAGGTTGATCATGCCGACGTTTTCAGACATCTCAAGATGCTCAGCATTGGAGACTCGACAGAAATGACGGCTGTCCCATTCGTGCTCGCGTATGGGCGCTCTATCTCCGTATTTTTCAAACAGGTGCTCGTTGGCGGCATAACCGTGCGCGCGCTCCCAGCCTGCTAATTCCATGAAATAGCCACCAAGTTCTTTTTCGCGGGTCCAGAAGGGGCTGCGTCGCAGACCACGGCCTTCTGTATAAGGTTCGCGGTTATGGACGGCTGGGTTGTAGATTTTGAAAGCAGATTCGTAGCAACGGTCGTGAATATAAGAAGGTGTTTTTTGAATTGGGTAGTGACGTGCAGTATCAATACCATTGAAATCCATCTCGGCTACGCCATCGGTCATCCAGTCGACCAATACCTTCGCGATGCCAGGGGCATCTTTAACCCACACGCCAATCGCATACCATAGGCCGCGAGTGATTACCGACTCACCGACAGAGGGGCCGCCATCAGTAGTGACCTGTAGCAAACCGTTAAACGAATGCTTTTCGTTGTAGCCGATTTCGCCCAATATAGGGGTTAGCTCCATAGCGCGTTCGAGGGGTTCCATGATTTGCTCTAGTTCTAAATCGCGCTGCGATGGTGACCAATGAGTTTCACCTTTTTCGGGCAGGTCACGTGGGTGTAGCAGGCGAGGTTCTTTTTCTTCGTAGTAGCCCCATTCTATCTGGCCGCCTTCTGGTGTGGATGGGTCACCTGTATCGCGCATATAGGCTGAGTTGCCTTGGTCACGCATGAGTGGGTAGCCAATGTCTTTTCCAGTGCCTTCGAATTCTGTGTATGGGCCAAAGAATGCGAGTGGATGATCGACTGGCATCACTGGAAGGTCTTCACCCGCCATTTCTGCAATGCTTCTGCCCCATAGTCCAGCACAGACGATGACGTGTTTGGCGGCAATGTAACCACGGCTAGTTTCTACACCGACAATACGCCCGTCTTGGATATCGAGGCCGATGGCGTTGGTGTTGGCCCACGATTGCGCCTTGCCAGTTTTGACTGCGTTGTCGACTAGAACACCGGCGACCGTTTGAGAACGTGGTTTAACCAGGCCTGCATCCGGGTCCCACATGGCACCCTGGATCATGTCTTCTTCAAGTAATGGAAAGAGTGCTTTAGCTTCAGCTGCACTTACCATTTTGACGTTGGTGCCGAAGGCTTTGCCCGAGGCGACCTTGCGCTTTAGTTCCATCATGCGATCATCGTCGCCAACACGCGCGACTTCGAGTCCACCGATGCGAGAGTAGTGTCCCATTTTGTCGAAGAAATTAATGCTGTAGCCCGTGGTATAGCAAACGAATTTGCTGTGGTCGGTGGCGTAGCAAAAATCAGATGCGTGAGAGGTTGATCCGATGTCTGTGGGAACCGATGTCTTGTCGATGCCGACAATATCGTCCCAGCCGCTTTCGACTAGGTGGTGCATCACCGAGGAGCCGACGATACCGCCTAGTCCGATAATGACGACATTGGCTTTTTCTGGAAACTGTGCCATGAGTGTTCTCCAATAGCGGCCGACAGATACCGGCTCCACTTTAAAATGGTTTCAAAATAAAAAACTATCGATAGCCTTCGTTTCAGGGCTTAATCGCTAGCTTGAGGTGTGCAACGAAATTTATAATCTTATAGGCACTGCATATATGCCAATATGTCTATAGCGTAGGGCTTAATTCGAACCCGAAGTTTAGTGACGTCATACTTACTCTTATTTGAGTATAAACAAGCAAATTTAACTTCCACAAGCATTTTGATCGAGAAGGTCGCGAGGCTGACTAATGGTGTCGCATCTGGGAATTATTGGGTTTGAGTGAAAGACCAGAATCCACTATCCCACAGGTCCGTGCTATCACTTGATACTTGTTGAAATGTGGTTAGACTATTTCGCCCTTGGTTTGGCATCTGGTTGAGCTAGACGGATGCTCGGACTATGCCAATAGCGGTTAGTTGATCGGTACATGAAAGGTTGGTTGCCAAGGTTAAAGAGTGGTATCTATTTTAGCAACGATAGTCGAAGCATTATCCTTCGATCCTGAAAATGTAAAGTTGAAATTTTAAAGTTGAGAATGTGATGAAAATATTGGTATGTGTGAAACGCGTGCTAGACCCGCAAGTGAAAGCTCGGGTTAAGGCAGATGGTTCGGGTGTCGACCTGGCAAATGTCAAAATGACGATGAATCCTTTTTGCGAAAATGCTCTGGAAGAGGCGTTACGTCTGCGTGAAGCTGGTTTGGGTGATGAGGTTGTGGTGGTTTCAATTGGTGGTGGTAAAACTCCAGAGACGCTGCGCCATGGTTTGGCAATGGGTGCTGATCGTGCGATTAATGTTGTTACCGAAGAAGCCTTAGAGCCTCTAGCAATTGCTAAGGTATTAAAATCCATTGTTGACAAGGAGGCTCCAGGCCTTGTGCTGGCCGGCAAACAGGCCATCGACGATGATTGTAATCAGACTGCTCAAATGCTATCGGCCCTGTTGGGTTGGTCGCAGAGCACTTTTGTTTCTGATTTTAAATTGGATGGTGATATTGCCAACACAACACGTGAAGTGGATGCAGGTTTGGAAGCAATTAGCGTTAAAATGCCAGCGGTCATTAGCGTCGATTTACGTTTGAATGAGCCGCGCTATGTCAAACTCCCTGACGTGATGAAAGCTAAGCGTAAACCAATGGATATCATTGAATTAGATAGTTTAGGGTTAGATACCGCAAACCGCTTAACCACACTTGAAGTGGTTGAGCCTGAAGGTCGTGTTGCTGGCGTTATGGTCGCCAATGTAGCCGAACTAGTAGATAAGTTACGCAACGAAGCGAAGGTGATTTAGTTATGAGTAATTTAGTTGTTGTAGAACACGATAACAATGAAGTGGCAGTGGCTACCTTGAATGCAATCACAGCAGCGCAACAAATTGGCGGTGATATCGACTTGTTAGTAGCTGGTGAAAACTGCCAGTCAGTCGCTGATAGTGCGGCACAAATCGCCGGTATTGCAAAAGTTAAAGTGGCTGACAATGCTATGTTTGGCCATCATATGGCGGAAAACCTAGCGTCACTGGTTGTTGACATCGCTAAGGATTATAGTCACGTATTAGTTGCAGCCACTACTTTCGGTAAAAACATGATGCCACGTGCAGCGGCATTGTTAGATGTGGCGCAAATTTCTGAAATCGTCGAAGTTAAGTCGGCTGATACGTTTGTTCGCCCGATTTATGCGGGTAATGCTCTCGCGACAGTTCAGTCATCTGATGCGATCAAAGTCATCACTGTGCGAACTATCAAGTTCGAAGCAGCAGCTACTACTGGCGGCTCGGCTGTTATCGAAGCCATTAGCGGTGGGGCAGATGCCGGGCTTTCGAGCTGGGTATCGCAAGCAGTGTCTGGCGGCGACAAGGTCGAATTGACCTCGGCTAATATTGTGGTCTCTGGTGGTCGCGGTATGCAAAATGGTGAGAACTTCAGCATGTTGCAATCAGTTGCCGATAAGTTAGGTGCTGCGGTTGGCGCATCCCGTGCAGCAGTTGACTCAGGGTTTGTTCCCAACGAATTTCAGGTTGGTCAAACCGGGAAAGTCATTGCACCTGACCTGTATATTGCGGTTGGTATCTCTGGTGCTATCCAGCATTTGGCGGGTATGAAAGAGAGCAAGGTAATTGTCGCGATCAATAATGACAGCGAAGCACCGATTTTCCAGGTGGCCGATTATGGATTGGTTGCCGACTTGTTTGAAGCGGTGCCTGAGTTAGACGCGGCATTGGCTGCTAGGTAGCAAAGAAAAACGCGAAGCTAGATCGTCTATGCAATAGACGGTTTATGTAGGAAGATGAATGCTCGCTAGTGAATAATAAAGCTAGTGGGTTTTTGCTGACCGTTTAACGACATCGTTTTTAAGGTTAAGCCCAGGTATCATTTTTTGTGATGTGGCTGGCAAGTTTATGTATTGGTATTTATGATGTGATGCCATTATATTTGTAGCAGACCTAAGCGGTTTTAAATTGTTGAGTCACAAGGAGTCGAATACGTTCGGCTTTTTAATGACAAGTTGACCTGATATTTTTACTGCGTTAGGGTGTCCCAAGTTTATTGGTATAGCCAAAAAATTTTGGCTAATAAAAATGCCCAGCATCAAAGAGGCACTTAGTCGATATAGTTCATGTTTGAAAATCCTGAGGAGGGTTCATTAATAGTGTCAAACGAACAGCCGTACGTACAGTTTAAGAACGTCCAGAAAAGTTACGATGGCATTATGCTTGTCGTAAAAGACTTTAACCTTGATGTTGCGGAGG